>DATDJX010000001.1:0-6729 GCA_036520275.1 Asanoa sp.
CAGGTCGAGGGCATCGAGCTGTACGGCAAGCGGTTCCTGGACGACTACCCGCGCTACACGGCCGCGAGCGCCGTCGCCGAGACGGCGGAACGGCTCACCCCGGTTGAGCGGGAACCGTCGCTGCGGCTGTTCCTGCTCACCCTCGGCGCGATCAAGTCCCTCGCGGCCGGCGAGCACGCCGGCACGCTCGTGCTCGACGCGTACCTGCTGCGCGGCATGGGCCTCGCCGGCTGGGCGCCGGCCCTGACCGGGTGCGCGGTGTGCGGCACGCCGGGCCAGCACCGGGCGTTCTCCGTGCCGGCCGGGGGGTGCGTCTGCCCCGACTGCCGCCCGCCCGGCGCGGCGCACCCGGCGCCGGCCACCCTCGACCTCATGGCCGCGCTCGTCGGTGGCGACTGGCGGGTCGCCGACGCGTCCGACGCTGCCCCTCGGCGCGAGTGCAGCGGCCTCGTGGCGGCACACCTGCAATGGCACCTGGAGCGCGGGTTACGCTCGCTGCCGCTGGTGGACCGCACGACGGGGGAGAGCATGTGAGCGAGCGCAGCGAGGCGATGCGGTGATCAGGACGGCACGGCCGGTCAAGGCGCCGACGCCGCATCCGTCGGGCGCCCGGCCGCCGCGGTTGCCGCCGGCGAGCCTGCCCCGCCACGTCGCGATGGTCATGGACGGCAACGGCCGGTGGGCCAAGGAGCGCGGGCTGCCCCGTACGGCCGGCCACGAGCGCGGCGAGCACTCGCTCTTCGACGCCATCGAGGGCGCCATCGAGCTGGGCCTACCGTACCTGTCGGCGTACGCGTTCTCGACCGAGAACTGGCGCCGCTCGCCCGACGAGGTGCGGTTCCTGATGGGCTTCAACCGCGACGTCATCCGCCGGCGCCGCGACCAGCTGATCGACCTGGGCGTACGGGTGGTGTGGTCCGGTCGCGCCGGGCGGCTATGGAAAAGCGTGATCTCCGAGCTCCGGACGGCCGAGGAGATGTCCCGCGACAACTCGACGTTGACGTTGCAGTTCTGCGTCAACTACGGCGGCCAGGCAGAGATCGCCGACGCCGCCGCGGCGATCGCCCGCGACGCCGCGCTGGGCCGGATCGACCCGGCGAAGGTCACCGAGAAGACCATCGGGCGCTATCTCTACCACCCGGAGATCCCCGAGGTCGACCTGTTCCTTCGACCGTCCGGGGAGCAGCGCACGTCCAACTTCCTGCTCTGGCAGTCCGCGTACGCCGAGCTGGTCTTCCTCGACACGCTCTGGCCGGACTTCGACCGCCGCCACCTGTGGTACGCCTGCGAGCTGTACGCCCAGCGCGACCGCCGCTTCGGCGGCGCCCTGCCCAACCCGGTCGCGCCGCCGCGCGCCTGATCGGGGACAGCCCGGGGTGCTGCGGGAATGCGATACTGTCGCACATTCCGCGGGCGGTGAGGGCAGATACGCAGATGACCGGCGACGACGAGGGCAGGGTGCAGCCCCTGCGGTCGACCGATCCGAGTGCCGTCGGCGACTACCGCCTCCTCGGCCGCCTCGGCGAGGGCGGCATGGGCAGCGTCTACCTCGGATTGCACCCGTCGGGCCGGATGGTCGCCGTCAAGCTGATCCGGGTCGACCGGGCCGGCAACGAGGAGTTCCGCCGCCGCTTCCGCGGCGAGGTCAAGAGGGCACGGCAGGTGCCGCCGTTCTGCACCGCCGAGGTGCTCGACGCCGACCCCGACCATGACCCGCCCTACCTGGTCGTCGAGTACGTCGACGGGCCCAGCCTCACGGCCGTGGTCGAGGAGCGCGGGCCGCTCACGCCGGCCAACCTGCACGGCCTGGCGATCGGCGTCGCGACGGCGCTCACCGCCATCCACGGCGCCGGCGTCATCCACCGCGACCTCAAGCCGAGCAACGTGCTGCTGCCGCCGGGCAGCCCCAAGGTCATTGACTTCGGCATCGCGCGGGCGGTGCACGGCACCGACATGGCGACCAGCACGGGCCAGGTGATCGGCACGGTCGCCTACATGGCGCCGGAACGGTTCGTCGCCGCTTCCGACGCGGCGCTCACACCGGCGGCCGACGTGTTCGCGTGGGGTGCGATCGTGGCGTACGCCGGCACGGCCCGGACGCCGTTCGGCAGCGACACCCCCGAGATCACCGCCGTGCGCATCATGACCCAGGAGCCCGACCTGGAGGGCCTGTCCGGTCTGCTGCGCGACCTCGTCGCCCAGGCGCTCGCGAAGGACCCGGCCGAGCGGCCGACCGCCCGCGACCTGCTCGACGACCTGCTGGGCACCGGCGAGCGCCGGCCGCGCGAGCTGGCCGCGGCGTTCGCCCGCCAGCCCGCACTGCTGGCCGCGGCGGAACAAGCGAAGGCGGCCACCGACCAGCACCCGCTCGCGGAGACGGCGCTCGCGGCGGCTCCGGCGGGCGCCGACACGACGATCGCCGGTGAGACGGCGATCGTGCCCGCTCCGCGGGAGCCGGCGACCGAGGTGGTGCGTCCGCCGGCGCCACCACCGGCCCCGTACGCGGCGCTTCCCACGCCCTACCCTGGGCCGCCGCCCTACCCGGCGCCCCCGGTGGACCGCTGGGGTCGCATCGCGACGGCGCTGCTCGCCCTGATCCTCCTGATCGGTGTGCTGGCCGTTGTCGGCTTCCTCACCAACGTGCTGCCGGTTCAGCGGTCCGGCGGCGCCCAGTCGGCGCCGACGCCGGGTGCCACCTCGATCGCCGCGGCGCCCGTCCCGGCGGTCACCACACCGGCCACGCCGGACCCGAGCGAGCCGGCCGCCACGCCCACCGGCACCGCGGACCCGTCCGGGCCGGCCGCGACCTTCACGGTGCTGCTGCGCGATCCGCTCACCCGGCCGGACCAGTTCCTCGCCAAGGACGAGAGCCCGAGCAGCGGTTCCTGCGCCTTCGACGGAGGCCTCGTGGTCACGTCGCCCAACTTCAACCCCTACCGCTGCCAGGGTCCGCGCCAGCCGCTTGCCGACTCGCGGGTGGACGTGGACCTGCGCCTGCTCACCGCCGATAGCTGCGGGGCGATCTGGCTGCGCTACTCGGTGAGCAACGGCGGCTACGCCGTGCGGATCTGCGCCGACCGGATGCAGGTGCTCACCCACGGCGTGCCCGGCATCGCGACCACGACGACTCTCGGCCAGTTCCGCTACGCCGGGGCGCGAACGGTGGCGGTGGGCGAGAAGGCCCGGGTACGCGTCGAGCTCGTCGGCGGCGACCTGCGGCTCTACCTCGACGGCCACCCGGTCGGTCGGATGGCGCTCGCCGACACCCTCGGCAATGCCGCGCCGGCGCCGCAGCGGGGCCGTGACTCGGTGGGCGTGTTCCCGTTCTCCGGCGAGGGCGTGAAGCCGTTCCAGGTCGTCTTCAGCGACATCGTCGTCTACACCGCGGACTGACGGCCGACGCGCCCGCGGCCGGCGGCGCCAAATGCGTGGCGCCCCGCCGCCCGGTCGGGTACGGTCCTGCTCATGCGCTCCTGACGCCATCGGGTTCATCAGCCGCCGGTCCGCCGCGTCCATCGCGTGCGGGCATCGCGCTCGGGGGGCGTCTTTCCGTCTTGCTCTGACCGCCCGCCGGGCATTCGTCTTCCGCTTGCGCACCATCGCGAGGAGGCCTCCATGCCTGACCACAAGGCCGAGAAGTTCACCGTCGACCTCGAAGCGGTCGAGCCGCCCGAGCTCAACCAGCACGTCTCCGACGACAAGCCGGCCAAGCCCAAGCACCACAAGGAGCGGGGCCGCTCCACTGTGGGCAACCGCGGCCTGCGCGGCGCCCCACAGACCAGGCGGTACGCCTTCCGTCGCAGCTGACCGGTACGCCGGCCCGGGCACCGTCCATCAGCGACGGTGCCCGAGCCGGGGCCAGGGACGGCGCAGGTCCAATGCGTAGAAGACCTTGTCGTAGCGCAGGTGACCGACGGCGACGAAATCGGCCAACCGGCCGTACTCCTTGAAGCCCAGGCTGCGGTAGAGCGCGAGCGCGCGCTCGTTGTCCGCGCGGGCGTCCAGGGTCAGCACCTCGATGCCGGCGTCGCGGGCCGCCTCGACGAGCAGCGAGGCCAGCGCCCGTCCCACGCCGCGGCCCTGAAACGGCCGGGCCACCGCGACCTTCTCGAGGTCGGCGTGCGGTCGGTGGGTCTGCCGCTCGTACCGGCGCCAGTAGCCGAAGCCGGCCAGCTGGTTGTCCGCCCGCGCCGCGAACAGCGCCGCGTCGCCCGCCCGTGCCGCCGCGGCGACCGCCGTCAACAGCGCGTCCACCTCGGACCTCGGCGGCGGCAGCACCCAACCCAGCGCCGCCCCGGTGTCGACCAGGTCGAGCACGAGGCGGTGGGCGGGTCCGGCGAGCGAGGCGACGTCGGTGACCGGGCGGATCTCCACGCGCCGCAGACTATCCGCCGATCAGCCCGCGGAAGGTCCCGGTCCCGACGGCGACCGCGAGGATCGCGCCGGCGACCGCCGCGGTGCCGGCGATGAACAGCCAGTCGGCCGCCGTGAACGGCTGCCGGCGGGCGTACGTGCGCGGGGTCCCGCTGTCGAAGCCGCGCGCGTCCATCGCCACCGCCAACCGGGTGCCCCGCCGGATCGCGCCGACCAGCAGGGCGAACGCCGTCGACACGAACAGCCGCAGGGCCGCCAGCGGCCGGTACCCGGCGTCGATGCCGCGCGCCCGGCGGGCGAGCGTCAGCGCCTGCCACTCCTGGCCGAGCAGCGGCACAAGCCGAAACGCGGCCAGCGCGCCGATCGCGAACCGGGCGGGCGCCTTGGCGTTCTGCACCAGGGCGTCGGCGAGGTCGGTGGCGTCGGTCGTCGAGAAGATCATGATGCCGGGCAGGGCGATCGCGACGAGCCGCAGGCCCAGCCCCAGCGCGGTGGTCAGCACCCCGGTCGTCACGTCCAGCGGGCCGACGGTGACCACCGTGGCGCCCGTCCGCTCGGCGGCGAACAACACGATCGTCAGCATGACGCCGGCGACGCCGACCAGGATCGGCCACGCCCGGCGCAGCAGCACGCCGAAGCCGACGCCGAACAGCGGCAGCGCGACCAGCTCGACCGCGATGGCGAGCGCGGGGGTCAACGGGTCGAGCGTGGCGAGGACCGCGAGCGAGAAGACGGTGCCGGCGACCAGCTTGGCCACCGGGTTGCGCCGGGCCAGGGGCGCCGACGACCGCACCATCACCGCCTCGAGGGTCATGCCGCCTCCTCACCGTGGGTGAGCTGCGTGCGGACGTTGCGGGTCGTCGCGGCGGTGGGCTGCGAGGAGGCGACCTGACCCGGCGGACCGAGCCTGACGATGACCGCACTGCGTTCGGTCATGCCGCCTCCTCGCCGTGCGTGGGCTGCGTGCGGGCGCTGCGGGTCGTCGCGGCGGTGGGCTGCGAGGAGGCGACCTGACCCGGCGGGCCGAGCCTGATGATGACCGCACTGCGTCCGGTCATGCCGGATCCCCCAGCCGTGCCGTGCGGTCGGCGAGGGCCGCCACGAAGTCGGCGTCGTGGGTGACCGCGACGACGCCGTGGCCCTCCTCGCGCAGCCCGGCGAGCAGGTCGACCAGCTCGACCCAGGTGCGCCGGTCCTGGCCGAAGGTCGGCTCGTCGAGGACGAGCAGCCGGGGCGCGGTGGCCAGCGCGGTCGCGACGCTGAGCCGCCGCGCCTCGCCCCCGGACAGTGTGTACGGGTTGGCCCGGGCGAGCCGGTCGAGCCGCAGCCGCGCGAGCAGCTCGTCCACGGTGGACTCCACCGTGGACGACGGCAGCCTGAGCCGGCGCGGTCCGAGCGCCAGCTCCTCGTAGACGGTCGACGTGACGAACTGGTGCTCCGGGTCTTGGAAGACCGAACCGATCCGACGGGTCAGCGCCGGCGCAGGCCAGCGGTACGGTGGCCGGGCCGCGTCGCCGCCGGCCAGCGCGGCGGACGCCGCGAGGCGCCCGTCACCCGGCTTGAGCAGGCCGCCGAGCAGCAGCGCCAGGGTCGACTTGCCGGCGCCGTTCGGTCCGACGACGGCGAGCGCCTCGGCGGCTCGTACGGTCAGGTCGGTCGGCGGCAGCCGGCGAGGGAGCGTGAGCCCTTCCGCCCGCAGCAGCTCGTCGCCCGGGGCACCCGTGGCCCGGCGCGGGGCGACCGGATGGCCCGGCACCCACACGCCCTCGGCCGCCAGGGAGTCGCCGTGGACGGCGAAGACCTCGCCGGGCCGGCCGTCGGCACGGATCCGGCCGCCCGGTGTGAGGACGACGACCCGGTCGACCAGGGCTACCGCGTCGGCGACGCGGTGCTCGACGAGCAGCACCGTCGTGTCCCGGTCCACCCCGGTGGCCAGCGCGGAGCGGACGAGCGCGGCGCCGGCCGGGTCGAGGTTCGCCGTCGGCTCGTCGAGCAGGAGCAGGTCGGGGCGGAGCACCAGGATGCCGGCCAGGGCCAGCCGCTGCTGCTCGCCCCCGGAGAGGGCCGCGGTGGCCCGGTCGCGGCCGTACGGGAAGCCGACCCGGGCCAGCGCCGCGTCGACGCGCGGCCAGATCTCCTCGGCCGGCACACCCCGGTTCTCCAGCCCGAACGCGACGTCGTCGCCGGCCCGCGACATCACGAGCTGGGTCTCGGGGTCCTGGAACGCGATGCCGACCCGGTCCCGCGCCTTGCGTGGATCGAGCCCGTCGATCTCGATCGTGCCCTCCTGCTCGCCGGAGTCCTCCGCGAGCAGGCCGGCCAGCGCGGCGAGCAGCGTGCTCTTTCCGGCCCCGG
>DATDJX010000002.1:0-8137 GCA_036520275.1 Asanoa sp.
CGCGCGGGCCGCGGTCACGTCCGCCGCGCCCGACCGCCCGAAGGGCGACGGCCAGGCGCCCGCCCCGAAGGCGACCGCGCAGCCGACGACGACAGCGCCGGCGAAGCCGGCGGCCCAGGCCGTCACCGACACCGAGCCCGCTCCGGCGCCGGCGAAGGCGAAACCCGAGCCGGAGAAGGCCACCGACGCGGAGACCCAGCAGCTGCGCGGCGTGGCCGCCCGCATCGTGCAGAACATGGACGCTTCGCTCAGCGTCCCGACCGCGACGAGCGTGCGGGCCGTGCCGGCCAAGCTGCTCGTCGACAACCGCATCGTGATCAACAACCACCTGGCCCGCGGCCGCGGCGGCAAGGTCAGCTTCACCCACCTCATCGGCTACGCGATGGTCCGGGCGTTGCGGGAGCACCCGGAGATGAACTACTCGTTCGTCTCCGACGGCGGCAAGCCGGCCGTCCGCAAACCCGAACACGTCAACCTCGGCATCGCGATCGACCTCGTCAAGCCCGACGGCTCGCGCACGCTGGTCGTGCCGTCCATCAAGGGCTGCGAGCAGCTGGACTTCCGCAAGTTCTGGCAGGCGTACGAGGACGTGGTCCACCGCGCCCGCCGCAACCAACTGACGATGGAGGACTACGCCGGCACCACGATCTCGCTGACCAACCCCGGCGGCATCGGCACCGTGCACTCGCAGCCGCGGCTCATGGTCGGCCAGGGCACGATCGTCGGCGTCGGTGCGATGGAATACCCGGCGCCTTACGCCGGCATGTCCGAGGAGAAGCTCGCCGAGCTGGCCATCAGCAAGATCATCACGCTGACCAGCACGTACGATCATCGGATCATCCAGGGCGCGCAGTCCGGCGAGTTCCTCAAGACGGTCCACGAGCTGCTGCTCGGCGATCAGGGCTTCTACGACGACATCTTCACCGCCCTGCGCATCCCGTACGAGCCGGTGCGCTGGGTGCGCGACGTCGCGGTGACATCCGAGGGCCAGATCGACAAGACCGCTCGGGTCATCGAGATCATCCACGCCTACCGGGTGCGCGGCCACCTGATGGCCGACACCGACCCGCTCGAGTTCAAGATCCGCAAGCACCCCGACCTCGACGTGCGGCAGCACGGGCTGACGCTGTGGGACCTCGACCGCGAATTCCCGGTCGGCGGCTTCGCCGGCAAGCAGCGGATGAGGCTGCGCAGCATCCTCGGCGTGCTCCGCGACTCCTACTGCCGGCGGATCGGCATCGAGTACATGCACATCCAGGACCCGGAGGAGCGGCGCTGGATCCAGGACCGGGTCGAGCGCAAGTACGAGAAGCCCAGCCGCGAGGAGCAGAAGCACATCCTCAACCGGCTCAACGCGGCCGAGGCGTTCGAGACCTTCCTGCAGACCAAGTACGTGGGACAGAAGCGATTCTCGCTCGAGGGTTCGGAGTCGCTGATCCCGCTGCTCGACGAGGTGCTGCAGGCCTCCGCCGAGAGCGACCTCGACGAGGTCGTCATCGGCATGGCCCACCGCGGCCGGCTCAACGTGCTCGCCAACATCGTCGGCAAGCCGTACGAGAAGATCTTCTCGGAGTTCGAGGGGCATATCGACCCGAGGTCGGCGCACGGCTCCGGCGACGTCAAGTACCACCTGGGCCAGGCCGGCAAGTACACGACGCCGGACGGCGAGCACGCGATCACCGTCTCGGTCACCGCCAATCCGTCCCACCTGGAGGCGGTCGACCCGGTGATGGAGGGCATCGTGCGCGCCAAGCAGGACCGCATCGACCTCAAGCTCGAGGGCTACACGGTGCTGCCGCTGGCCGTCCACGGCGATGCGGCGTTCGCCGGCCAGGGCGTGGTGGCCGAGACGCTCAACCTGTCGCAGCTGCGCGGCTACCGCACCGGCGGCACGGTGCACGTGGTCGTCAACAACCAGGTGGGTTTCACCACCGCACCGGAGTACTCGCGCTCGTCGCTCTACTCGACCGATGTCGCCCGGATGATCCAGGCGCCGATCTTCCACGTCAACGGCGACGACCCCGAGGCGGTCGTCCGGGTCGCGCGGCTGGCGTTCGCCTACCGGCAGACGTTCAACAAGGACGTCGTCATCGACCTCGTCTGCTACCGGCGCCGCGGCCACAACGAGGGCGACGACCCGTCGATGACCAACCCGCTGATGTACGCGATCATCGACCAGAAGCGATCGGTCCGCAAGCTCTACACCGAGGAGCTGATCGGTCGGGGCGACATCGGCGTCGAAGACGCCGAGGAACTGCTGCGCGACTACCAGTCCCAGCTCGAGCTGGTGTTCAAGGCGACCCGCGACGCGGCCTCGACCGGCACCCGCCCAGCGCGGGTGCGGCAGCCCGAGCCGGAGCCTGCCGTCGAGACGGCGGTGACGGCCGACGCCGTGCGGGCGGTCGGCGAGGCACACGTCGCGCTGCCCGAGGGCTTCACGCCGCACAAGCGCCTGCAGCAGCTGCTCGACCGGCGCCGCAAGATGTCCATCGAGGGCGGCATCGACTGGGGCTTCGGCGAGATCATCGCGTTCGGCACCCTGCTGGCCGACGGGGTCACCGTGCGGCTGGCCGGGCAGGACTCGCGCCGCGGCACGTTCGTGCAGCGGCACGCCTCGGTGGTCGACGCCAGCACCGGCGACGACTTCCTGCCGCTGTCCACCCTCGCGAAGGGGCAGGCCCGGTTCTTCGTACACGACTCGCTGCTCTCCGAGTACGCCGCGATGGGCTTCGAGTACGGCTACTCCGTGGAGAACACCGAGGCGCTGGTGCTGTGGGAGGCCCAGTTCGGCGACTTCGCCAACGGCGCGCAGGCGGTAGCCGACGAGTTCATCACCTCCGGCGAGGTGAAGTGGGGCCAGCAGTCGGCGCTGACGCTGCTGCTCCCCCACGGCCACGAGGGCCAGGGCCCCGACCACACCTCCGGCCGCCTCGAGCGGTGGCTGCAGATGTGCGCCGAAGACAACATGCGGGTGGCGATCCCGACGACGCCGGCCAACTACTTCCACCTGCTGCGCCGCCAGGCCCTGTCGCCGAAGCGCAAGCCGCTGGTGGTGTTCACGCCGAAGTCGCTGCTGCGCCACAAGGGGGCGGTCTCGCCGGTCGACGACTTCACTCACGGGACCTTCCAGCCGATCATCCCCGACGCGGCCAACCTCGACCCGGCCGGCGTGAAACGCGTGGTGCTGTGCAGCGGCAAGCTCTACTACGACCTGTTCGGGGCGCGCGCCGAACGGGTCGCGGCGGCGACAGCCGCCGGCGGCAAGCCCGGCACCGACACGGCGATCGTCCGGATGGAGCAGCTCTACCCGCTCCCCGTCGATGAGCTCCGCGAGGTGCTGGCCGGCTACCCCAACGCGGTCGACTACGTCTGGGCGCAGGAGGAGCCCGCCAACCAGGGCGCCTGGTCGTTCATGGCGCTCCAGCTCATGGAGCACGTGCGCGGGCTGCCGCAGCTGCGGCGGATTTCCCGGCCCGCGGCGGCCGCGCCCGCGGTCGGCTCGGCGCGACTGCACGCCGCCGAGCAGGCGGCGGTGGTCGAGGCGGTGCTGCCGAGGCCGCAGGAGCCGGCGTCCGAGCCCGAGACCGCGCCCGCCGAGGCGGAGCAGCCGGAGTAGGGGACGCGGGTGTACTTCACCGACCGCGGCATCGAGGAGCTCGTCGAGCGGCGGGGCGAGGAGACGGTTTCGCTGGAGTGGGTGGCCGAACGGCTGCGCGACTTCCTCGACGACAA
This sequence comes from Asanoa sp., assembly GCA_036520275.1. Classification (GTDB taxonomy): domain Bacteria; phylum Actinomycetota; class Actinomycetes; order Mycobacteriales; family Micromonosporaceae; genus Asanoa. Next base: position 3,733 of record DATDJX010000002.1, read on the forward strand.
CCCGGAGTTCGAGACCCCGCTCGAGCGGTTCGCCACCTGGCTCGCCCGGCTCGACGACGACGCCGACGAGTAACCCGACCCAACCCCCTTCCCTCACGATCATGGCAGCCCGGCGGCGAGGGCCCCTTGATCATGGCGACGTGCGGAACTCATCACGCCCTCAGGGACGCCATGATCACGGGTGGTGCGGGGCGTGGCCGCTTAGGCTGTGCGCGTGGGAGGCAGCGTCTACATCGCCGGGCTGGGCCCGGGTGCGGGCAAGTCGACCGTCGCGCTCGGCATCGCCGAGCTCCTGTCCCGCCAGGTGCCGCGGATCGGCGCGTTCCGGCCGTTGGTCTCGACGCCGGCCGCCGACCCGATCCTCGAGCTGCTCCGCACCCGCTACGCGATCCCGCTGGGCGCTTCCGCCATGCATGGCGCGACCCGGGCCGAGGCGGCCGGGCTCGTCGGCTCCGGCCGGCGCGAGGAGCTGATCGGCCGGATCGTCGAGCGCTACCGGGTCGCCGCCCGCGATGCGGGCTATCTGGTGGTGATCGGCAGCGACCTCGACGAGAGCGACGACCCCCGGCAGGTCGGCTTCAATGCGCGGTTGGCGAACGAGTTCGGCAGCGTGGTAGTCGCGGTGGTCGACGGATCGACCGCGACGACGTCGCAGGAGCTGGCCAACGCCGCCCGCACGGCGTACCACGCGTACGAGGACATGGACGCCACCGTGCTCGCGGTCATCGCCAACCGGGCCGCGCCGGGCGTGGCGCCGCCGGAGCTGCCGGTGCCCGCATACGTCATCCCCGAGGTGCCGATGGTCGGCGCGCCGACGGTGGCCGAGGTGGCCGCGGCGCTGGGCGGCACGCTGGTCGCCGGCGATCTGGCGGCGCTGGACCGCGACGTGCTCGACTACGTCGTCGGCGGCGCGCACGTGCCCACGTTCCTCGACCACCTCACGCCGGGTTGCCTGGTCATCACGCCCGGCGACCGGGCAGACCTGCTGGTCGCGGCGAGCGCCGCGCACGGAAGCGGCCTGGTCCCGGTCGCCGGCCTCGTGCTTACCCTCGGCGAGCAGCCGGATCCGCGGGTCAGCAAGCTCCTCGACCGGCTCGACACCGGCCTCGCCCTGGTGTCCGTGCCGACCGACAGCTACCACACCGTCGCCGCCGCCAGCCGGGTCGAGGGCCGGCCGAGCGCCGCGACCCCGCGCAAGGTCGAGGCGGCGCTGGGCGCCTTCGAGTCCCACGTGGACACCACCGAGCTGGTGCGGCGGCTCAGCGTGGCGCGGTCGTCGCGGGTGACTCCGCTGATGTTCGAGTACGACCTCATCGACCGGGCACGGTCGCAGCGCCGCCGGCTCGTGCTGCCGGAGGGTGCCGAGGAACGGATCCTGCGCGCCACCGAGGTGCTGCTGCGCCGCGGCGTCGCCGACCTCACCCTGCTCGGCGACCCCGCCGAGATCGCCCGCCGCGCCCGTGAGCTCGGCGTCGACGTCGCCGGCGCCGACGTCGTCGACCCGGCGAGAAGCCCCTGGCGCGAGGAGTTCGCGGCCACATACGCGCACCTGCGGGTCCACAAGGGAGTGAGTCTCGACCTGGCCCGCGACGTGGTGGTCGACCCCAACTACTTCGGCACCCTGATGGTCCACACCGGACGCGCCGACGGCATGGTGTCCGGCGCGACGCACACGACGGCCGCGACCATCCGGCCCGCGTTCGAGATCATCAAGAACGTGCCGGGCGTCTCCGTCGCGTCGAGCGTGTTCTTCATGCTGCTCGCCGACCGGGTGCTGGTCTACGGCGACTGCGCGGTCAACCCCGACCCCGATGCGGCCCAGCTCGCCGACATCGCGCTGTCCAGCGCGGACACCGCGACCGCGTTCGGCATCGAGCCGCGAGTGGCGATGCTGTCGTACTCGACCGGCACCTCGGGCACGGGCGCCGACGTCGACAAGGTCGCCGCGGCCACGGCGATGGTGCGGGAACGGCGCCCGGAGCTGCCGGTGGAGGGGCCGATCCAGTACGACGCGGCGATCGACGCCGACGTCGCGGCGACCAAGCTGCCGGGCAGCGCGGTCGCCGGCAAGGCGACCGTGTTCGTCTTCCCGGACCTTAACACCGGCAACAACACCTACAAGGCCGTGCAGCGCTCGGCCGGGGCCGTGGCCGTCGGCCCGGTCATGCAGGGCCTGCGCCGGCCGGTCAACGACCTGTCCCGCGGCGCCACCGTCAAGGACATCGTCAACACCGTCGCCATCACGGCGATCCAGGCGGCCTCGTCATGATGCCCCGCCGCGTCGATTTGCCCGTTATGGCTGACGACAAGTCCAAGATCGGCGGGGGTGTGGCGGCGGTGAGCGGGGCCGGCGTGCTGGTGCTCAACAGCGGGTCGTCCTCGCTGAAGTACCGGCTCTACGACGGGCCGGACGTGCTCGCCGACGGGACGGTCGAACGGATCGGCGAGGCCGGCCCCGGGGCAGGGCCACCCGACCACGACGCCGCCCTCGCCGGCGCGCTCGAACCGCTCGACCTCGACGGGCTCGCGGTCGTCGGCCACCGCGTGGTCCACGGCGGCCTGCGCTTCGACGGGCCGACCGTGGTCGACGACGACGTGATCGAGGCCATCCGCGATCTCGCCCCGCTCGCGCCCCTGCACAACCCGCCGAATCTCGCCGGCATCGAGGTGGCGCGCAAGCGGCTACCGGGCGTGCCGCAGGTCGCGGTCTTCGACACCGCCTTCCACCGCACGCTGCCGGAAGCCGTGTCCACGTACGCCATCGACGCACAGGTCGCGCGGCGGTACGGCATCCACCGGTACGGCTTCCACGGCACCTCCCACGCGTACGTGTCCCGCCGCACCGCCGCCCTCCTGGGGCGACCGCTCGCGGAGATCAACACGATCACGCTGCACCTCGGCAACGGCGCCAGCGCGTGCGCGGTCGAGGGCGGCCGCAGCGTCGCCACCTCGATGGGCCTCACCCCGCTGGAGGGGCTCGTGATGGGCACCCGCAGCGGCGACCTCGACGCCGCCGTCGTCGTGCACCTGCACCGGGAGGCGGGCATGTCGGTCGACGAGATCGACCGGCTGCTCAACACGCGCAGCGGCCTGCGCGGCCTCGCCGGCGTCAACGACATGCGGGAGCTGATGCGCCGGCGCGACGCGGGCGATGCCGCCGCCGTGCTCGCCTTCGACGTCTACTGCCGTCGGATCACGTCGTACGTCGGCGCCTACTACGCGCTGCTCGGGCGGCTGGACGCGATCGCGTTCACGGCCGGGGTCGGTGAGAACGCCGCGCCGGTACGGGCGGCGGCGCTGGCCGGCCTGGACCGGCTGGGCATCGTCGTCGACCCGGCGCGCAACGCGGGCACGGGGGAACGGGTCATTTCACCCGACGGGGCGAGGGTCGCGGTCTGCGTGGTGCCGACCGACGAGGAACGCGAGATCGCCGACCAGGCGCTCGCCGTGGTGGGGGGCTAAAGCGCGAGAAACGCGACCACCGCGATCACGATGACGGCGGCGACGACGGCGCCGATCACCAGCGGCATCCTGGTGGCGGCCGGGGTCGGAGCCGGGGTCGTCTCCTGGCGCGCCATGAAGGCCTGGAACTGCTCGGTGTTGCCGCTCGGGTCGACGTAGTCCTTCGACATGCCGACGACCATAGCGAACCGCACTCGAGCGACCAAACACCGGAAAGGCTGACCTCGTACTGATCAACCGGCTCTACCGTGGGGACATGGGTGCGGGGCGACCGGTGTCCGCCCCGGTCGCCGTGCTGGTGGCGCTCGCCCGGTCGGCATGTGGCGCGGCGGTGGCGGCGCCGCCGCGCGGGGCGGACGCGAGGTGGCCGTCGCCGACGGGCCGCGCTTCGCGCTGATCGTCGACAGCCACGGCCTGGGCAGCCGGCCGGAAGACGCGAAGCAGCTCACCACGCGCCCGGCCGCGGACGGTTTCGTCGTGGTGGCGCCGATGTGCCCGCACACCCACAAGGGCGCGCCGGTCGAGCGGGCCGGCCTGCCCAACCAGCCCGCCGACGCCTGGGCGGTGGTGGACGCGGTGAGCCGCCTCGACGGCGCGCGGCGGGGGATCGCCTTCGGCGGCCCGGCGGCGTCGACGCTGTTCGTCCACGGCAGCGCCGACCCCATCGTGCCGTGCGCGACCGGCCGCGCCACCTACGACCGGGTGCCTTGGCCGAAGGCGTTCCTGACGCTGACCCGCCTCGACCACGGCAGCTACCTGTGCGCGGGCCGGCGCGGCTACGCGCAGAGAATGGCCCCGGTGACCGATTTCCTGCGCTGGCGGCGGTATCTCGACCAGCGCGCCCGCCACCGCATACCGGCCGACGCGCAGCGTCCCGGGGTGGCCCGGCTGACCGGGCACCTCTGACGGTTTCGCGAGGCACAATCGAGCGCATGCCGCGCCG
>DATDJX010000003.1:0-4625 GCA_036520275.1 Asanoa sp.
CGGCTCGTCGTCTCGCTCCCGCCGGTCGACCCGCTTCGGACGGTCCTCCCATCTGGGCCGCTCGGCCCATGCGTCGTCAAGCCGGTCCACCAGGGTCGGCCTTCGATTCTCTTCGCGGGTCGGCTCCTCGCGGGTCGGCTCCTCGCGGGTCGGCTCCTCACTGGAGGGGGCGCCGCCGATGGGCGGCATGACGAGTCCGTCGGCCGGGTTGAACTCCGCGTAGCCGTGATCGATCGCGTAGCCGTAGAGCCCGCGCAGGGCGCTGATCACGGAGCGAATGCGGCTCTCGGACAGATCCTCCTCCGCGAGCCGGTCGACGAGCCCCTGGACATGCCGCCGGCCGACCTCGCGCAGCGGAATGTCTCCGAGCTCGGGCGCGACGTGGTACCTCAGGATGCCGCTCAGGTCGCGGAGGGCGCTAGGGCGGTAGGTCCGGCCGCTGCGGTTGACGGCCTGGCCCTGCTCCGCCGCCTCGATGAACTGCTCGATGGCGGCGGCCATGGTGATGTCCTCCCTTGGAGCGCCGACCCGCGGGACCACCACGTTGGGGTCTGTGGTGGCGGACCGAGCCGCGGTTGGCCTCCAGTCATACGCCATGTAGGCCCGTTACCGCACCACGATCGGCTTGTCTCCGGACAGGGCGCCCATCGTCGTGTCGTCGAGATTGAGGTGCGCCTGGACCAGCTCCGGCGGGGTGAGCGCCATCCACTGGTTCAGCGACACGTCGGCGAACCTGTCGCTGCGGAACATCTCGAGGAACCGCAGCGGTTCGTCCCCCGTGTTCTCGATGTAGTGCCCCATCGCGAACGGGACGTAGCCGACGTCGCCGGCCTGGTAGTCGAACGTCCGGGCCTTGCCGCCGGACGCGAACACGGTCATGACGCCGCTTCCCGAGATGTAGTACTGCCACTCGTCCGTGTTCGGGTGCCAGTGGAGCTCGCGCAGCCCCCCGGGCTCCACCTCCACCAGGGCCGCCGCGATGGTGCTCGCCGCCGGGAAATTGGACGAGTCGACGATCCTGACCTGCCCGCCCGCGACCGTGACCGGCGGCTGGTCCATCAGCCGGTGACTGAAGGACTCGGGCACGGTGCCGGCGGCCGCGGTGACCGCGTCCGAGGCGATCGGCCCCGGCATCGGCCCCGGGAAGATGTAGCGCGAGTGCTCGAAGTCGAGCGGGATGTCCGCGAAGGCATCCTCGGGAACGCCGAAGTTCTTGGCCAGGATGTCGCGCGGCGTGTGCGCGAACCAGTCGCTGATCAGGAAGGTCTCGTTCTCCGAGAAGTTCCCGTCGTCGAAGACGAGCAGGAACTCGCAGCCCTCGTCGAGGCCCTGGATCGAGTGCGGGATCCCGGCCGGGAAGTTCCAGAGATCCCCCGCGGCGACGTCGTCGATGAAGTTGCGCCCTTGCGCGTCGACCGCCGTGAGGCGGGCACTCCCGGCGATCATGTAGGCCCACTCGGCCTCCTTGTGCCAGTGCATCTCACGCACGCCACCGGGCTTCAGACGCATGTTCACGCCTGCGAGCTCGGTCGCGACGGGGAGCTCTCGCGTGGTCACCTCGCGAGCCCAGCCGCCCGTGAGCAGCCGGTTGTGAGCGGTGCTGAAGGAGAACTTGAGGTTGGGGACCGTGCCGGAGTCGGTTCGCGGCGCGGCGAACTGGTCCGGGTTCTCGCGCTCCAGGGGCAGGTTGCGCGGCCCGGCGATCGGCGATCCCAGGCCGCTGCGGATGGGCATGGGTCCACTCGACATCGTCATGCAGCAGAACCTAGGCGGGGTGCGGCGGCCGGCCAAAAGGCCTTCGCCCGCAGCCGATACGTGGTGCCTATCAGTCGCGGAACGCATGCTGGCTCGACAGCATTTTGCGTGCCGGTGATTGGGAAACGCGCTCGCCGGGCGGTGCAGGCTCTCCTACGTTCCGTCGATGCGATCATTTCTGGCAGCGGCGGTGGCCATCGCGATCGGCTTCGGACAGCTCCCGCCCGCCCATGCGGCAACCCCGGCGTCAGCCAGCGGCAGCGACCAGCCGGCCGGAAAGAACTGCGTGAGCGCGGAGGAGGCAAGCGTGCACGCGGCCGGAGACAGCGGCGGCGCCGCGCTCAAGTTCACCCCTGCCTTCTACAGGCACATGTTCCTCCTGAACGTCTCGCTGGACGGCGCCGACGGGAACGAGCTGCCCATCTCGATCGAAGAGGTCTGCTCGGTCCCGAAGCGCCTCAAGAAGCAGGCCACCCAGCTCGCCGGCGGGGACGGCGTGGCGCTGCTTCTGGCCCGCACCACCGTCTGGCAGGGAGACACCCAGCTGACGGGGGAGGACGCCGCCACGGCGATCGAAGGGGCCGATACGGCCATCCTGCGGGTGCGCCTCGTGCGCTCGCAGGCGAAGTGGAGCCAGGACGAGGACGGCAATCCGGTGCCCACCTTCAGAACCGGGCGCGTGGAGATCACGGATTGAGGCACACCGCGAGCATCGGCACCCTGGCTCTGGTGGCGGCAGCGCTTGTGGCCGCCTACGTGCTCGGCTCGAGCCGTAACGGCGCGTCGGAGCCCCGGGTCGCCGGCGTGCCCGGTGCGTCGACGGAGCCGGCCGGACAGCCGGCCGGCGCCAAGCCCGCAGGGATGGACGACGCCGCCTTCTGGCAGCTCACCGCCGACACGCGGGCTGAGAGCGGCAACGACACGGGCCGCCAGTCCGAGCTCCTCGAGGAGCGCCTCAGCCGGCTGCCCGGCCCGCAGATCGTCGACTTCGGGCGGATCCGCCACGAGCTCGACCAGCGGGCGTACAGCTGGGACATCTGGGGAGCGGCCTACGTCATCGACGACGGCTGCTCGGACGACTGCTTCCGCGACTTTCGCGCATACCTGATCTCGTTGGGGCGTGACGCATACGAGGCGGCCCTGCGCGACCCCGACTCGCTCGCGCCCATCGTTCAGGACGCGGAGCAGGGCGACTGGGAGAACGCCGACAACGTCGCTCCGGACGCGTACGAGAGCGCTACCGGCGAGGACTTTCCCGCCGACGACTCGGACCTATCGGGGGACCCGAGGGGTGAGCCCTGGGACGACGAGAACCAGGAGGCACTGGTGCAGCGTTACCCCGCGCTCGCGGCGAAGTTCCGCTGACGCCTCGGGGCGGCCGCGATCGGTCTCGCGACGATAGGGTCGCGCGGTGCCGGCGCCCCTCTCCGACTCGACGCTCGCCGACCAGGTGGCGCTTGTCACCGGCGCCGGCGCGGACGACGGGATCGGCTTCGCGGTCGCGCGCGAGCTGGCGGCCCGCGGGGCGGCGGTCGCGCTTACGGCGACGAGCGAGCGGGTGCAGCAGCGTGCCGCCGAGCTGACCGCCGAGGGTGCGACGGCCTGGGCCGGCACCGCCGACCTGACCGACGACACCGCCGCGGCGAGGCTCGTCGAGGCGGTGCTCGAGCGCTTCGGCCGCCTCGACGTCCTCGTGAACAACGCCGGCATGACGCAGACCGGCGGCGAGGACCTCGCGGCCCCGTTCGTCGACACCGACGCGCGCCGCTGGCGGCTGTCGATCGAGCGCACGCTCACCACGGCGGCGAACGTCACGCGTGCCGCGCTGCCCGCGATGCTCGAGCGCGGCTACGGCCGGATCGTGAACGTCTCCTCGGTGACCGGCCCACTCGTGAGCATCCCCGGCGAGGCGAGCTACAGCGCCGCGAAGGCCGGAATGGATGGTCTCACGCGCGCGCTGGCCGTCGAGCTCGGGCCGTCCGGAATCACGGTCAACTCGGTCGCGCCCGGCTGGATCGCCACGGGCAGCTCTACGGCGCCCGAGCTCGAGGCCGGGCGCCACACGCCCGTCGGCCGGCCAGGCACGCCGGCGGAGGTCGCCGTGGCGGTGGCATTCCTCGCCCAGCCGGCGAGCTCGTACGTCACCGGCCACTCGCTGGTCGTGGACGGCGGCAACACCCTGCAGGAGTACAAGGGCTAGCGGACCAGCCGGTGGCCCGGGACCCGGGCTGCGTACACGATCGTGTTGTCGACGTAGTGACCGGTGGATGTGTCGAAGTTGCCGGCGCAGGTGACGAGCCGCAGCACCGAGATGCGCGTCCGCCTACCGAACACGCGCCGCGTGGGGAAGTCCGACTTGGGCCAGCGCTCGAGGCCCTCGACGCGGAAGCGGAGCATGCTGCCGTCGGCCCGCCGGATGCTGATCAGGTTGCCGCGGCGCAGCTCGCGGAGCCGGTAGAAGACGGCGGGGCCGGCTGTTGAGTCCACGTGGCCGGCGATGACCGCCGGGCCGCGCTCGCCCGGCTCTGGCCCCGGCTCGTACCAGCCGGTGTTCTCCCATCTGCGCGGGGTCTCCATGGTCCCGTCCGGCTCGCGGTGCAGCGGCACCACGCGCGCGGAGACGCCGATTGCGGGAATGCTGATCCGCCGCGGCCGAGCAGCGTCGCGATCCACGAGGTTTACGAGCCGGCGCCGGGTCGCCACCGTGGGGGCCGCGTCGGCCTGCCGCTCCGCGGCGAGGGCGCGATCTGAGAGGGACCGCCCTGGCAGCGGCTCCTGGGGATCGTCCGAGGGCCAGACCGCGACGGCCACCGCGACGATCGTCAGCGCGGACCCCAGCACGGCGAGAAGCGCCGCCGGCCAGAGCCGGC
>DATDJX010000004.1:0-9979 GCA_036520275.1 Asanoa sp.
AGTCGATGTCCCAGGCGCCTGTTTCGGGATCGGCGGCGGTCACTGCTCACTCCTCTGGCTCCGCTGAGCCGGTGCACTGTTCCGCGCATCTGTTCGGGGCCACCAGTACGGCCGCACGATGCCGGGTCGGTCCATGATGGACGGAGGACGACCCGCACGACTTCGGCCGGCGAGGGGGCATAGGTCATGCACCGCTCGTATCGGGTGCGTACCGTGGCGGTGGCACGATCGCCATCTCGCACCGCACCGGAGGTCTCCTTGTTCCTGACCCAGCGCGAGCAGGAGCGCCTGCTCATCCACGTCGCGGCCGACGTGGCCCGCAGGCGGCGGGAGCGCGGGCTGCGGCTCAACCACCCGGAGGCCACGGCCGTCATCACCGCATTCCTGCTCGAGGGCGCGCGGGACGGCCGTACGGTCGCCGACCTGATGTCGGCCGGCCGTGCGGTGCTCGGTCGTGACGACGTGCTCGAAGGCGTGCCGGAGATGCTGGCCGAGATACGGGTCGAGGCCACCTTCCCGGACGGCACCAAGCTGGTCACCGTCCACGAGCCGATCCCATGATTCCCGCCGAGACCGTGATTGCCGGGGAGATCGTGATCCCCGGCGAGATCGTGCCAGCCGAGGGCGATGTCGAGATCAACGCGGCAAGCCGGTGACCGTCGTGCGCGTGTGCAACACCGGCCACCGGCCCGTGCAGGTCGTCTCGCACCACCACGTCGCGGAAGCCAACCCCGCGCTCGACGTCGACCGCGCCGGCGCCTGGGGGCAGCGACTCGCCGTTCCCGCCGGCACGGGCGTCCGGTTCGAACCCGGCATTGACCGCGACGTCGACCTCGTGCCGCTCGCTGGCCGGCGGGCGGTCATGGGCACGCGCGGCGAGTGCGGCGGCCCGCTCGACCCAGGAGCCGCGGCACAGTGAGCACGCTCGACCGTCGGCGGTATGTTGCGCTGTACGGCCCGACGATCGGCGACCGGATCCGGCTCGCCGACACCAACCTGCTGATCGAGGTCGAGGAGGATCGCAGCGGCGGACCGGCCGCCGGCGACGAGGTGGTCTTCGGCAGCGGCAAGGTGATCCGCGAGTCGATGGGTCAGTCCCGCGCGACCCGGGCGGAGAACGCGCCCGACACGGTCATCACCGGCGCGGTCGTGCTCGACTACTGGGGCGTCGTCAAGGCCGACGTCGGCATCCGCGACGGGCGGGTCGTCGCGCTGGGCAAGGCCGGCAACCCCGACACGATGGACGGCGTCGACCCCGACCTGGTGATCGGTCCGGGCACCGAGGTGATCGCCGGCAACGGGAAGATCCTCACCGCCGGCGCGGTGGACAGTGATGTCCACCTGATCTCGCCGACGCTGTTGTCCACGGCGCTCGCCAGCGGCATCACCACCATCATCGGCGGCGGCACCGGTCCGGCCGAGGGCACCAAGGCGACCGCGGTCACGCCCAATGCCTGGCACCTCGCGCGGATGCTGGAGGCGCTCGACCCGTGGCCGGTCAACGTGCTGCTGCTCGGCAAGGGCAACACGGTCAGCGAGGAGTCGATGTGGGAGCAGCTGCGCGGCGGCGCCGGCGGCTTGAAGCTCCACGCGGACCGGGGCACCACACCGGCAACGATCGACGCCTGCCTGCGAGTCGCCGACGCGACCGGGGTGCAGGTCGCCATCCACACCGACACGCTCAACGAGGCCGGCTTCGTCGAGGACACGCTGCGCGCGATCGGCGGCCGGTCGATCCATGCCTACCACACCGAGGGCGCGGGCGGCGGGCACGCGCCCGACATCCTCACCGTCGTCGGGCAGCCCAACGTCCTGCCTTCGTCGACCAACCCGACCCGCCCGTACACCCGCAACACCCTCGACGAGCATCTCGACATGCTGAGGTTCGGCCACCACCCCGACCCGTCGGTGCCGGGAGACCTCGCGTTCGCCGAGAGCCGGCTCCAGCCGAGCACGATGGCCGCCGAGGACGTACTGCACGACCTGGGCGCGATCTCGATGATCGGCTCGGATTCGCAGGCGACGGGCCGCATCGGCGAGGTGGTCACGCGGACCTGGCAGACCGCACACGTGATGAGGGCCCGCCGGGGCGCGTTGCCCGGCGACGGTGCCGGCGACAATGGGCGGGCACGGCGTTACGTCGCCAAGTACACGATCTGTCCGGCTGTCACACACGGCATCGAGGGCGAGGTGGGCTCGGTCGAGGCCGGCAAGATCGCGGACCTGGTGCTGTGGGAGCCGGCCTTCTTCGGTGTCGCCCCGCACCTCGTCATCAAGGGCGGGATGATCGCCTGGGCGCGGATGGGCGACGCGAACGCGTCCATCCCGACCGCGCAGCCGCGGCTGCCCCGACCGATGTTCGGCGCGTACGGCGCCGTGCCGGCCGCGACGAGCCTCGCGTTCGTCGCGCCGGCCGCCATCGACGCGCTGCTGGCCGACCGGCTCGCGGTCGGACGCCGGCTGGCGCCGGTCGCCGACACCCGCGCGCGCGGCAAGGCCGACCTGCCGCTCAACACCGCGATGCCGCGCATCGAGGTCGAGCCCGACACCTTCACCGTACGGATCGACGGCGAGGTCATCGAGCCGGATCCGGTGACCGAGCTGCCCATGGCCCAGCGCTACTTCCTCTTCTAGGCCAGGGAGAGCCTGGCCACGCTCATCGTGCCCGCCGACGGGCGGCTGCCGGCCGGCGGCCACGCCCTCCTGCGCCGGCCTTCCCCCGCCCTCCCCGCCCTCCCCCGTCGATCATGAGGTTAGGCCCATCGGAAGTGCTCCCAGTTCGGCCTAACTTCATGATCGACGGGAGGGCGGCGCAGGAGGGCACGTCCTGCGCCGGTCGAGCGCGATGTCCGCACTCAGGCCGGGTCGCCGGCGGGGAGCAGGTGGGCGACCTCCGGCGGGCCGTCGGCGAGCTCCAGGGCCAGCCGTTCGATCTCCTCGTCGCGGCCGGTCAGCCGGCCGCCGTGCTGGCGCAGGTGTTCATCCCACGAGGGCACCTGGTAGACCTCGACGAAGTGGTCGGCGGACTCGCCCTCGCGGAACAGGCCCCAACGCATGGCTCCGGTGCGCATGCGGGAGCGCCGTACGCCCTCCATCGCGGCGACGAAGGCATCGGCGTGTTCGGTCGGGACCCGGTAGCGCACGGTGACCAGCACCGGGCCCGCATCCGGCTCGGCCTCGATCTCGAGGTGCGGCTGGGGCCAGTAGGCGACTGACTCGCGGTTCATGCCGGCCGTCTCGCGCAACGGCAGCCAGCGCACCGTCAGGGCGCCGAGGATCATCAGCACGCCGGCGGCGACATGGGCCGTGACGACGCTCGTCGCCTCGGCGAGCGCGCCCCACGCCAGCGCGCCGAAGCCCTGGCCGCCGGCGAAGACGATCTGGTAGATGGACAGGCCGCGGGCGCGCACCCAGTTCGGCAGCCACAGCTGCATGGCCGCGTTGATGCTGCTGAGCACCGTCACCCAGGCCACGCCGGCCGGGACGAGCGCGAGCGTCACGACGGCGGGCGAGCGGACCAGACCGACGACGAGCAGCACCGCGCCGAAGACGATGCCCGCGGCGAACAGCAGCTGGTTGTTCGACAGGCGGCTGCGCACGCGCGGGAGGACGAGGGCGCCAGCCACCGCGCCGACGCCGAGCGCGCCGAGCAGGAGCCCGTACCCGCTGGCGCCCAGGCCCAGCCGGCGGCTCGCGACGATCGGCAGCAGGGCCCACAGCGCGCTGCCGGGCACGAGGAACAGGGCCGCACGCAGGAGGATCCGGCGCACGACGAACGAGTGCCGCACGTACCGGCCGCCCGCGCGCACGGCGGCGCCGAACCGCTCCGGCATCGTGTCCTCGTCGTCGGCCGGCCGGCGCCACCGCAGCAGCACGGCGGCGAAGACGAGGAACGACAGGGCGTTGAGGGCGAAGACCCACCCGACCCCCGCACGGGCGATGAGCACGCCGGCGATCGCGGGCCCGACGGCGCGGGCGAGGTTCATGCTGATCGCGCCGAGGGCGGACGCCGACGCGAGCTCATTGCGCGGCACCAGCTCGGGGATGAGCGCCTGCCACGCCGGCAGGGTGAGCGCCTGGCCCGCGCCCAGCGCGAACGTGAGAGTCAGCAGCAACGACGGTGGCATCCGGTCGGCGAAGGTGAGCGTCGCGAGGAGGGCGCCGACGACGAACTGTCCGATCTGGACAGCGAGCAGCAGCCGACGGCGGTCGAAGGTGTCGGCGAGCGCGCCGGACGGGAGGGCGAGCAGGACGATCGGCAGCATGCTGGCCGTCTGCACGAGGGCGACCAGCGTGGCGGCGTTGGGCGCATCGACGAGCAGCCACTGCGCGCCGACGGTCTGCATCCAGGTGCCGATGTTGCTCGCCAGCAGCGCCAGCCAAAGCCACCGGAACACCGGCAACCGCAGCGGGGCCCACGCGGCGGCGGGCCGCGACGCAGTGTCCTGCACGGCGGTGGTCATCGACCGCACCGTACCCCGTATCGATGCTTCCTCACGCCGGCGGCGCGGCCGGCCTCCGGAGCGCCGGCGCGTTCGGGCGGGACGCCTCGGCGTCGCGAGTCAGACGGGCACGCGGCGGTGCGCGCCCGGGCCGGGGCGGGGGACGACGTCGCGGGGTTCGGGGATCTCGTGGCCGGCGGCGCAGACCAGCAGCGGGCTGATCTCGGCCTCGCAGCCACGGTGCACGATGGACAGTGGGGAGCCATCGGGGTCGGCCAGGTAGCGGTCGCCCCACGTGAGCACCGCCACCAGGACGGTCCACAGGTCGAGGCCCATCGCGGTGAGCCGGTACTCGTGACGCACCCGGGCGCCGGGCTCGCGGTAGGGCTCGCGGCGCAGTACGCCCCGGTCGACGAGCATCGCGAGCCGGTTGGCGAGCACCTGCCGCGGAATGCCGGTGCGCACCCGCATGTCGTCGAAGCGCCGGATGCCGTTGAAGACCTCGCGGAGCACGACGAGCGTCCACCGCTCGCCGAGGATCTCCATCGCGCGGGCGACCGTGCAGTTGTCGATGGACCAGTCAAGGGCCGCGGGACGCTCCGCCATGCCATCGAGCCTAAGTCTTATTGACAGACCCAGCAAGACCTGGGAGGCTGCGTCCATGACGCAGACGCAGACGCCGCGGACGCGCACCTACACCTGGTCGGATCCGGCCACCAGCGCGAGCCAGATCGGCCGGCGAAGCGGGCTGCAGCTGCTCCGCGCGATGATCGACGGCGAGTTGCCTCCGCCGCCGGTCATGTCGCTGCTCGACATGGCGCGCCTGGAGGCGCACGAGGGTCGCGTGGTGGTCGAGCTGGTGCCGCGGGAGTTCCACTACAACCCTCTCGGCACCGTCCATGGCGGCGTGCTCAGCACGCTGCTCGACACCGCCTGCGGCTGCGCCGTGCACACCACCCTGCCGGCCGCCGTGGGCTACACCTCCCTCGACCTCACGGTGAAGTTCCTCCGCCCGGTCACCGTCGAGTCGGGCCTGCTGCGCTGCGTGGGCACCGTCCTTCAGCGCGGCCGGCGTACGGCCCTCGCCGAGGCTCGGTTGACCGACGCCGCCGACCGCCTGGTCGCGCACGCCACCTCGACCTGCCTGCTCTTCGACCTCCCGCCCGCCTGACGCCATCGCCGATCTTGCGGTGCGGTTGGCTCTATGCGGCCTTCACCCGGGTATGAAGCCACCACAACTGCAAGATCGACCGGAAGCCCGGGTCGGGGGCGTTACGTCCCGCTCGTCGAGATCACCGGGCGCAGGTCCTCCTCCGGCGGCCGCCACGCGTCGGCGGCCGCCTCCACCTGCACGCCGGACCGGATGTCCTTCACCGTGTCCGGGGCGCCGTCGACCCCGGGGAACCATACGTACGGGATCCCGCGGCGCTCGGCGTACCGGATCTGCCTGCCGTACTTGGCGGCCGTCGGCGACACCTCGGTGGCGATCCCGCGCCGGCGCAGCGCCTTGGCGATCCGGTCGGCGTCGCGGCGTCGCTCCTCGGTCGGGAGCGCAACCACGACGCAGGTCGGCACGTCGCGGGAGATGGTGAGCGCGCCGGCACCGAAGAGGATGCCGAGCATCCGGGAGACGCCGATCGAGATGCCGACGCCGGGGAAGCGCTCCGTGCCCGACGAGGCGAGGTTGTCGTAGCGCCCACCGGAGCAGATCGAGCCGAACCGCTCGTAGCCACGCATCAGCGTCTCGTACACGGTGCCGGTGTAGTAGTCGAGGCCGCGGGCGATGCGCAGGTCGGCGACGCACAGCCCCGGGGCGTACTCCATCGCCACCGAGACGACCTCGGCCAGCTCGTCGAGGCCCTGGTCCAGCAACGGATCGGAGACGCCGAGCGCCCGCACGGCGTCGACGAAGGACAGGTCGGGCGCGGAAATCTCGGCGAGCGCGAGCACCGCTTTGGCCTGGGCCTCCGTCGCGCCGGCGAGCTCGACCAACTGCTCGACCACCCGGGCCGGGCCGATCTTGTCGAGCTTGTCTACCGTGCGCAACGCCGCCTCCGGGTCCGGGATGCCGAGCCCGCGGTAGTAACCCTCACAGACCTTGCGGTTGTTGAGCTGGATGGTCACCGGCGGGATCGGCAGGCTGCCCAATGCGTCGCCGATCACCAATGGCATCTCGGCCTCGTAGTGCGGTGCGAGCGTGTCGCGGTCGACCACGTCGATGTCGGCCTGGAGGAACTCGCGGTAGCGCCCCTCCTGCGGGCGCTCCCCCCGCCACACCTTCTGGATCTGGTAGCGGCGGAACGGGAAGTGCAGCTTGCCGGCGTTCTCGAGCACGTAGCGGGCCAACGGTACGGTCAGGTCGAAGTGCAGGCCGAGCGCGTCGTCGGAGCGGTCGTCCTCCTCGGCCTGCAGCCGCCGCAGGACGTACACCTCCTTCGACGTCTCGCCCTTGCGCAACAGCTGGTCGAGGGGTTCGACCGCGCGGGATTCCAGCGGCGGGTAGCCGTGGAGCTCGAAGGTCGCGCGGATGCCGTCGACCACCAGCTGCTCGATCATCCGCTGCGGCGGCAGCCACTCGGGAAAGCCGCTGATGGGCCGTGGCTTGCTCACAGTTGGTTCTCCTCGCGGATCTCGCGCCCGCGGCGGGCGCGAGCGGTCACAGGCCTCGGGTCGGCGCCGGTCGGCTCTGGCCGGCGGCGCCGGCGGCCCCGCCGATCCCGCCGGCGCCGGCGGCGGCCAGGACCTCGAGCAGGTACGGGTTTGTCGTGCGCTCCCGGCCGATGGTGGTCGCCGGCCCGTGGCCGGGCAGCACCACCGTGTCGTCGGCGAGGGGGAGCACCTTGTCGCGCAGGCTGGCGCGCATCGCCTCGTCGCTGCCGCCCGGCAGGTCGGTGCGCCCGATCGAACCCGCGAAGAGAACGTCTCCGGAGAGGCAGACCTCGTCGGCCTCCCACCCACGGGCGGCCCCGGCGGGCAGCCGGAAGAGCACCGACCCGCCGGTATGGCCAGGGGCAAGGTCGACCATGATCTCGAGGCCGGCGAGGCTGACGGTGGCGCCGTCGGTCAGCGGCGCCACGTCGTCGGGCTCGGCGTAGGGCAGCCGGCCGCCGAAGAGCTGCGCGGCATCCACCGACAGCGCCTTGCCCGGGTCGGCGAGCATCTCCCGGTCGGCCGGGTGCACGTAGGCGGTGATCCCGCGGGCCTCGCACACCGGCGCCACGGAGAACGTGTGGTCGAGGTGGCCGTGGGTCAGCAGGACGGCCGCCGGCTGGAGCCGGTGCTTTTCGAGGAGGGTGTCGAGCCGGTCGACCACCCCGATGCCGGGATCGACGATGACGCACTGCTCTCCCGGCGCCGGCGCCACCACGTAGCAGTTGGCGCCGAAGACGTCGGACGGAAAGCCGGCAATGAGCACGTTTGCCCCAATTTCCGATCGGCTGCGATGTCCCTTCCGCCCCAAGCCTATCGGCCGGTGCGACCGACCTCCGCGCGGCGCGCGACCGCCGCCGAGGCTTCGATGCCCGTCGATCTCTTGAGCGGCCGGACCGCACACCACCCTCCCAGCCGATGCCCGTACACTCTGGCGGACGTGTGGCGCGGGCACTCCCCGCGGGCCGGAGCGGAAGAGGAGCACGGTGGCATCCACCAGGGACAGGCAGCGTCGGCTCGCGCGCGCCAAGCTCGACCGGCAGATGGCGCGCCGGGCGGCGGCGCTGCGCCGCAAGCGGCGCATCCAAGCCGCTATCGGCGTCGGTCTCGCATTGGTACTGCTGGGCGTGGGCAGCGCATGGGCGCTCGGCGCGTTCGACCGCAAGCCCAAGACGGAAGCCACCGACGTATGCGCGTGGACGCCGCAAGACTCGGAAGCCAACTCCAACGCCAGGGACGTCGGCATGCCTCCGACGACCGGCCTGCCGACGGCCGGCACCCGGCCGATGATCATCACGACCAACCAGGGCAGCCCGATCACGGTCGACCTCGACGTCACCGGTGCCCCGTGCGCCGCGGCCAGCTTCGCCCACCTCGCGAGCAAGAACTTCTTCGACAACACCAAGTGCCACGAGATCACCAAGGCCGGCGCGCTGCACTGCGGCGACCCGAGCGGCACCAACCAGGGCGGCCCGACCTACACGTTCGCCAGCGAAAACCTGCCCACGCCACTCCCGAGCGACCAGTCCACGCCCCCGCCGGGCACCCCGCCGCTCTACCCGAAGGGCACGGTCGCGCTCTACCCCAACCCGCCGGGGGCCAACGGCAGCCAGTTCCTGATCTTCTTCAAGGACGCCTCGCCGGCCGACGCCGCGTTCCCCATCGTCGGACACGTCACGAGCGGGCTCGACGTCGTCGAGAAGATCGGCAAGATCGAGACGGTCGACAACGGCAGCGGGGCCAAGGTCAAGCCCAAGACCGACGTGACGATCCAAAGCCTGACGGTGGGTGAGGTGGTCGCCACCCCGGCGCCGTCCGGTGGCGCCACGCCCGAGCCCTCGGCGACCGCCTCGGGCGGCGCGTCGCCGTCGTCGTCGCCCACGTCCGCGAGCTAACGTCGCCCCACCGAGTTCCAGGAGGCAGCACCGTGACGTCTACCAGAGAGCGGCAGCGCGCGGCGGCGCGTGCGCGGCTCGCGAAGGAGATGGCCGAACGCGCCGCGGCGGCGCACAAGCGCCGGCAGCGTCAGGCGATCATCGGCGCCGGTGTGGCGCTGGTGCTGGTCGTCGGCGGCGTGATCTGGCTGGTCACCAGCATGGGCGGCGACAGCGGCAAGACGACCGCGGCAGACGCCAGCGGCACCACCTCGTGCACGTGGACCCAGGTGCCGGCCGAGCAGCGCACGCCGACGACCAAGGACGTGGGTACGCCGCAGACGACCGTCCCCAACGTCGGCACACAGGTGATGACCGTCGACACCAGCTTCGGACCGGTCACGATCAACATGGACCTCGCGAAGTCGCCGTGCAGCGCGGCCAGCTTCTCCTACCTGGCGAGCAAGAACTTCTGGGACGGCACGAAGTGCCACCGCATGTTCCCCGGCATGCTGCAGTGCGGCGACCCGACCGCCAAGGGCAAGGGCTACCGGAAGACCGACGGCACGGGCGGGCCGAGCTACCGGTACGCCAACGAAAACCTGCCGACCAACGAGCTCCCGCCCTACCCGGCCGGCGTGGTGGCGCTGGCCAACAGCGGCGCCGACACCAACGGCAGCCAGTTCTTCTTCATCTACCAGGACGTGCAGCTGCGGCCCGACTATACGGTGCTGGGCAAGGTGACCGGCGGCCTCGACAATATCAAGAAGGCCACGGCGGCCGGCGACGACGGCGCGTTCGACCCGCAGCCGGGCGGCGGCCACCCGAAGAGCGACATCGAAATCAAGACCGTGACGGTCGCCCCGCCCGCGTCCTGATCCGGCTCTACGCCACGAAGCTGGGACGGCGGGTTCTGATCCGTGATGTGGTGCGATCTTCTCGGATTCGGCCGTGGTTGAGAAGTAGTCGCAGTCTGTAGTTGGTGAAGTTGCGGAATCCGCGGGCGATCCGCTT
>DATDJX010000005.1:0-6309 GCA_036520275.1 Asanoa sp.
AAGAAGCAGGCCCAGGAGGCGATCGCCGAGCAGGCGTCGCGCGTCGGCATGCCGTACGTGAACCACCGCTGGCTGGGCGGCATGCTGACCAACTTCCAGACGGTCTACAAGCGCCTGCAGCGGATGAAGGAGCTCGAGGCGCTGGGCGACCTGTCCGGCACCGCCCAGGGCTACACCAAGAAGGAAACCCTGCAGCTGTCGCGCGAGAAGATCAAGCTGACCCGCACGCTCGGGGGCCTGCGCGACATGCAGAAGGTGCCCGCGGCGGTCTGGATCGTCGACACCAAGAAGGAGCACATCGCCGTCGACGAGGCCCGCAAGCTGGGCATCCCGGTGATCGCCGTGCTGGACACCAACTGCGACCCGGACGAGGTCGACTTCCCGATTCCGGGCAACGACGACGCGATCCGGTCGGCCGAGCTGCTGACCAAGGTCGTCGCGTCCGCGGTGGCCGACGGGCTGATCGCCCGCTCGGGCCGTGGCCAGCGCGGCGCAGACGAGAAGCCGGAGCCCGGCGTGGTCGGCAGCGACGAGCCGCTGGCCGAGTGGGAGCGGGAGCTGCTCGAGGGCGCCGAGAAGAAGGCCGACGACGCACAGCCGGCGGCGGCCTCAACAGAGTGACCGATCCGTCGCGCCGAGCACCAAAATCACCGACGACGACAAAGAGAGAGTCATGGCCAACTTCACCGCCGCAGACGTCAAGAAGCTCCGCAACCTGACCGGCGCCGGCATGATGGACAGCAAGAATGCGCTGGCCGAGGCGGACGGCGATTTCGACAAGGCCACCGAGATCCTGCGGATCAAGGGCGCGAAGGACGTCGGCAAGCGTGCCGGCCGCACCACCGCCAACGGCCTGATCGCCCACTCCGGCAGGGCGCTGCTCGAGCTCAACTGCGAGACCGACTTCGTCGCCAAGAACGCCGCCTTCATCGAGCTCGCCCAGCGCCTGGTCGAGCACGGCGCGGCGTCCGACGCCGCCGACGCCGAGGCGCTGCTGGCCTCGAGGCTCGACGGCCGTACGGTCGCCGAGACGATCCAGGAGGCCTCCGCCAAGATCGGCGAGAAGCTGGTGCTCAACCGGTTCGCCAAGCTGGACGGCGACGGCGCGGTCGCGGTCTACCTGCACCGCAAGAGCCAGGACCTGCCGCCGGCCGTGGGCGTGCTCGTGCAGTACGCCGGCAAGGCCGACGAGGCCGCCGACGCCGACGCGCGCGGCGTGGCGATGCAGGTCGCCGCGATGCGCCCGAAGTACCTGACCCGCGAGGAGGTGCCGGCCGACGTCGTCGAGTCCGAGCGCCGCATCGCGGAGCAGACGGCTCGCGAGGAGGGCAAGCCGGCGGCGGCGCTGCCCAAGATCGTCGAGGGCCGTACAAACGCCTTCTTCAAGGACTTCGTCCTCCTGGAGCAGGCGTCGGTGACCGACAACAAGAAGTCCGTCAGGCAGATCCTGAACGAGGCCGGCATCGAGGTCGAGCGGTTTGTCCGCTTCGAGGTCGGACAGGCCTGACGAGACTGGGATCGGAGAGGCCGCGGCATTGCGCCGCGGCCTCTGCGGGCACATAGGCTCGGAAGGTACGGCGGCGAGCGAGAGGGCGACCGGATGACCCAGGTGGCAGGCGACCAGTCGACACGCGCGGCCGAGGATCCGACCGCACCGCCTCCCGGGCGGCCGCGGCGGGTCGTGCTGAAGCTCTCCGGCGAGGTGTTCGGAGGCGGGCTGGTCGGCGTCGACCCCGACGTGGTGCAGGCCGTCGCCCGTCAGATCGCCACCGTCGCACGCACGGGCGTCCAGGTGGCCGTCGTCGTCGGCGGGGGCAACTTCTTCCGCGGGGCCGAGCTGCAGAAGCGTGGCATGGACCGGGCCCGGGCCGACTACATGGGGATGCTCGGCACGGTCATGAACTGCCTCGCCCTGCAAGACTTCCTGGAGAAGGAGGGTGTCGAGACGCGCGTACAGAGCGCGATCACGATGGCCCAGGTCGCCGAGCCCTACATCCCGCTGCGAGCGATCCGCCACCTCGAGAAGGGCCGCGTGGTCATCTTCGGGGCGGGCGCCGGCATGCCGTACTTCTCCACCGACACGGTCGCGGCCCAGCGCGCGCTGGAAATCCGGGCCGATGTCGTCCTGATGAGCAAGAACGGGGTCGACGGCGTCTACACCGCCGACCCGCGCACCGACCCGACGGCGAGCAAGTTCGACACCGTGACGTTCGCCGAGGTCCTGCGGCGCGGGTTGCGCGTCGCCGACGCGGCGGCCTTCAGCCTCTGTGAGGAGAACGGATTGCCGATGCTGATCTTCGGTGCGGAGGGGACCGACACGATCATGCGTGCGGTCGCCGGCGAGCGCATCGGCACCCTGATCACCGCAAACTAGCCCTTGAAGGAGGCGACGACCCAGGTGATCGACGACACGCTCCTGGAAGCCGAGGAGAGGATGGATGGTGCGGTCGAGCACGCCAAGGAGGAGTTCGCCGCGATCCGCACCGGTCGCGCCAACGCAGCGATGTTCTCCAAGATCCTCATCGACTACTACGGCAGCCCGACGCCGCTGACCCAGATGGCCTCGATCGGCACCCCGGAGCCGCGGATGGCCATCATCAAGCCGTACGACAACTCGCAGCTCGCCGCGATGGAGAAGGCCATCCGCGATTCCGACCTCGGCGTGAACCCCAACAACGAGGGTAACCAGCTGCGCATCATCCTCCCGCAGATGACCGAAGAGCGGCGCCGCGAGATGATCAAGGTGGCCCGCCACAAGGGCGAGGAGGCCAAGGTCGCGATCCGTAACGTGCGCCGCCGCGCGAAGGAGCAGCTCGACCGACTGGTCAAGGACGGCGAGACCGGCGAAGACGACGGCCGTCGCGCCGAGAAGGAGCTCGACGATCTGACGCACCGGTACGTCGTGACCGTCGACGAGCTCGTCAAGCACAAGGAATCCGAGCTGCTCGAGTTCTAGCGGACCGTCCTGGGACGGCGGACGGGGGTCGGTGGTCCTCCACTCGGCGACCGGCTCCCGCGGGTCTTGCGGAAGCGCACGAGGCCGGTCGCCCGACCTACCCGAAGGCCCCGCCCTCCAGGTGGAGAGCGGGGCCTTTCGCGTGCCTACGCTTGAGGCACCCGGTCGTCTCCGACCGACGCGGCGTAAATCGCTGGGCGCGGCCGTGCGGCAGCGCCACCATGACGCGTATGACCGGAAACGGCGCCTCGGCGACCGTGACCGCGGGACCGGGTTTTCCGCGGTTCGCGTTGGGGCTCACGTGGCTCTGTACCTCGCGCGTGGTCGGCGCGGTCGCCCTGCGCCGCAACGGTCCGGCGGACCTCGTGCTGCTCGGCCTCGCCATCCTCGGTGTGCTCGCTGCGGCGGCGGTGGCATCGAACAAGCGCAAGCCGCTGACGCTGGCGTTCTCGATGGCCGCCGGCGCGGTTTTCGTGGTCGCCGGGCCCGCCCTGCTGGGCGTCCTCGCGGCACGCGGCGGCATCGGCGCCGGTGATGCTCTGCTGCTGATTTTCGTGACATCAGGGTTCGGCACCGTCACGCTCGCGCTGACCCGTCGCTCACGCACGATGGCGGGTTGACCGGTCCGGGCCGGCCCGGAACGAACCGGCGGCCCGGCGCGGTTCACCCCTCTGCATCGCGCAGGCGCCGGTCCTCGGCGGGCGGGCAGACTCGGGCGCCTGACGCCCTTGCCCGATCCGCCTCACGGCGATGCCGCAGACGACCTCGGCGACCTCCCGCGCCTTCGCCGTACAGTAGGCGCGACAGGATTCCTCCTGGCGGGCCGGCGAGGTCGACGGGTCAGTTTCGCCCGGGCCGGAGGACCGGCGTACGAAGATGGTGGTTTGGAGGGGGGTCGGCGTCATGCGGAGACCGGCAGGCGCGGGCCCGCTCGAGCTCTGATGGCACATCCCGACCCGTACGGCAGATCTTCCGCCCCCGGCGAACCCGGCGGAGGCAACCAGCGGGCGCGGCACACGCATGCCGCGCCCGACGCCTACCCGACCCACGAGTACCCCACGACCGACCGGCCCGCGCGGCCGCACAACGGACGGGGATACCCAAACGGGTACGCCGAGCATGGTCGGCACGCCGTCGAGGAGTACTGGCCGGACCACCGGAGCCACCCGGAACCGGGCGGGTGGCCTTCGGTAGCGCAACCGGAACCCGATCCCGTACGTCCACGTCGCCCGGGTCCCGGCAAACGGCGTGCGACCGGCCGTGCCGGCCGCAATCTACCCGCCGCGATCGGTGTCGGGGTCGTGCTCGGCGGCATCATCCTGGCGTCCCTGTTCCTGTACGACCGCAAGCCGTTCCTGGGCGTCCTCGCGGTCGCCGTGGCCGTCGGCGTCGCGGAGACCGGCCGCGCGATGCGCGGAATCGGCGCGAGACCGCCGCTCACGCCGCTGGTCGGCGGCGGCGTCCTCATGGTCGGCCTGGCCTGGTTCGTAGGCGCCGACGCCCTGTCGCTCGGCCTGCTCGTCACCGTCCTCGCCGCGATGGTCTGGCGGCTGTCCGACGGCCCGGCGGGCTATCAGCGCGATGTGACCGCGTCCGCGCTGATCGCGGTCTACGTGCCCTTCCTCGCCGGATTCGCCGCCCTGCTCGCCGTTCCGGACGATGGCGCCTGGCGGATCCTGGTCACGCTCGCTGCCGTCGTGTTGTCCGACACCGGCGGGTACGCGTTCGGGGTGTTCCTCGGCAGGCACCCGATGGCGCCATCGGTCAGCCCGAAGAAGTCCTGGGAGGGCTTCGCCGGCTCGGTGCTGTCGGCGGCGATCGGGGGAGCGCTGCTGCTGTACTTCCTCTTCGACGTCGACCCGTGGTGGGGCGCGGTGTTCGGTGCCGCCGTCTCGGTGGCAGCCGTGCTGGGCGACCTCGCCGAGTCGATGATCAAGCGTGATCTCGGCGTCAAGGACATGAGCAACCTCCTGCCCGGCCACGGCGGATTGATGGACCGCTTCGACTCGATCCTGTTCGCGCTGCCCACCGCGTATCTGCTCCTGTCGCTGTTCGCACCGGCGAGGTCCTCGTGATCCAACAGTCGTGGGAGACTGGACCGGCCATGAGGACGCTGCCCATCGCCCCCGCGCGCCGCGCGGCCATGCCGCCCCGGCACCTCGCCGATCTCGACCTCGCCAGCCGCGAGGCTGCGGTGACGGCGCTCGGCGAGCCGGCGTTCCGGGCCCGCCAGCTGTCCACCCACTACTTCGGCCGGCTCGTCCGCGACCCCACGGCCATGACCGACCTGCCCGCCGCCACGCGGCAACAGGTCGCCGCCGAGCTGATGCCGCCCCTGCTCACGCCCGTGCGTGAGCTGGCCTGTGACGGCGGCGCTACGCGCAAGGCGCTGTGGCGGCTGCACGACGGCTCGCTGGTCGAGAGCGTCCTGATGGGCTACCCCGACCGGGTCACCGCGTGCATCTCCAGCCAGGCCGGGTGCGGGATGGCATGCCCGTTCTGTGCCACCGGTCAGGCCGGCCTGACCCGCAACCTGTCCACCGCCGAGATCGTCGACCAGGCGGTCTACCTGGCCGGCGTCGCCGCGTCGGGCGTCGTGGCCGGCTCGCCGGCCCGGCTGTCCCATGTCGTGTTCATGGGGATGGGGGAGCCGCTGGCCAACTCCGGCCGCGTCGTCGCGGCCGTGCGCCGGCTGTGCGCGCCGGCGCCCGAGGGGCTCGGGCTGTCGCAGCGCCACGTCACCGTGTCGACCGTAGGGCTCGTCCCCGCGATGCACCGCCTCGCCGACGAGGGCCTCGCGGTGACCCTTGCGCTGTCGCTGCACGCGCCCGATGATGATCTGCGCGACGAACTCGTACCGGTCAACCAGAGGTGGAAGGTGGCCGAGGTGCTGGAGGCCGCGTGGACGTACGCCGACCGCACAGGGCGCCGCGTCTCCATCGAATACGCCATGATCAGGGACGTCAACGACCAGCCGTGGCGGGCTGACCTGCTCGGCCGGCTGCTGGCCGGCCGGTTGGCGCACGTCAACCTCATCCCGCTCAACCCCACCCCGGGCAGCCGGTGGGACGCGAGCCCCAAGCCGGTCGAGCGGGAGTTCGTCCGGCGGCTGCGCGCCGCCGGCATGTCGACCACGGTGCGCGACACCCGGGGTCGGGAGATCGACGGAGCCTGCGGTCAGCTGGCCGCGGCAGAGGTGGCATCGTGAACCACGCCGCCGAGCGAACGAACCAGGAGACATAGTGGCGAGTCAGGGTCAGCGCTTCCGGCGTCGGGCACTCCGACGTGGGTACAAGGTCGACGAGGTCGACGCCTTCCTCGACCGCGTGGAGGCCACGCTCGCCGGCGAGCCG
>DATDJX010000006.1:0-2093 GCA_036520275.1 Asanoa sp.
AATGGTGAGGAAGCCTGAGCCGCCGATAAGGCAGGCGGTGGCGAGGCGCCCGGCGCGGGAGGGATGGAGTCCCGGGGTCCGGACGGGACCGTTGCGCGGGTCGATGGAGCCGCCGTCGGCGCTGTAGTCGCCCAGGCGGCCGGCGACGGACAGCCGCAGCAGCACGAGGAGCGAAGGGATCACGACGATGCCACCGCCTACGACGGCGATGATGACGGCGATCAGCGTGTCGCGTGGGGCGGCAGCCTGGTCGACCGTCAGGCCGGGCAGGAGCCGGGGCTGTTGGGCAAGCGCCCACCCGGCCACGATCGCCGCGACGGCGAGGGCCGCGGCGAAGCGCGCGAGCTGAAAGCGCCGGCGGAGCACGAGCCCGAGCGCCGAGACGCCCGCCGCACCCGACACGATCACGCCGGGGAGCCCCGGGCCGGCGATCAGCTCGCGGTACAGGTGGTGGGCGTCGCCATGCAGGACGACGAGCCCGGCGACGGCGAGCAGGCCTGCGACAGTGCCGGCGCCGAGGGCGCGGCGGCGATAGGGAGCCACGAGGTCATGCTCTCCGCGACGCTGCGCGTCGTCGCACAGGTAGACGGCGGCCAGGTAGGCGGAGATCGCGATCGCCAGCGCGCCGGTGACGGCCGAGGTCGGGTTGAGCCAGCTCGAGGCCAGGTCGCCCTCGGCGTTGCCGTACGGCACTCGTCCCGACGCGATGCCGCCGAGGCACGCGCCGAGGGCGAACGGCGTCACGATCGACGACACGGCGGAGACGACGTCGAGGTCGCGGACCTGCCGCGGATCCGATGTACCGGCGGACACGGCGTACGCTGCGCCGCGGATCACGATCCCCAGCGCCGCCAGGATGAGCGCGACCGAGAGCGTGGACGCGATCGAGCCGAAGGCGGCGGGGTAGGCCGTCCACATCACGGTGAGTACGAAGATCAACCACACGTGGTTGGCCTCCCACACCGGCGCCATGACGTTGTGGGCGAAGTCGCGGATTCGCCGCCCCTCCTGGGTCTGTGGGGCGGTGATCTGCCAGATGGCGGCGCCGAAGTCGGCGCCGGCCAGCACGATGTAGCACGTCAGTCCGACGAGGACCAAGACCAGCGGCACGGTCGTGAACGTCACGCGATCACGTCCGGCGCGGGCCGCCCGCGGTAGCGGGGATCCTCGACCGGCACTCGGGCGAGGCGGCGGAGGATCCACATGGTGCCGGCGCCCACTGAGAGGTACAGGGCCCACAGCACGGCGTAGCTGATGGGGATGACGCCCGCGCCGGTCACGGCGTCGCTCGTGCGCATCACGCCGTAGACGACCCAAGGCTGGCGACCGACCTCGGTCGTCACCCAGCCGGCCACGAGCGCGACCACGGACAGCGGACCCGCGGCCGCCACGGCCGCGTAGTACGCCCGCCGCGTGGGCAGCCGCCGTCGGCGCACGCGTACGAGCAGAGTCAGGACGCCAAGGGCGGCGAGCAGCGTGCCGATGCCGACCATGGTCTGAAAGGCGACGCGGACGACATTGACGGGCGGGCGGTCGCCGGGCGGAACGGCATCCAGCCCCTGCACCCGGGCACTCGGATCATGTGAGGCCAGCGTGGAGAGCAGCTTCGGGATGCGCAGGCCATCGCGGATCTTCCCGTCGTCGTACCAGCCGAGGACGTGCAGCGGCGCGCCGTCGGTGGTCTTGGCCAGGCCTTCGATCGCTGCGAGCTTGGTCGGCTGGGCCTTGTGGACCGTGCGCGCCGCCCAGTCGCCGATGAGGATCTGGGTCGGGGCGGCGAGCGCGGCGATCATCAGCGGCACGACGATCGCCGTGCGCTCGTATCGGGTCCAGCGCCCGCGCAGCCGCGCGACCGCGTAGGCGCCGGCCATGACGAACCCGGTGACGAGGTAGGCGGCGACGTACATGTGGATGAGCTCGTGCCACAGGAAGTCGTTTCCAAAGAGCGCCTTCCAGGGGTGGACGTCGACGACACGGCCGGCAACCAGCCGGAAGCCGCTCGGGTGGTTCATCCACGCGTTGACCGAGATGACCATCCACGACCCCAGGAATCCGGTGACGGCGATGGGGATCCCGCTGAGCAGGTGCATGCG
>DATDJX010000007.1:0-4555 GCA_036520275.1 Asanoa sp.
CGCTGTACGTACCGGGCTCGAACGGCGCCACGACGGCCACGCCGGCGCGGTGAGTTCGACGGGTCTTCGCCCGGTTGGCGGGCCCGATGTATCACGGGCGCGTGCGGAGACTCCCATTGCTGTGCCGCGTCAAACCGGGGGGTGTCCGCGGTGAGATCCAACTCGAATACCGATCACGCGGTGCGTGCCTATCTCCTGGGCGAGGTCCGGGTCATCGTGGGCGGGCGCCTGGTGGACACCGCCTCGAGCCGGCGAAGCCGCAACATGATCGCGTACCTGTTGGCGCACCGGGAGGCTCCGGTCCCACGAGACGTGCTGATCGACGCGTTCTGGCCGGACGCGCGACCCGCGGCAGCGCGCAACAGCCTCCATGTCGCGCTCAGTGGTGCCCGTCGGATACTGCGCGCGGCGTCCCCGGAGCCGGTCATCGAGCGCCGGATGGACGCGTACCAGATCGCCCGGTCGATCCAGACATGGGTCGACGTCGACGCGTTTGAGCAGGCGTGTCAGGCCGGTCGGTGGGCCGAGCGCACCCGCGATCCGGACACCGCGGTCCGGCACTTCGCGGCGGCTGACCTGCTCTACCAGGGTGACTTCCTCGCCGAGGAGCCGTACGCGGAGTGGGCCCTGACCCGGCGTGAGTCGCTGCGGCTGCAGGCGTTGGAAGCCCAGAGCCGGCTGGTCGCGC
Organism: Asanoa sp.; assembly: GCA_036520275.1. Taxonomy (GTDB): domain Bacteria; phylum Actinomycetota; class Actinomycetes; order Mycobacteriales; family Micromonosporaceae; genus Asanoa. Next base: position 689 of record DATDJX010000007.1, read on the forward strand.
TGTACGCCGAGCGCGGCGACTACGGCCCGGCCGCGACCTTGGGACGCCGCGTGCTGGCCGTCGACCCGTGCAACGAAGACGTCCACCGAGGGATGATGCTGTGCTACGCGGGAACCGGCCTCAGGCACCTCGCGCTCCTGCAGTTCCGTCTGCTCGCCACCACGCTCCGGGACACCCTCGGAGTCCCGCCGACGAGCGAGACGACCGCCCTCTACGAGCGCCTACGCCGACCGGAACTGGTGTCCCGGTCGGCGTAGGGCGATGGCTGTGCTGGACGTGCCGGCTCACCCAGCCACGAAGGTGACGCTCTGGGCGGTTGACACGTCGGAATTCGCGCCGGCGATGACCTTGTACGACGCGACGGCCTGCAGCACGTCGCCCGGAGACGAGTTCTGCAGCGGTCCGAAGTCCGCCCGGAGCTCTTCGAGACGCGGCGTGTTGTTCTGCGGCGTCAGCGCGCCCTTCACCTCTTGGACGTCGACCTGGCTGGCGGTGGTCAGGTTGATGATCGCCACCCGGAGTACGAACTCGTCGACGTTCTCGTTCAGGTTCTCCCCGATCTCGACGTTCGCGATCACGTCGTACGGGGTGTTCGGCTCCAGCACGTCGAGGGTGAAGAACGTGCCGTCGTCGACGGGGTAGAGCAGCTTGATGGTGGCGTCCCACGCGTTGGCCATTGGTGTTCTCCTTCGTCCGGCCATGAACATGACCGGCGCAGCAGACCAGCCCGGGTTTACCGCGTGCTTAACCGGCACTTACCCGGGCCCGCGGACGGATCGGATGCCGACGCCGCCACCCGGCCCGCGGCCTGCCGTTTTGATACCGCGGTCCCCCTTACTCCCGCTGCCCGAATCGGCGGTCGCCGTCCGCGACGCTCGAGCCCGGCGAGGACCGCCCGCGTGCCGGGTCAGCTGGTGACGTCGCGGCTGCCGAAGCGGGCCCAGGCGGCGCTGAGGAAGATCAGGACGTACGCGGCCGCCGAGAGCAGGCCCGGGCGCAGTGCGGACAGCGACACCGGGTCGCGGAGCAGCTCGCCGAAGTCGGTCCAGTGGTGCGTCAGCAGGTAGGGGTGCAGCCAGGCGACCTGCGGAATCTGGTCGAGCACGAAGCTCGCCAGCGTCAGCATGATGACCGCGATCGCGGCGCCCATCGGCTGCTCGGTGAGCGTGGAGACGAACAGCCCGACGGCACCGAGCGCGCACAGGCAGACTCCGATGTAGACGCACACGCCGAACAGGCGCAGCAGGCCCTCGGCCATGCCCACCTGCGTGCCGGACAGCAGCGTGACGGCGCCGCCGCCGAACAACGCGAGCCCGGCGACCAGGCCGACGGTCGCGACGAGGAACGAGACGGCGAACGCGAACACCACCACGCCGGCGTACTTGACGGCCAACAGCCGGGCGCGCGCCACCGGCACGGCGAGCAGGTAGCGCAGGGTGCCGACGTTGGCCTCGCCGGCCACCGAGTCGCCGGCGATCGCGGCCACCGCGATCGGCAGGAACAGCGGCAACTCGACGGTCAGCGCCGCGAGCGCCACGAAGAGGCCGTTGTCGGTGATGTACGCGAAGAAGTCCGGTCCCTCACCGCCCCCCGGGCCGCCGGCGACGCGGGTGGCGATTGCGATCACCAGGGGGACGGCGGCGAGCGTGGCGAGACCCACCCAGTTGCGCCGCCTGCCGAAGATGAGCCGCAGCTCGGACCGGAAGAACCGGGTGCTCACCCGGCGGCGGGGGACCGGCAGGGTGAGGTCAACCGCTGACATCGAAGCCCTCCCCCGTCAGCGCCACGAACGTCTCCTCGAGGCTGGGCGCGAGCACGGCGAAGCCCCGTACCGGCACGCCGTCCTCGACCAGCCCGACGACCAGCTTCTCGGGCGCGGCCGGGCCGAGCAGCGCGGTGGCCGCGCCCGCCTCGACCGCGACGGAGGCGAGGCCATGGTCGCGCAGCACCCGGGCGGCGTCCTCGGGCCGGTCGGTCTCCACCCGGACCAGGGGCGCGGCGCCCTCGCGCAGGGTCGTGAGCGGCGACTGCGCCACCAGGCGTCCGCGGTGCATCACGCCGACGTGTGTGCACACCTGCTCGACCTCGGCCAGCAGGTGGGTGGACAGCAGCACGGTCGCGCCCTCGGCGGCCAGCGCGGTGACCAACGCCCGCACCTCCCGGGTGCCCTGCGGGTCGAGGCCGTTGGTCGGCTCGTCGAGGATCAGCAGCTCGCGGGGCGCGAGCAGCGCGCTGGCGATGGCGAGCCGCTGCCGCATCCCCAGCGAGTAGGCGCGGTAGCGCTTGCGCGCCGCCGCGGCCAACCCCACCCGGTCCAGCGCCGCGGCGACGCGGGCGTCGGCGGTGGCGGGGTCGGCCGTACGGTCGGCCGCGTCCAGGCGGCGGAGGTTGTCCCGCCCGGACAGGTACAGGTGGAAGGCCGGCCCCTCGACGAGCGCGCCCACCCGAGGGAGCACGCTCGCGGCGGCCGCCGGTATCGGCCGCCCGAGCAGCGCGTGGGTCCCCCCGGTGGGCCGGACCAACCCGAGCAGCATCCGGATCGTCGTGGTCTTGCCGGACCCGTTCGGGCCGAGGAACCCGTAGACGGCGCCGCGCGGGACCGCCAGGTCGATGGCGTTCACCGCGACCTGGCGGCCGAACCGTTTGGTGAGCCCGCGGGGACTCGACCGACAGCGTCACCGCTGCGCCGCGACCTCGTAGAGGCGCTCGGGGCTGACCAGGCCGCCGAGCACCCGGCCGTCGTCGTTGAGCAGGACGCTGAACAGCTTGCCGGATAGCAGCCGGCCGCTGCCCCACGAGCCGCTGACCTTCGGGAGTTGATTGAGCAGCGACTGCGCCTGCGCGGCGCCCTCGCCCTGACCCGGCGCCGGGGCAGTGGCATCCGCGGGCGCGGAACTCACCAGCACGGTGGTCCAGCCGGTGCCGACCCGCTTGGGCTCGTCGGCGGCGGTACCCTTGTCGATTTTGGACTTGTCGCCCTCGGGCTTTGCGATCTTGGGCTTCTCGGTCGCCGCCGGGGCCGGCTTGTCGGTGATCTTGGTGCCGGGCGGCGGGTTGAAGGCGAACTGGTCGGCGTCCGGCCGGGCGAAACTGATCTGGGTGAACGCGGCCTCGAAGGCCGGGTCGGCGGAGCCCTTGGGGAGGATCTGGAAGCGCAGCGGCACGTGCTCGGTGGAGTCGATCGCGACCGTCACCCGGCCGACCAGCGAGGCGGTGTCGCGCGGCTTCAGGACCAGCTGGTAGGCGTCGCGGCCGGCGACGCGTGCCGTGCGGTCGACGGTCACCGCGGTGCTCGGGTCGATCGCCTGCAGCGCCATGTCCGCGGCCTCCTGCGGCGTCGACGGCAGGCCCGGGACGGCGCTCGGCGCCGCGCCCGACGCGCCGAAGCTGTCGGCCGGCACCTTGACGTGGGTGGCCTCCTTGGTCTTGCTGCTCCAGACCCAGGCGTCGGTGCCGTTGCGGATCACGTCGGTCTCGCCCAGGGTGCCCATCAACGCGACGCGCGCCTTGTCGGGCCCGGCGTACCAGACCCGGAGGGTGTTCTTGCCGGAGATCAGCGACGCGAGGTCGGAGCCACCGGCGCCGACAAGCTTGGCGACGTCGGGCAGTCCGAGGTCGGCGCGCTGCGCTACCGTGCCGGACAGGCCGTCGAGGCGGGCGGTCTGCAGGTCGACGAGCAGTTGAGCCGCGGTGCGCGGCGGGAGCGACGGCTCGGCCGCGGTGGCGAGCGTGCCGATCGCGATGCCGCCGCCCAGGACGGCGGTCGCGGCGGCACCGGGGACGACCCAGCGCATGGCCGGGCGGGAGCTCAGGAAAGACATCGGGTTACCTCCTGGGACCCATCGTGCGCTTCGTCCCCTGTGTCGT
>DATDJX010000008.1:0-8005 GCA_036520275.1 Asanoa sp.
GTCTCCGTGACTCAGGCTCCCCGCGCTTGGCGCGTGGCCGCCAAGATCGTCTTGACGACGTAGAGCACGGCCAGGACGAAGAAGGCGGCCCCAATGGCGGCCCGCACCTGATCCTCCTCGAGGGGCGCACGCTTCGCGACCGGCTGGGAGATCCCGTCCGCCAGCTTCTCCCGCCAGCCCTGCAGCCCCGTCTGTCCAAGTTCAGTCGCCGTAGCCATGTCCGTCTCCTGCCATCGCCGGGGAGTGTCATATCCCGGTTGCCCGGCAGCATGGGCGTACACACCCCGAGGAGCAAGTTCCGAGCCCTGCCGCGACCTACCAGGGCTGACTATGCCCACATGTCGGGCAGATCACCGAGGTGGTGACGCTCGCCGTGAAGGCGCTCCCGCAGTCACACACGTACAACGCTGCATCCTCGGGCAGCATCGTGGGCGAGTCGGTCAAGGGAGCTAGCGGCGGTGAGGGCGACAGGCGGACCATTTGTCCAGTGCTGCGCCCCGGCCTCTCTTTCGGATCACCGGGCTCGGCGTCGCTGCGAGGTCCTAGCCGGTTACCGCCGGCGGGACCTGCACGCCGAGAACCCCCTGGCCGATGAGGCGCGTGTCGGCATGGTCGTCGACGACCTTGGCGTTCGCTGCCGCCGCCAGCGCCACGTTGCGCTTCAGACCCGGCGTACCGCCGCTGATCAGCACGCTCCCGCGGATGGTTCGGCGCGCTCCCGGAGCCAGCGTGCCGAGGCTCCACGTAACGCTCCCGCGCGCCACGCGCGCTCGCCCGCTGGCCTTGAGCGAGGCGAAGCTCATGGCCGCCGGCGGGGCGTCGATCAGCCGTACGTTCCTCGCGGCGATGCGCCCGACGTTCGTGACCGTGAGCCGGAACTTGACCCGGCGGCCGACGCGCGCGGTTCGCGGCGCGACCTTCTCCACCAGGAGGCGCGTGGTCGGGGGCGCCGGCGGCGGCTCGGGCGGGGCCGGTGCCGGGCCGGGCGGCTCGGGCGGCGGCGGCAGCGGTGGCTCCGGCGGCTCGGGAGGCTCCGGCGGGTCGACCCTGGCGTCGGCGTAGGTGCACACCACCCCGTCACCCGGGCCGAGCGTGATCGTCGCGTCGGCGCCGGCGATGACGACCGACGGGTCGCTGCACGTGATCGACGTGAGCGCCCAGTTGTCCGGCAGCAGTTCGCTGACGGTGTATGTGCCAGGCGCGAGGCCGGTGAAGGTGCGTGAGGCCAGCGTCTCGTCTTGGCCGTTGTCCACCAGCGTGAAGTCGCCGAGAGAGCCGGTGAAGCCGAATACCTGGGAGGTCTGCGGGTTCGCCGCCTTCTCGATCTCGATCGTCCCGGGAATGATCCGGTTTCGCACGGTGCAGCGCCCGTACTGGTTGGGGCCCACTGTCAGCTGGGCGACGGGTGTGGTGGTGCGCACGCGCCGGACGAGCCGCCTTCGCTTCCGCAGCGGGGCCGACGTTGTGCAGTCGGCGTCAACGAACTCGTAGCCGGGGTGCGCGGCGACGTCCTCGCTCAGCGTGACCGTGCTGACCGCGCTGGCGTTCCCCGGTTTCCACTGGGACGTGGCGACCCCGTCCCGGTTGGTCGTCTGCGTCCGCGGGCCGATCGCGGGCGGGGGAGCGGGCTGCACCCAGTTGTAGCTGCCCGGGCTCGTCGACACGGAGGCGGTGAACTGCAAGCCCGGGTCGGCCCGGTACGTGCCGTCGCCCTCGTCCACCAGCTTCGTGACGGTGACCGAGGCCTCGCAGAGCTCGACGGCGATCGCGCGCAGCGCCTGGGCCAGGTCGGCGAACTTCTGGACGAGCGTGTAGTCGGCCTTGCCGAACTCCGTGCCGGGGTACTGGTCGAACCCGGAGATCGCGGTCAGGCGGCTGGCGCTGGCGGCGTCCGTCACGGCCGAGCCGACCCCGAGCGCGAAGACGTGCGAGCCCTGCCCCTTGACCGAGTCAGCCTCGATCGCCGCACGGCGCAGGGCTGTCGCGTCCCCCTCGACGAGGCCCGTGATCGGAGGGTTCGGCGGGTTGTTGCGCGCGGTGGGGTCGCCGTCGGTGATGAAGACGACCAGGTCCGCGCGCGTTCCCTGCGTGTTCGCCTCGCGCACCTCCTGGAAGGCGGCCTCCCAGTTGGTGAAGCCATTCGGGGAGTAGCCGTTGGTCAGGTACGGCTCGAAGACGTTCGCAATCGAGCCCACCGTGACGGTCGTGTAGCCCACCGGCCGCGCGGCGCTCGTGCTGAAGTCGACGATCGAGACGGCGGCCCCGGTTCCCGAGAGCGCGGTCAGGAAGGCCCTGGCCGCCCCGCGCACCGTGTCGGCGAAGGGCTTGACCGAGCCCGACTCGTCGAGCACAAGCATGACGTTGATGCCGCAGCGCGGCGGGAGGTTCGGGTTGGGCCCGGGCTCGGTGACGCGAGTGGCGTCGGCCAGGGTCAGTGTGTTGCTTTCCTTGCCCGAGCAGTTGTTGTTCGCGTCGGCAGTGAAATCGGTGTCATAGCTGCCCGGCGTGCCCGGCGCGGTGATGTTGAAGCTCACGCTGCCCGATCGTCCCGGTCGGCGTGGTCGGCGCACGTTGGCTCCGCCCCGCCGCCCACAGTGGTTGCGCGCCACTTGGTCGACTGGGTGACGGTGCCCGTGACCCGCGCCTGGAACACGCCTCCCGGAGGTGTCGAGACGCTGGTGGCCCCGTTCAGGGTCGCGCCCGTCAGCGTGAGCTCGGCAGACGCCCAGGTGGGCCACGCCGCCAACGCCGCGACGAAGGTGACGACGAGGAGAGTCACGCGCGCCGGGGGAGGCATCGCGTTGAGGACGCTACCGGCGCCCCAAGCCGCTGCCTATCACCTCTTGTGGGTGAATTCGAGAGTGACTCAGCGCACTCGCACGGGAATACCGGGCAGATGTCGTGCACCCACGGTCCGGACGATCCATTCGATCGCGCCGTTCGCCAGCCGGATGCACCCGTGACTGCGCGCCGCGCCCAGCGGGTCGAGAAGGCTCTCGCCACCTCGGCCGTGGATGCCAACGCGCCCGTCGCCGCCGCCGAACTCCTGGAGCACGTGGCTGTGGGCGGTGATCGGTAGGACGTACGAGCCGAGGAAGTCGGCCGGGTTCCAGGGCCAGACGCCGACGATCGAGAAGAGGCCGTGGGGCGTGGGCGTTCCGGGTGCCCCTACGACCACGCGGAAACGGCGGAGCCGGTGCCCGCTGCGAAAGAGCGCGATCGTGCGAGCGCCGCGCGACACGACGATGCGCCAGCGCGTGCGTCGCAGGAGGACCCGGTCGGCGTTCAGCCAGGCGGCGGTGGCGTTGGGGCGCGACGGGAGGCGGACCTTGAACCAGCAGCGGCCGCGGCGGTCGCGCGCCGCGCGCAGGACGAGGAGCCACGAGGCGTCGCGAGGCCGGACGGCGCGCCGGCTCCGGTCGCCCCGCTTCGGAACGTGGTTCCAGAGCTTCGTGCCGGCCACGATCCCGGCGCGGTACGCCGTCGACGCCGTGACCTTGCCGACCTTCGCGAGCGTGGCCCGCCCCGCGCCGCATTCGGGCGCGGCGGACGCGGCTGGGGCCGCCAACGCAAGCGCGGCCAGGGTTGCCATCACAGCGCCCATTCTCGCGTTCATGGGCCTGGCGCTCTCTGCTGGTGGCGCGTCGGGAGGAGCATCAGCGCTCCGGCGAAGAAGCAGGCAGCGCCGAGCGCCGTGGTCCAGTTGGCCGCGGCCAGGTCGAGGACCGATCCGGTGGATGGCACCACGTAGGAAGCCAGCGCCGAGATCCCAAAGAAGATGCAACCGGCCAGGTTGACTGCCGCCATCGTCCAGTCGCGATCGCGGCGCACCGGGCGCAGACGTGGACCGCTTGCCACGCGGTACGCAAGCGCGCCGGAAAGGAGGAATGCGGTCGACCCGAACAGGTCCGGGGCCCAGACCAGGCGATTCTCTTGCATCGCGGAGAACCCGTCCTCCATCGCGTCGAAGGTGCTGAGGTTGAACAGCAGGGTCCCCACGAATTGGATCGCCGCACTCCACCAGGACGGGTCTGCACCCCAACGCCGCCCGCGTCGCAGGGTGGCCTCCCGCAATTCGAACCCGGCCGCCAGCGTGAAGAAGATCGAGCCCGCGAAGAAGACAACGCCATCGGCTCCCTGACCGACGAGTTGCACGAACCCCGGGAACGGGCCGATGAAGAAGCAGGCGGACCCGACCGCGAAGCCCACCGCGATCCAGCGATCCCAGACCGCCCCTGCGAACGGCCTGCGCATGACGGCCAGCGAATGGCCAATCAAGGCGCGGGCGCGGCTGAGCTCTGATAGCGCCATGCCATCCAGCGACACATCCCAGGCTCCTTTGAGTGGTTGCCCGCAGTCTCGCGTCGGCACAGGCAGGGCGCCAGGGCGCTGGCATCCGAATCGCCGGTGGTGATTTCACGCCCGGCGGGACGAGCCGGGGTTGAGAATGACTGGACGCGATTACTTTTCGGCGAGCCTCCCGTCACACCTACATGAGCCCAATGACCCCTGACGCACAGTTGGATGAAGCCACGTTCGGCCGGCACGTCGAGCGGCACCGGCGCGAGCTGCACGTGCACTGCTACCGGATGCTCGGCTCGTTCGACGACACCGAGGACCTGGTGCAGGAGACGTTCACACGGGCATGGCGGAGCCGGGAGCAGTTCGAGGGCCGCTCCTCGGTGCGCGCGTGGCTGTACAGGATCGCCACGAACGCCTGCCTGGATGCGCTCGACAAGCGGCCGCGGAAGGTGTCGGCCACGGGCGAGGTCCTGTGGCTGCAGCCGTACCCCGACGAGCTGCTCGACGAGCTGGTGGACGAGGAGCCGGGGCCCGAGGCCGCCGCGGTCTCGCGGGAGACGATCGAGCTGGCGTTCCTCGTCGCGATCCAGCACCTGCCGCCGCTGCAGCGCGCGGTCCTGATCATCCGCGACGTGCTCGGCTTCTCGGCGCGCGAGACGGCGACGCTGCTCGAGACGAGCGTCCCGGCCGTGAACAGCGCCCTCCAGCGCGCCCGCGCCACCATGGCCGACCACCTGCCGGAGCGGCGCCTCGAGTGGGCGCCGGGCACCGACCCGTCGAGCGCCGAGCGCGAGCTGCTCGAGCGTTACATGGCGCACTCGGAGTCGCCCGACATGTCCGCGCTCGCCGAGGTCCTGCACGAGGAGCTCCGCTTCTCGATGCCGCCTCAGCCCGGGCTGTGGCAGGGCCGCGACGTGGTCGTCGAGTCGTGGGTCGAGGGCGGCTTCGGCTCAGAGGCGTTCGGGTCGCTGCGCTGCCTCGTCACGCGCGCGAACCGCCAGCCGGCGGTGGCCAACTACGTCCGCGGGCCCGGCGACGACCGCTACATGCCCCTTGCGCTCGACGTGATCAGGATCGCCGACGGCGCGGTGATCGAGATCGTCACGTTCGACGGCTCGATGTTCGAGAAGTTCGGCCTCCCGCCGTCGCTCGAGATGTAGGCGCTCGGAGCGGCGCTGCGTCCCACCTCCTGTCCCACGAGCGCTCTGAGAACGCGAAAGCCCGCTGCTCGAGCGGGCTCCTGCAGTACCGCCACGGGGATTCGAACCCCGGTTTCCGCCGTGAGAGGGCGGCGTCCTAGTCCCCTAGACGATGGCGGCGCGGCGAGCGATTCTAGCGGCCGCGACGGGGTCCGTGCGGTCGGGTATGCTGCTCGCGTTCTACGGTCGGTGGCCAGGGAAGCCGGGTGTGAATCCCGCGCGGTCCCGCCACTGTGAACGGGCGCTGATGCGTCGCATGTAGCCACTGGGGAGCCGACTGCTCACCGGGAAGGCGCGGCGCGGAGCTCGAAGCCAGGAGACCTGACTCCGGCCGAAAGCCCATACGACCCTCGAGGAAGGGGTGGCTCGATGCCCGCTCGACTCCGCAACACAGCGCTCTCCGGGGCGCTGGTTCTGCTCTCCCTGGCCGTGGCTCCGGACGCGCTCGGCGCGCCCGTCGGCGTGAACGTCCGCGTGGAGGGCGCAAGCAAGACCATTCTCGAAGTGCCCGTGACCAGCGATGGTCATCAGCTGACAACAGCTTCCGGCGGTACTCACGAGTGTGACGGCACCAACGCCGGCGCCTACCCGTCGCCGGGGCCGACGCCGACGGCGGCGCTTGACGACGCAACCCGGGCGAACGGCATCACCTGGGACGGCGCCTGGTTCGGCACGGATTACTTCGTGAACCGGGTCGCTGACGAACCGGAGACCTCGTCCCAGTTCTGGGGCCTGTTCGTGAACGGCAAGCTCTCAAACGTGGGCGGATGCCAGGTGCGGCTGAACCAGGGGGACGAGGTCCTGTACGCCTTCGACGCCTTCTCCTCGACCACCGACAACAAGCCCGTGCTGCGCCTGACGGGTCCAGGTGCGGCCACCGTGGGCCAGTCGGTGAACGTGACGGTGACGGACACCGAGCACGACGTCCGCGCGGCGAACGCCAGCGTTCAGGGCTCCACCACCGGCGCTGACGGCGTCGCGACGGTGAGCTTCAGCCAGGAGGGCATTTACCGCCTCAAGGCGGAGCGCTCCGACGCCATCCGCTCCAACGCCCTCGTCGTCTGTGCCGACCCGGCCGGCGCTGCGCCGTGCACGTCGAGCGACTCGACGGCCCCCAGCGTCGAGTCAGGCTTCGGCGCCGACGATCCCGACCTGCCCGGCCGGCGGCTCGCCAGCCGCAAGGGGCGCTCGCGCACGATGCTCGTGTCGTGGGGGGCTCAGGACGGTGCGGGCAGCGGCGTCGCGCACTACTCGGTCGAGGTGGCCGAGGCCGGCGACGGCGCCGGCGCGAGCCAGGCCGAGCCTGAGTGGCGGACGCTGCTCGACAAGGCGCCGACGAACGCCCTCCACTTCCGCGCCGAGTCTGGGGACGCCTACCGCTTCCGCATCACGGCGACCGATCGCGCACTCAACTCGGCGACCATCGTCACCGACCCAGTACTGGTTCCCGTGGACGACCGTGACCGCGGGCTCCTGCGTCTCTCGCGGGGCTGGAAGCGCACCCGCGCGGCGAACGCCTGGGGCCGCACCGTCGTGCGGGCGAAGCGCGCCGGCGCGACCGGGCGCATGCGCTTCCGCGGCACGCAGATCGCGCTCATCGGCCGCAAGCTCGTGAAGGGTGGCCGGTTGCGCGTGACGATCGACGGCCGGAGCCGCACAGTCCGCACGCGTGGGCGCAGCGCGCATCGCAGCGTCCTGTGGGTGAGCCCGAAGCTCCGCTCGGGCAGCCACGTTCTGCGACTCCGCTCGCTGGGCGGCGGCCCGGTCGAGCTCGACGCGGTGGCGCCCTCGCCATGAGGGCGCGCGCGATCGTCCTGGCGGCGGCGGCGCTCGCGCTGGCCGCGCCGCCGGTCGCCGGGGCGGCCGCGCCGAAGGTGCAGCAGCTGGTCGTCTTCCGTGACGGGCACGCTCTCCAGAAGCGCGTCTCGACCGCGTCGACCGGCGTTCGGGTGAGTGGGCGGCGCTGCGCGGTCGGCGACGCCACGGCGCTCGCCGCGCTCGCGCGCAGCCGACCCGGCCGCCTGCGGCTGCGCGACTTCGGCGCCTGCTCCTCGCGCCCGCGTGACGCCGCCGGCCTGCTCGTCGAAGGCATCGGAGCCGACCGGAACCGTGGGCAGCGGGGCTGGGTCTACAAGGTCGGGCGCCGTGCGGCGTCCACCAGCGCGGCCGATCCCACCGGCCCCTTCGGGCACGGCCGGCTCCGCCCCGGCCAGCGGGTCACGTGGTTCTACTGCGTGCGCGCCGCCGACTGCCAGCCCACGCTCGAGGTCAAGGCGAAGCCGATGAGCGGCGGCGTCGTGGCGACCGTTCGCGGCTATGACGACGCGGGCAACGGCGTGCCGGTCGAGGGCGCGAACGTCACGGCCGGCGGCGTGACCGGGCTCACGGCCGCCGACGGCCGCGTCCAGCTCACGCTCCCGCCGGGGACGCACCGGCTCGTGGCCCGCAAGGATGGCCTTGTGCGTTCCTTCACCGAGCGAGTCGAGGTGCCGTGAGGCGTGTCC
>DATDJX010000009.1:0-9274 GCA_036520275.1 Asanoa sp.
CCGGCCTGGCCCGGCCCGGCGCGATCTCGCTCGCCCACCACGGTGTCCTGTTCCTCGACGAGGTTCCCGAGTTCGGCAGCCGCGCGCTCGAGGCGTTGCGCCAACCGCTCGAGCACGGCCGCGTCATGATCAGACGGACGGCCGGCGGCACCGAGTTTCCCGCACGCGTTCAGCTCGTCATCGCGGCCAACCCGTGCCCGTGCGCGAGGCCCGGCGGTGATCTCTATTGCCAATGCACGCCGTTGGCCAAGAGCCGCTACCTCGGCCGCCTGTCCGGTCCGCTGCTGGATCGGATCGACGTACAGATCACCCTGCTTCCGGTGCGCTCGGCGGAGTTGACGGAGATCGCCGCGGCGACGGAGTCATCGGCGGCGGTCGCCGAGCGGGTGGCCAAGGCCCGGGCGGCGGCCGGCGCGCGATGGTCCGCGTATGGCTGGAAACTCAACGCCGAGGTTCCCGGGCCGGAAATGCGCCGCCGCCCCTGGCGGCTTCCTCGGGCCGACACGACGGATCTGCGCGCTCGCCTCGACAGCGGGTCGCTGTCGGCCCGCGGCTTCGACCGGATCCTGCGGATGGCGTGGACGATGGCCGATCTCGACGGCCGTGACCGCCCGGACCGCGACGACGTAAACGAGGCGGCTCAGCTCCGGTCCAACAGCACCCCGGCGGCCGCCGATGCGTGACCTCCAGGAGATCCGCATCGCCCGTGTGGCGCTGATCGCGCTGACCGAGCCGGGCAACCGGGCCATCCACCACCTGGCCGCCACGCTGGGCCCGGTCGAAGCGCTCGAGGTCGCCATGCGCGGCGGGCTGCCGGACGAGCGCAGCCGGCGGCTGGCCGATGCCCGGATGACCGCCGGCGACCCCCGCCTCGCGGCCGAGGAGGCGCTCGCCTACGGCCGGCGGCTCGGCGCCCGACTCGTCGTGCCCGAAGACGAGCAATGGCCGCGACAGCTCGACGATCTCAACCGCCTCCGGCTGCCCTCCGCCACGAAGCGCACCGACGAGGAGACGGCCCCGCCGCTGTGCCTGTGGGCGCGGGGCGCGCGGCCGCTGAACGAGGCGCTCGACCATTCGGTGGCGGTCGTAGGCTCGCGGGCCGCCTCGCCCTACGGCGTCCACGTGGCGATCGAGCTGGCGCACGGGCTCGCCGAGCGCGATTGGACCGTGGTGTCCGGCGGCGCCTACGGCATCGACGCCGCCGCCCACCGCGGCGCCCTGGGCGCCGGGGGCGTGACGGCGGCCGTGCTGGCCTGCGGCGTCGAGCGCGCCTACCCCGCGTCCAACACGGCGCTCTTCGAGCACATCGCCGAAACCGGCCTCATCCTCAGCGAGTGGCCACCGACGTCCGACCCCTACCCGCATCGGTTCCTCATCCGCAACCGCGTCATCGCCGCGGCCACCCGCGGCACCGTCATGGTGGAGGCATCGGCGCGCAGCGGCGCGCGGCAGACCCTGGCCCGTGCCTTGCACCTGGCGCGTCGCGCCATGATCGTGCCGGGTCCCGTCACCTCGGACACATCGGTGGGCTGTCACGAAATGCTCCGGGAGCATCCCGAGGTGCGTGTCGTCGCCAACGTCGGGCACGTCCTCGAGGAGGTGGGCCGCATCGGCGACGACCTGGCACCGCCCGCCCGCGCGCCCGAGCGCCCCCGCGACCAGCTCGACGACGCCGCGACCCTGGTGCTCGAGGCGCTGCCCGGCCGTGGCGCCGTCGGTGTCGACGCGCTCGCCGCCAAGGCCGGCGTCGACACCCGCACCGCCTTACGCAAGCTCTCCCTTCTGGAGACGCTCGGCTTCGTCATCCGCCGCGACGGCGCATACGCCCTGGGCCGCCGCCGATGACGGCCCGCTCCCGCTCGGCGTCGACGCACTCCGCGAGGGCCCCTACGACTCCCGCGCGCTCGATCGGCGCTGATCGTTCCGCCTCGGTCGGTCTGCTCGCCCATCGAGGCGGCCACCGATGCGCCAGAGACCTACCAGGTCGGGTGTGCGTGTGATGGAACGCGTCCCGCTTCGACCCGCGCCGGCGCGATCGTCACCGCCGCTCGACGGTAGCCCATCCGCGGATCGTCGCCTCCAGGCGGCGCTCCGCACGCCGATGGAGCCCGACAACCTCGACTTCGGTGCTCCGCGTGGCGACTGGACCCGCGCGGCGGCTTGACCCGTCGCCGTCCCCGGGTCGACGGTCATGGGGATGAGCCGGTCGACCAGGGAGAGGCGCGAGGAACTGCCGCTGCCCATGCGGGAGGCGGTCGACCGGTTCGCGCGCCACCTGTCCGGCGTCGAGAACCGTTCGACGCACACCGTGCGCGCGTACGTCGGCGACATCGTATCGATGCTCGACCACGCTGCCCGGATGGGCTGCCGCACCACGGACGAGCTCGACATCACAATCCTGCGCAGCTGGCTGGCCAGGCTGCGCACCTTCGGCGCGGCCCGCCCGTCGCTCGCCCGCCGTGCGGCCGCCGCCCGCACGTTCACGGCTTGGGGGCACCGCACAGGGATGCTGAGCACCGACGTCGGTGCCCAGCTGGCGAGCCCGAAGGCCAGGCGGGACCTGCCCGCGGTGCTGCGTGCCGAACAGGCGGCCGACCTCGTGGTGGCGCCCGGTGACGAGGCCGCGCCGGTCGTGTTGCGCGACCGTGCCGTCCTCGAGCTGCTCTACGCCACCGGCATCCGGGTCGGCGAGCTGTGCGGCCTGGACCGCGCAGACGTCGACGCCGGCCGGCGCGTGGTCCGCGTGTTCGGCAAGGGCGCGAAGGAACGATCCGTGCCGTACGGCCTGCCCGCGCAGGAGGCGCTCGACGACTGGATGCGGCTGGGCCGGTCGTCACTCGTCACGCCGGCAAGCGGCGACGCGCTGTTCGTCGGCGCCCGGGGCGGCCGTCTGCAGCAGACCGTCGTACGCCGGCTCGTGAGCAGGTACGCGCGCGCGGCCGGCCTCCCGCACACGACGCCGCACGGCCTGCGCCACTCGGCGGCGACCCACCTCCTCGAAGGGGGCGCCGACCTGCGGGCCGTCCAGGAGTTGTTGGGCCATGCCTCCCTCTCGAGCACGCAGATCTACACCCACGTCTCCGTGGAGCGGCTGCGCGCAGCGTTCCGCCAGGCACACCCGCGAGCCTGACGAAGAATCTCGGCGCGGGCGGTAGTAACCGTCGAAGGCCGTTCGTAGTACGGGTGACACTCTGATAAGAGGGGGAGAACCATGAAGTATCTGCTGCTCGTATGCACCGAGGGCCCGCTCGACACGATTCCCGAGGGGACCGACGTCCAAGGATGGGCCGAGGAGATGACCCGTCGCGGCGTTCGGGAGACGGGCATGCGGCTGCGGCCGCCGAGCGACGCCACGACCGTCCGGGTGCGCGGCGACGAAGTGCTGGTGACCGACGGACCGTACGTCGAGACGAAGGAACAGATGGGCGGCTTCGACATCATCGAGTGCGCGGATCTCGACGAGGCGATCCAGGTCGTGGCCAAGCACCCCTTCGCGCGGCTCGGAATGATCGAGGTGAGGCCGTTCTGGAACGGGTGACCGACGCGGTCGCCCCGCGTACGCCGAGGAGTGGGGCCGCATCGTCTCCCGGCTGATCCGCCTCACCGGGGACTGGGACCTGGCCGAGGAGTGCGCGCAGGACGCGTTCGCGCAAGCGCTGGAGCGCTGGCCGCGCGACGGCATACCGCCGCGGCCCGGCGCCTGGCTCGCCTTGACCGCTCGCAATCGCGCACTGGACCGGCTGCGCCGCAACACAGTCGGGGCGACCAAGCTGAGGGAGGTGGCTCGGATGGCGCGATCGACGCCGCCGGCCACCTCGGGTCCGGCTGCCGGCATCCCCGACGACCGGCTGGAACTCATCTTCACCTGCTGCCACCCCGCGCTGAACCGCGAGGCGCAGGTCGTCCTCACCCTTCGCGCGCTCGTCGGTCTCACCACCGCGGAGATCGCGCGGGCGTTCCTCGTGCCGGAGCGGACGATGTCGCAGCGGCTGTTCCGGGCCAAGCAGAAGATCCGCAACGCGGGCATCCCGTTCCGCGTGCCGCCGGACCACCTGTTGCCCGAACGGACGAAGACGGTGCTCGCCGTCGTGTACCTGCTCTTCAACGAGGGGTACGCGGCCACGGCCGGTGCGGATCTCCTCCGCACGGGGCTGGCCGCCGAAGCGATCCGGCTCGGCCGGGTGCTCGCCGCGTTGATGCCGGATGAGCCCGAGGTGCACGGGCTGCTCGCGCTCATGCTCCTGCACGACGCGCGGCGCGCCTCGCGGGTCGACGACGCCGGGGACCTCGTCCCGTTGGAGGAGCAGGACCGTGCGCGGTGGAACCGCGATCGGATCGGCGAGGCGGTGTCCATGCTGGACGCCGCCCTCCGGCGCGGTCGGCCAGGCCCCTTTCAGGTGCAGGCCGCGATCGCGGCCTGTCATGCGACCGCGTCTGACGCGGCCGCGACCGACTGGCGACAGATCGCCGGCCTGTACGGGCAACTCGCCCGGCTCACGCCGACCCCTATCGTCGCCCTCAACCAGGCTGTGGCGGTCGCGATGGCCGACGGTCCGGCCGCGGGCCTTGCGCTCGTCGATGCCATCGCCGCAACGGGCAAGCTCGCCGCCTACCACCTCCTCCCGGCCACCCGCGCCGACCTGCTGCGCCGCCTCGGCCGCGGCGCGGAGGCTGCCGAGTCCTACCGTGCCGCCCTGGACCTCACGACCACCGACGCCGAGCGGCGCTACCTGAACCGCCGCCTCGCGGAGGTGACGGCATCGACCGCGTGCTGACCAACCGCGGCCACTCCACGCCTCCGGCGACCGCGCGGGCGCTCGTAGGAACCGTCCCCTCGGTCGCGACGCATATAGCGCCGGCTGGGTATCCAGCGGCCGTGTCCCCGTCGACTCGGTAACCGCTGACCGCTGACCGCTGACGCTCTGGTCGGTGGGCGAGCGAACGGCACTGGCGTCGATCTCGCTGACCGTAGGATCGAGGCGTGTCCCAGCCGCGTCCGGCGGCGCCGCTCAACCGCTTGCTGCGGAGGGTCTGCGAGTGAACGGCGCTGGCGTCTATCACGCTGACCGTAGGAACGATGCGTGTCCCAGCCGGCGGCGCCGCTCAACCGCTTGCTACGGAGGTCTACGAGTGAACGGCGCTGGCGTCGATCTCGCTGACCGTAGGATCGATGCGTGTCCCAGCCGCGTCCGCCGGCGCCGATCGCCGCCGCGCGCCTGCTGTTCACGCTCGATCCGGGCGTCGCGCACCTGAACCACGGCTCGTTCGGCGCGGTGCCGATCCCCGTCCAGCGCGTGCAGCAGCGCCTGCGCGACGAGATGGAGAACAACCCGACGCGCTTCTACGCGGTCGGGCTGCGCGACCGCATCGCACATGCCCGCCAGCACCTGGCCACCTTTCTCGGCGCCGATCCCGAGGGCACGGCACTGGTCACCAACGCCACCTCGGGCATCGCGATCGTCCTGCAGTCCGTCGGTCTCCGTGCGGGCCACGAGGTCCTGACCACCGACCACGGGTACGGGTCGATCGACTTCGCGGTCCAGCGCGAGTGTGCGCGCACCGGCGCGACGCCGCGCACGGTCGCCATTCCGTTCCCAGCCGGTGACGAAGAGGTCGTCGACGCGGTCCGAGCGAGCCTGCGGCCGGGCCGTACCCGCCTGTTGATCGTCGACCACGTCACGTCGGCGACCGCGCGGCTGCTTCCCGTAGCGGCGATCGCAGCCGTCGCCCGCGCGGCCGGCGTCGCCGTCGCGGTGGACGCCGCGCACGCGCCCGGGATGGTGCCGGTCGACCTCAGCGGCCTCGATGTGGACTTCTGGACCGGCAACCTCCACAAGTGGGCGTACGCGCCGCGCGGGACCGCGGTGCTTGCCGTCGCCAAACGCTGGCGCGACCGCATCCAACCGTTGGCCGTGTCGTGGTCGCAGCCGGACGGCTTTCCGATGGACGTCGAGTGGCAGGCCACAAAGGACTACACGCCGTGGCTGGCGGCGCCCGCCGGCCTTTTCGTGCTGCGATCGTTGGGCATTGACACCGTGCGGGCCCACAACGCCGACCTCGCCGCCTACGGCCAGCAGGTCGTCGGCGCGGCGCTGGGTTTGGCGCCCGATGACATGCCGGACCCGGGCCCCGGCATCGCGATGCGGCTGCTCCCACTGGTCGATGGCCTGGCGACCACGGTGCCCGAGGCGCACGAGCTGCGCCAGCGGATCGCCGACACGCTCGCGGCCGAGGTCAACGTCGTATCTTGGGCGGGTCGCGGCTGGTTGCGGCTGTGCGGGCAGGTCTACAACCGCGCCGACGACTACGACCGGCTCGCGGAGAAGCTGCCCGGCCTGCTCGCGACGGGGCGCTGACGGCCGTGCCGGATAGTGGCAGCAGCCGCATCCGACCCCAGCCGATCAGCAGTAGCGGGTCGAGGTAGGTGTCGCCCCTGCGCAGGCCCCAGTGCAGACAGGCCGCGACCGGACAGGCGGCGTGGCCGGCCGCGAGGGTGCCGATCGGTTCGCCGGCACCGACCTGATCGCCACGCGCGACCGTGGGCATCACCGGCTCGTATGTGGTTCGCAGTCCGCCGGCGTGGCCGACGCTCACCACGCCGCGATCGGCGATCCGGCCCGCGTAGAGGACCTGGCCGTCGCCGGCTGAGCGCACGACAGCGCCGGGCGGCGCCGCGAGATCGACGCCGCGATGGCCGGCGAGCCACGGCTGCGCCGGCGGATCGAACCGTCGCACCACCCGCAGGTTTCCGTCGAGGGGTGCACGATAGGGCGACGACGGTGCGGCGGCCACCGGACCGTCCCCTGCCGGACCGGGTGCCACCGCCGCCGTGCCGACCTCCGCGATCGCTCCGGCAAGACGCGGACCCGACGCGGCGCGGAGACCTCCCGTCGCCGGGTCCGCGTGCCCTCGGCCTTCGCGGTCTCGCGGAACCGCCGGGAGCGTCGCAAAAACCACGGCAACGGCCTTACTCGCGGCGAATGTTGACGGCGCCGCGGCCGCGCCGGGCGCCGACCGGGGCGGAGCCGCGGCAAGCATGGTCGGCGGCGACGCGCGCAGGGGCGGTGGCGGCGCCAGCGCCCACCACATCGTGGTCAACAACGTCAGGAGAGCCGCCGGGCGGCTCGCGTACCCACGCATGGGTCGAAGGGTGGTCCGGACCGCCAGGGGGCTCAACCGGTTGTCGACGGACCTGTGGATTGTGGATAACGCCTAGAACGCTGCCTCGATGTGGTCGATCTCTATCGTTCCTGGTCGGACCAGCAGGACCGACACGACGTCGAAGCGGACCTCGCACGGATGTGCGTCGTGGGTCGCCAGCCACTCGGCCGCCAGCCGGCGCAGGCGTCGCGCCTTGGCGAACACCACCGCGTCGACGGGTGGGCCGAAGGCCACCCCGCGCCTCGTCTTGACCTCGCAGAACACGAGCACGTCGCCCTGCCAGGCGACGATGTCCACCTCGCCAACCGAACAGCGCCAGTTGCGGGCCACCACCTGGTAACCCGACGTGACGAGGTGCTGCGCGGCCACACGTTCGCCCCAGGCGCCGACGGCCTGCCGTACGGTCATGGGCGCCGAGGATGGAGGCGAGTGCCGGCCACGACAAGCCCTGACCGGCGAAGCTGTGGACTGTGGATACGAATGGCATAAAAGCGAAATTTCAGGCCAGAACGTCCACGAGGCAGGCGCCGGGCTGGCCAGCCCGCCACCAGTCGAATAGCGTGCCGCACGTGGACGGACGACGTAGGAACTCCGACGACGAGCCACGCTGGGACCAGAGGGGGTACGGCGACCCCACCTGGCCCGAACCCGCGCCCGATCGGGACAACCGCCCGCGCGACGAGGGTCACCGTGTTCCCGAGCCGCGCGCATCGGGTCCGGACGACACATCAAGCTTCGACGGGTTCGCCACCGGCCCGCGGCCGTGGGAGCAACCGACCTACAGCGGCGACGACCCGTCGTGGACCAGCGGCCCGGCTGCCCAGGTCTCCCTTCCGATACCGCCACCGTCCGCGCCACAAAGCGCCCTACCCGGCGACGCCGATGTCGGCCGGCCGCAGAGCGGGCTGCCCGGCAGCACGCGGCCGCAGAGCGGCCCGCCGTACGACGGCGAGGTCCAGACCTATGGCGGCCGGCCCCACAGTGCGCCGCCGTTCGGCAGTCAGCCCCAGGGTGCGCCGCCGTTCGGCGGGCAGCCCCAGAGTGAGACCCCCTTCGGCGGCCGGCCCCTCGGTCCGCCGGCCTTCAGCGCCCCGGACCGGCCGGACAGCCCGCCGGCGCCGAGCCCGGGCTCGGGCGAGTCCGCCGCGGACACCCCGACCGGCGCGATGCCCCCGGTCGGCCCCCGCGAGGAGCCGCCGCGCTTCCACACCGAGCCCCTCGACCGGTCGGCCCTGCGCCGACCCGGCACGAGCCCGGCCGGCGACGGCGTCTACCGCACCAGGCGCCCCGCGGCCGCTCTCCTCTACGGCGCCCTGGCGTTGATCTTCGAGTTCGTCGCCGTCCGGATCTTCCTGGACGGCATGTTCGGTGGCCCGTTCCTGGCCGGCCAGACAATGGCCGGTCTGTTCCTGATCGCCGGCCTCCCGCTGCTTGGCATCGGCCTGTACGGCGCCACCACGGGCGCCGGCCGCCCCGACAACTGGCTGCGCGCGCCGGGCGTCTACCTCCTCGCCGGAGGAGTCTTGTTGATCTCCGCAGGCCTCGCCGGATAGTCGCCATCGGGGGCGCGTACACTTGGTTTTTGGCGACCGCCCCGCGCGGTCGACCTCGCGCGTCTTTCTCCTACCTGCACCACAGGAGCGACGGCCCCCTGGTCCCGATCTCGATCGGGCCCACCATGGCCGGCGACCGGGCGCCAGGACGCTCGGCCGCCGGCCGGCGTGACAACCAGGGACCACCAGAGGAGCACCCCACCATGGCCGTGGTGACCATGCGCCAGCTGCTGGAGAGCGGTGTCCACTTCGGGCACCAGACCCGGCGCTGGAACCCCAAGATGAAGCGCTTCATCCTCACCGAGCGCAACGGCATCTACATCATCGACCTGCGCCAGACGCTGTCCTACATCGAGAAGACGTACGACTTCGTCCGCAACACGGTCGCCGAGGGCGGCAGCGTCCTGTTCGTCGGCACGAAGAAGCAGGCCCAGGAGGCGATCGCCGAGCAGGCGTCGCGCGTCGGCATGCCGTACGTGAACCACCGCTGGCTGGGCGGCATGCTGACCAACTTCCAGACGGTCTACAAGCGCCTGCAGCGGATGAAGGAGCTCGAGGCG
>DATDJX010000010.1:0-6806 GCA_036520275.1 Asanoa sp.
CGTCGGGATCGACGAGGAGGTAGAACGGGACGGCGGCCTCGGCATAGAACTGCGTTTTCGTCACGCGGTCGGTCGACGCGCTGCTCGGCGACGTCGACGACGCTGCCCTCCTCGTCGGTGGCGGCCACCACCAGATCGGGGATGATGATGCGATTTGCCTTCAGCCGCACGTTGACGTCCTGGAACACCAGGAGGTCGGGAGCCGCGGCTGCTGCGAGCGCGTTCGCCAGAATCCGGGTCACGGCTTGATGGCGCTTGATGGGAGCGGCACTCACCGGAAGGCTCCCATCGATGAGCTCGACGCGGTTGGTGGTCTCGCCCAGGGCGAACGAGTCGCCCTCGTCCCAGGGGCCGAAATGGTGGAGAACCGCCGACGTCACCGCTGCCTACCGACGTCAGTTTGACCTGCCGGCCGGCGCGGGTGGCCGGGCGGCGGCCAGCGTCAGGGCGCGGTGCAGGAAGCGGGCGTCGCCAAGTAGGTTGCGCAAGCGGCGTTCGAGGCCGGCGATCGGGATGAGGTTTTGCGGCGCTCGCGGGTCCTTGTAGGGCGTCGAGGCGAACCGCGGCAGCGTGACCAGCGACAGGTCGGCGAGGCCGATCGCCTCCTGCGGGGTCAGGTCGGCCGCGCACTCCATGCGCACGATGCCGGCCCACGGGGCGCCGCCGGCCACGGGGAGCCGCAGGTACCAGGAGTAGCTGCGCCAGCTGGTGCCGCGCAGGAAGACCGGCGTGCGCTGGCCCGACCGCAGCGCGGTGACCACCGGGATGAGCGGAGCCGGCAGGTAGGGCTGGCGCTGCGTCTTCACGTAGCCCAGGGTGCGAGGCGTGCGCCGGCCGCGCAGCGGGCCGTCGACGACGAGCAGGCTGGCGTCCCCCGCGGCCAGCGAGACCAGGATCTCCAGCTCGGTCATCCGCGGCTGGATGGCCTGCGGCAGCTTGTCGGGGTCGTCGGACTCGACCTGCTGGGCGACGTAGCGGACCGAGCCGGCGACCAGGTCTTCGGTGCCGGGCGCGGCGGTGAACAGGCCGCGGCGGATCTCCGGCGCCGCGCCCACCTCGGCGACGCCGCGGCGCAGGTCGCAGCGGACCACGCCGGCGGCGTACGAGGCCGCGAGCGCCGGGAAGGACCGGCCGCCGATCTCGCCGCTCCACAGCGTCGCGTCGATGCGGCGTACGCCGTCGACCAGCAGGACCACGTCGGGCGCGCGGACGGTCTCGGGGCAGCCGAGCGGCGTCCACGCGTCGGCGGCCAGCTCGACCGCGGGGTCGACCTCGGGCGTCGTGTCGGGCGCCGCGCCGCCCTCGAACGCGCTGCCGTACGTCGGGTTCCACCCGTCGACGTGCCAGGCCATCAGCCCACCCGCTCGACACGCGCGGTGCGCGCGTCCTTGGTGACCTCGAACCGCACCGGCACCCGTTCGGCCAGCCCGGGCACGTGGGTGACCACGCCGACCATCCGGTCGCCCCGGGCGGCCAGGTTTTCCAGCGTCGCCGCCACCGTGTCGAGCGTCGTCACGTCGAGCGTGCCGAAACCCTCGTCGAGCAGGATCGCTTCGAGGCTCGCCGCGGTCGTCGACAGCCCGGCCAACTGCTCGGCCAGCGCCAGCGCCAACGCGAGCGAGGCCTGGAAGGTCTCGCCGCCGGACAGCGTGCGCACGCCCCGGCGCAGCGACGCGTCGAAGTGGTCGACGACGAAGAACTCGCCCTTGTCGTGCACCAGCTCGTACTGGCCGGCGGACAGGTCCCGCAGGATCCGCGACGCGCCGTCGACGAGCAGGTCCAGGGCCTCCTCGAGCAGCCACCGCTCGAAGTTGTTGGCCCGCAGGTGACCGGCGAGCGCCTTGGCCACCCGACCCGACCGCTGATGCCTCTGGCGCTGCTCGCGCAGGTCGGCCGCCTGGGCGCGGCGCTCCTCGATCCGCTCGTGGGCGGCCGTGGCGCGCTCGACGGCGACCGTGGCCGCGCGGACGTGGTCGTCGGGCGCGGGCAGCCCGGCGTCGACGAACAACGCGTCGATGCGGGCCAGCGCGGCCTCGGCGTCGGCGCGGGCCGTCCCGGCCGCGGTCGCGGTTGCGGCCCGCTCGGCGCGCCGACCGTCCACTTCGGAGGCCGCCCAGCCGGCCAGCGCGCTCCACGCGTCGGCGAGCTCGTCGCGGGTGGTCGGCGGCGGCCCGAAGCGGGCCGCCGCGTCGCGGGCGGTGTCGAACTCGCGCCACGCCGCCCGCAGTCGCTGCTCGGCCGCCGACCGGGCCGCGTCGGCCCGGCGATGCTCGTCGCGCGCGGTGCGCAGCGCCGCCGTTGCGGCGTCGAGAGACTTCCGCAGCCTGGCGAGGCCGGCCAGCTCGCGCTTGAGCGTCGCGGGCGGCGGCGTCTCGGCGAGCTGCTCGTCGAGGCCCGACAACCGGCCGGCGAGCTGCTCGTGCTGGGCCCGGGCCCGGTCGAGCACGCGCTCCAGCTCGCGCGCGGCCTTTTCCCGGCCGGTTACCGCCGTGCGCGCCGCCTCGTCGGCCGCCCGGGCCGCCTTTCCGGCCGCCTCCGCGGCGACCACCGCCGACGCCGCGGGCATCGCCGGCACCACCACGACCGGCTGCTCGCACACCGGGCAGGGTGCGCCCGCGTGCAGGTGGGCGCGTAGCGCCGCGGCGCGGTCGGCGCCCGGCGCGTCCTGGTAGGCCCGGCGGGCCGCCTCCAGCTCGTCTGCCGTACGGGCCGCCGCCGCGCGTGCCTTCGCGAGCGCGGCGGCCGCGGTGTCGTGCTTCTTCTCGGCCGTCGCCAGTCCCTCGGCCAGCCGGGCCGCCTCGGCCGAGATGCGGGCGCGCTCCTCGTGGGCGTGCAGCAGCAGCCGCAGGGCCGCCGGGTCGCCGGCCGCGGCCAGCTCGCCCCGGACCTTCTCCTCCGTCTCCTCGGCCGTGGCGAGCGCCGTCGCCGCCTCGGTCGCCGCCGACCGGGCTGCCGACACCGCGCCCGCGACGGCCGCGGCGCCGGCCGGCGCCCGTACGGCCTGCAGGAGCGCGATGTCGCCGTCGAGCGCGGTCAGCGCGGTCGCGGCCCGGGCCGCGACCTGCTGGGCTTCGAGCAGCGGGGGCACGGCCCGCGCCACGTCGTCGGCGAGCGCGCACATCGCGTCGAGGTGCGCGGCCGCCGCGGCCAGCGCCTCGTCGGCCTCGGACAGCCCATCGAGCAGTTGGTCGACCGCGGCGACCGACGCATCGGCGGCGGCGGCCCGCGCGGTGGCGCGGCGCTGGATGTCTTCGTAGACGTGCAGGCCGAGCAGGTTGACCAGGATCTGCTGTCGGGTGGCCGGCTTGGCGTGCAGGAAGTCGGCGAACTGTCCCTGCGGCAGGATCACGCAGCTGGTGAACTGCTCGTACGGCAGGCCGACCGCGTCGAGCACCGCCCGGTCCATCTCGGCCGGCGTGCCCGCGAGCACCTCGCCGAGGTCTTGCGGGCTCATCCCGGTGTCGAGCTTGGCAGGGTCGAAGCCGTGCGGCATCAGCTGCAGGCCGGCGCCGCCGGTCTTGACGGTGCCGCGTCCGTCGCGGCGCACGACCCGGGTGGCCACGTAGCGGGCGCCGGCCGACTCGAACGTCAGCCGGACCCGCGCCTCGGTCGCCGACGGGGCGAGTGCGTTGGCGATGCCGCGGGTGCCGCCCCACCGCGGGACGGTGCCGTAGAGCGCGAAGCAGATCGCGTCGAGCACCGTCGACTTGCCCGCGCCGGTCGGCCCGACGAGCGCGAAGAAGTCGGCGTCGGCGAAGTCGACGGTCGTCTCGTCGCGGAAGACGGTGAATCCCGCCATGTCCAGGCGAATCGGGCGCATGTCAGTGGCTCGCCTCCGCATAGAGCTCGTCGAACAGGTCCCGTACGCCGTCGTCGGCGTGGCCCCGGCTGTCGAGGTAGTCGGCGAAGAGCTCGCGCGGCGACCGGCCGGCCCGCTGCGCGGCCCGGGTCGACGTGGTGTCGGGCGTCATGTCGGGGTCGACGCGCACCTCGAGCGCCCGCGGCAGCAGTGCCTGCACCTCCTCGCGCAGCCCGGCCCGGGGCGCCTCGCGCACGTAGACCCGCAGCCACGCGTCACCCGGGTCGAGGGCGCCGAGCTGGTCGAGCGTGCCGCGCACCGTGCGCAACGTGGCGGCCGCGGTGATCGGCACCTCGCGCCACTTGGCCGGCGTCTGCGCCGTCACCTCGACGATCGACACCGACGGCACGTTCTCCCCCTCGCCGAAGTCGACGGCGATCGGGCTGCCGCTGTAGCGCACCGGGCAGGCCGCCACCACCTGCTGGGAGCGGTGCAGGTGGCCGAGGGCCACGTAGTGGGCCGAGGAGGGGAAGACCGACGACGGCACGGCGTAGCCCAGCACGCTGTGCGCCTCGCGCTCGCCGCCGCCCATCGTGGCGCCGACCACGGTGAGGTGGGCGGTGACGAGGTCGACCGTCTCGCCGTCGCCGAACGAGTCGGTGAGCCGCGCGAGCAGCCGGCCGACGTGGTCGGCGTAGGTCTGGGTCGCCTCGGCCGCCGTGAGCTCGTACATCTCGGCCGCCCGCACGGCGTAGCGCTGGGATAGGAACGGCAGCGCGGCCAGCCGCCACCGCTCGGCGCCCGCGGTGGCACCCGTGATCACCAGCTCATCGGCCGACTCGCGGACCGCACCGCGCAGCACGATGCCGGCCGCCTCGGCCCAGGGCCGCAGCGCGTCGAGCGCCGGGCCGTTGTCGTGGTTGCCGCCGATCGCGACCACCTCGGCTCCGGTGCCGCGCAGCGCCGACAGCGCGCGGGTGACCAGCCGGGTGGCGTCGGGCGTCGGCGCGGCCGTGTCGTAGAGGTCGCCGGCCACGATGACGAGGTCGGGTCGCTCGGCGCGGGCGACATCGACCACCTGGGCGAGCACGGCGACGTGCTCGTCGTAGCGCGACTGTCCTTTGAAGACCTTGCCGACGTGCCAGTCGGAGGTGTGCAGGATCCGCATGGCGCCTCCTCGCGAACGGCTAGAAGGGGATGTCGTCGTCGGACCCGCCGCCCGCGCGCGACCCGACGACCGCGAACGGGTCGGCCGACTGGGTGATCGACCTCAGGCTGGACGAGGGCGGCGGACCGGCCTCGGCGACCCGGGTGGCCCAAGCCGGAAAGGGAAACTCCACGCACAGCGGGACCGGGATGTCGGGCTGGTTGACGAACATCGTGCCGGGCCTCGCGAGCAGGGCGCGCTGGCGCTGGGCGGGCGGCAGGAAGCCGTACTCCGGTCGCGCGGCCTCGGCGGCGTCGAGCCGGCCGACCACCCGGACGGCCGAGTTGGTCACGATCCGGCGTTCGACCTCGCTGGCCGTCTGCTGCGCGCCGATCAGCACGACGCCGAGCGACCGGCCGCGCTCGGCGATGTCGAGCAGCACCTCCTTGATCGGCGAGGAGCCCTCCCGCGGTGCGTACTTGTTGAGCTCGTCGAGCACGACGAACAGCAACGGCTTGGCCGTGCCCGCCTTCTCCTTGCGGTCGAACTCGGTCTTGAGCGTCACGCCGACCACGAAACGCTGCGCCCGGTCGGGCAGGTTGTGCAGGTCGACGACCGTCACCTGGGCGCTCTCCGCGGTGTTGATCGCATGGGGCCGGCGGGTCGCCAGGTCGCCCCTGATGAGACGGGCGAGGTCGCGCTTGGACGAGATCAGCCGGCGGGCGAACGCGTTGATCGTGCCGAGGCCGACGGCGCTCCCGGTCCACGTCGCCCGGGTCTCGTCGTCGGAGAGCTGGCCGATCACGAAGTCGACCAGGTCGGAGTAGGAGCCAAGCCGGGTGCCGTCGAGCGCGATGCCCCCGTCGGCCGGCTGGGCGTGGCGCTTGAGGTGGGCGGTGACCGCGTGGACGACCATCGTGTATTGCTGGCGCTCGTCGTCGGCGTCGGCGAACACGTATGGCAGCAGTTGCCCGTCGCAGAACTCGTCGAGCGTCCAGTAGAAGCTGTCGACGCCCGCCGTGCGGCTGCTCACGTCGGGGGTGCCCGACCGGTCGCCGGCGCGCGGCGGCGCGTAGACCCGCACGTCGGGGAACGGCTCCGCCGGCAGGCCCAGCCGGGCGTACGCCTCGCGCGTCGCGGCGTCGAGCCGGTTGTTGGGGTGGTCGAGGAACAGCAGGTCTTCGCCCTTGACGTTGAAGATCAGCGCCTTGGCGTTGACCGCGTCGCCCCCCAGCACCCCGGAGCGGAAGACGGCGAAGAGCAGGAACGTGGCGAAGCTGGTCTTGGTGGCGACGCCGGAGATGCCGGAGATCGAGACGTGCGCGCCGCGGCTGCCGTCGAGGAAGTCGGCGTTGAGGTAGACCGGCACCCCGTCGCGGCCGGCGCCCATCGGGATCTGCCGCTCCATCCGGTCGAAATGCAGGGCCGCCGCCCGCAGGTCGCCGGTGGCGCGGTGCACCGGCGCGCCCGGGGCGGGCGGCACGTAGAGCTCGGGGTCGACGCGGGTCACCGTGATCTCGGCGGCCTCCTGCACCTGCGCGGGCAGCGTGCCGTCGGCGATCTGGAACACGTCGGAGTCGAAGACCGCGCCCTCGTGGCGCGCCCGGACCTGGGTGACCACGCCCGCGATCGAGACCGGGTCGCGGTCGGGCAGCTCGCGCCGGGTCACGACCACGTCGTCGAGCTGCAGGTAGCTGCCCGGCGAGACGGCCGTCCAGAACTGCAGCGGCGTGGCATCCGAGGTGCCGAGCACCCTGCCGACGGCTTGCTCTTCTCCCGGTCCCACGCGATGCATCTTGCAACATCAGTACGACGAGATCCCAGCCGACGCGCGGACGTGACCCGAGGGTTGGCACACCC
>DATDJX010000011.1:0-3985 GCA_036520275.1 Asanoa sp.
CGCCGGCTGCGTCCGCGCGTAGCAGGCGATGGCCAGCTGCCCGTTTGCCCGGATCGGAACGAGCCGCCAGCGAGTCTCGAACATCCGTTCCCGCAGGAACCGGCCGACGGCCACCCGCCCGTCGAACCATGCCGGCAGCGGCGGCATGGTGAACCGGGCGTCCTCGGTGAGCAGCCGCAGCAGGGCCGGGACGTCTGCGCGCTCCCCCGCGGCGACGAGCCCGTCGACGAGCCGGCGCTACCCGTCGGCGCCGAGCGCGTCCAGCTCGGCCTGTTGGGAGATGTCGGGCACCCGTTCGTCGACGGCCTTGCGGGCCCGCTGCAGCGCGCTGTTCACCGAGGCCACCGTCGTGTCGAGCATCTCGGCCACCTCGGCCGCGGAGAACTCGAGCACCTCGCGGAGGATGAGCACCGCCCGTTGCGTGCCCGGCAGGTGTTGCAGGGCCGCGACGAAGGCCAGCTCGACGCTCTCCCGTCGGACCACGGCGGCGGCCGGGTCGAAGCCCGCCTGATCACCCATCTAGTCCCGCGATCTTGGAGGTCGAGGCGGTCAGGCGGGCCAGGTCGCGGGCCAGCGCGGCCAGGTAGACCTCGACGGAAACGACCAACCGCGCGCGTTCCGGTGTCGCGCCGGGCGGCACGCCGACCGTCACCCGCGGGACGTCCAGCCCGCCGACGCGCAGGCGGACCACGTCCGCAGCCGCCCCGTACGCCGCCTCGATCGCGGCCGCCGCCGCCTCCAGCGTCGCTACACCGCGCTTTCCACCGAGCCGGTTGACCGGCGTCAGCGACTGCCCCAGCAGCTGCGCGCCGTCCACCAGATCATGCCCGGTGACGATCGCGGCCTGCCAGTCCACACCGGACATCGCGGGTGTGCGCCGCTCGGTCGCGTACATCGCGTACGCCGTGTCGGCCAGCTGCATCGCCCGTCGCGCCGACGGCAGCGACCGCACCGTCGGCTCGTCGCCGTCGAGCGCGTCGACGGTCTCCCGGACCGTCCGGCCGCCGGCCACGTACAGCCGCGCGACCGCCTCTCGCAGCTCCCCGGCCGCGCCGCGCGGCCACGCCGCCAGCCCGACCAGGATGCCGACCACGGCGCCGGCCAGCACGTCGACCAGCCGCACCTCGGCCAGCCGCCAGGTCGACGGGCTGAGCTGCGCGAACACCACAGTCACCAGCAGCGTGAACAGGGCCTGCCCGACGGCCTGCCCGAACAGGACGCCGCCGGCGAACGCGGCGAACATCACCACCGGCGTGACGATCGCGTAGCGGTCCACGGGCGCGCCGAGGATCATCAGCACGGGTGCGGCGACGAACGCACCGGCCATGGTGCCGAACACCGCCGGCACGACGGCCGTACGGGTCGCCGCGGCGGACGTGCGCATGACGGTGAGCGTTGCGAGCACCACCCAGAAGCCGTGCTGCAGGTCGAGCAAACCGGCGATGACCCGAGCTCCGCCGAGAGCCGCGGCTGTGCGCAAGGCGAGCTGGAAATACACCGAGCGGGGCGTCAGGTGGATACGCAGCCGGTGCCACCAGAGCGACACGGTCGACCGCCGCGAGTACCAGAAAGGGTCGGTCACGAATCCCTCCGGCGCGGGCGCGCCGCGGAACACCCGGACGGCGCCGTCGAAAAGGCGTACGCCGTCTTGGATCGTCCGGGCGACCGCCTCCACGGCCAGCTCGCCGATGCCGGGCCGGCCCGTCACGTCCGCGGCGGCGACCGGCGCGACCGCGAGCGCCGGCGGCAGCGGCCCGCCCCGCAGGGCGGTGGCCCCGGCCCGCGCGCCGTTCGCCGCCGGCCGGGTGACGGCCGCGGCCGCCGGCCACTCGCCCACCCGGCCGAGGTCGCCGTCGAGATCGGCACGGCTCAGCACGAATCGCACGGTGGAGGCCGCGTTGGCCAACGCGTGGTCGCGCCGGGACGGCCCGGCCGGCACCACGCCGGGCGGCACCCGGGACGGCCGCAGGCGCTCCCCCGCCGCGACGGCGGCGAGGTGCCGCTCGGCGAGGTCGGCCGGTGGTACGCCGTCCATGGCGTCCGCGAGGCCGTCGAGGTGGTGCGCGAGCGCGTCGGCGGCGTCGGCCACGAGCGACCGGTAAGGCACCGGATCCGGGTCCGGCACGATCAGCATCTCGGCGACGGCCAGCAGGACCAGGCCCAGCCCGACACCGGCGAGGCGCGAGCCGAGCGTATCGGGCGCGTACGGCGGGAAGCAGGCCAGCACGTAGAGCAGCTGCAGCCCGGCCGCCAGGCCGGCGAACCGGGGCCCGCCGACGCTCGCGAAGGAGATCGTGAAGGCGACGACGACCAGGCCGACCGTGGCCGGCACTGTGCCGCGGGCGAGGACCGTGCCGAGCGCGACGAGAGCGAGCCCGACCGGCAGCACACACCCGAGCGTGACGAGCCGGGCACGTACGGATCCGGCCGCGCGCCCGACCACGCCGAGCGCGATGGCCGTGAAGAGCGCGTAGACCGCCGTGACCCGGTCGCCCAGCAGGTATCGGCTCAGGTAGAACCCGACACACGCCGCGATCGTGACGCGCAGCGCACGTCGCACCGTCGCCAGGTCGGGATCCCGGCGGCGGACCCAATCGACGGGCGAGGCGGCCACCGTTCCCATGCTCGCATCGGCGTGTCCGGCATCCTGCCGGAAGGCTTCCATTGATCTTGTCGATCCACATGCCGCCGGGCGGTGCGGCGGGTACGGCCGGATGAGCGCCGCCTTCGCTCCGGGTCTGGTGTGGACACCGCCCGGCGAGGACGCCACGCCGACCGGGCTCGGGGAGTTGCGGGTTTGACCGCGGCCATCGGGGGCACCTGTGGGCGGTAAGGCCCAAATGTGCAATCCGAGGAGAGTCACATGACGCAGGAACAGATCTCGGCGTCATCCACGGGCGAGCTGGTCTCGCGGCTGTCCGAGCAGGTCTCCACCCTGGTCAAGGACGAGCTGACGCTCGCGCGTGCCGAGCTGGTGGAGAAGGGCAAGCGGGCCGGCAGGGGCGCCGGCCTGCTCGGTGGCACCGCCGTCCTCGCGCTGTACGGTGTGGGCGCGCTCATCGCGACCGCGATCCTCCTGCTCGACCTGGTCTGGCCGGCGTGGCTGGCGGCCCTCGTGGTGGCGGTCGTGATCTTCTTGATCGCGGGCGTGCTGGCACTGATCGGCCGCAAAGAGGTGCAGCAGGCGACTCCGCCGCTGCCGGAGGCGGCGAAGGAGAGCGTCGCCGCCGACGTCGACGCGGTGAAGACCGCCGTCAAGGATGGGAGGCGATCATGACCGGCACCGAGCCGCGCGACGCGGACGAGTTGCGTGCGGACATCGAGCAGACCCGGGCGGACCTCGGCGACACGGTGGAGGCGCTGACCGCCAAGGCCGACGTCAAGGCCCGGGTGAAGGACAGCCTGAAGCAGGGCACGGCCAAGGCCACGGCGAAGGCGAAGGAGACCGCCGCCACGGTCTCCGAGCAGGCCACGACCGCCGCCGTCCAGGGCAGGGCGAAGGTCGCCGGACGCGCGGCCATGGTCCGCGACCAGGCCGCGGAAAACCCGACGGTACGGCGCGGCCTCCCGATTGCCGCGATCGTCCTCGCGGCCGCGGGCGTCCTGGTCGCCGTCCTGGTGATCCGCTCGCGCCGCCGCTGACACCCCGCTGCGGGGAGCCGGGCGCCAGCCGAGGCGCCCGGCTGGTAGTCCGTAAGCGGAGCCTACTCCGGTTACCCGCCGGGGTCCCCGAGGCGCGGGAAGATCGGCGCCGGCCGCGCGACGGCGTGCCGGTCGAGCCCGTCGAGCCACGTAGCCGCGTCGGCGGCGTACGAGGAGGGTTGCCCGAGGGCGGCGAGAATCTCCGCCGACGCATCCGGCAGGAAGGGATGCAACAGCGACCCGAGCACGCGTACGGCT
Source organism: Asanoa sp. (assembly GCA_036520275.1). Taxonomy (GTDB): domain Bacteria; phylum Actinomycetota; class Actinomycetes; order Mycobacteriales; family Micromonosporaceae; genus Asanoa. The sequence continues at coordinate 3,901 of DATDJX010000011.1, forward strand.
GCCGCACCGTGCAGCAGACACGTGTCGAGCCGCTCACCTCCGTCGGCCGCCATGGCGAGGTGCCACGGCGCCCGTTCGTCGACGT
>DATDJX010000012.1:0-13919 GCA_036520275.1 Asanoa sp.
GGTCGACCGGCACGGTCAGTACGCCGCAGGTGAAGCCGGTCGCGTCCGGGCACGGCCGGGCGTCCGCGAGACCCGGCGCCCCGGACCCGCCGCCGACCGAAGGCGTTAGGGCCGCGTCGTCGCCGGTGCATCCCCCCGTCAGCGCCAGCACCGCGGCGACCCCCCCAGCGAGGAACGGGCGTCTCACCATGCTGTGGAGACGCGGCCGCCCCGCGCGCCGGGTGTCGCGGCGCGCGGGGTGGGCGGGCGTCAGCCGAGGAGGAACCGGGACACCGCGGCGTCGCCGTCGGCGTTGCGGCCCTGGATCGAGTGGCCCATGCCGGGCACGACGACCAGCCGGCCGCGTGGCGTCATCCGGGCCTGCTCCTGCGCCCACGGCAGGGGAGTGGACAGGTCCCGGTCGCCGGCCAGCAGCAACACCGGCATGACCAGGCGGGGCAGCGGCGGCGTCGGGTTGGGCCGCGCCGGCGGCCAGGCCGCGCAGGTCTGGATGATGCCCTGGTCGCCCGCCACGGAGGTGGGGAGCGGGCAGGTCGCCGTCGCCGCGAGGGCGGCGACCGTACACGCGATGGCAGTGTCGCGGCCCGTGAGCGGCGCCTGCGGGGTGCCCCACGGCAGCTCGTCGACGTCGGCGCAGAAGGTCGCCGCGTGCAGGCCGGCGCTGAACACCGAGTACGGCGTGGTCGCGCCGCCCTGCAGGTCGGCGATCGCCTGGTTCAGCGGCCCCGGCTCGCCCTGCGCCGCGAGGTGCAGGAACAGCAGCACCGGGTAGAAGTTCTCGGCGGTGAGCTTGGGGTCCACGATGGACGCGATCACGAGGAAGTCGAAGACGCCGACCCCGTTGCCGTAGCGGCGTACGACGTCGGCGAGCTCCTGCGCCGGATCGTACCCGCAGCTCTGCTCCGCGCACGCCGTCCGCAGCACGTAGGCGACCCGGGCGAGGCCCTCGGTGTAGAGCGCCGGCACGCCGCGCTGCGGGACCACCGAGTCGAGCACCATCCGCGAGACCCGCAGCGGGTGGGTCAGGCCGTACTGGATCGCGACGAACGAGCCGTACGAGACGCCGTCGAGCGTCCACCGCGGCACGCCCAACGCCGCACGCAGGTCGTCGAGGTCGGCAACGGTGTCCGCCGTCGTGTAGAAATCGCGGGCCGGGCCGATCAGGTCGGCGCACTCCTGTACGGCGCCCGGCGACGGCGGGGTGATGTCGGAGGAGCCAACCTCGTTCTGCAGCTTCGGGCAGTCGATGCCCGCGGGGCCGGTGCCCCGCTGGTCGACCATCACGAGCCGGTAGTCGTTCAGCAGGTACGAGAGCCGCTGCCGGATCCGCGGCACGAAGCTCACGCCGGGCTGGCCGGGGCCGCCGGTGAGGAACAGCAGCGTGCCGCGCGGCGCGTCGGCGTTGCCGGCCACCGCGACCTGCAGGGCCAGCGTGCCGGGCACGCGCCCCGCGCGGTCCACCGGCACGATGAGGTCCGAGCAGGTGAAGTCGGCGGCTTCGAGGCATGGCCGCGGGCTCGTCAGGGCGGGGTGCTGGCCGGGCGGCTCGGCTGCCGATGCCAGGCCCGGTGGCGCCGCGGCGAGCAGGCCGAGCAGGGCGACGACGACCACCGCGATGCGGCGGCGGATGGGTGCGGACACGTGTCCTCCTCACTCGGGGGATCGTTGCCCGTCATGCTTGCCCCGCGGCGCCCGCTCTGCCTTGAACATCCGTGCCCGGTTCGGTCAGCAACGTGCGGATGGCCGACGGCGACCGGCCCAGCCGCCGCCGGACGACCCGGGTCAGGTGGGCCTGGTCGGCGAAGCCGTACGTGGCCGCGATCGTGCGCAGGTCGGTCTGCCCGTCGGCGAGCGCGTCGATAACGGCCTGCATCCGCAGCCGATGCCGGTGCGCGGTGAGGCTCTGACCGGTGACCCGGTGGAACACCCGGCTCAGGTGGTGCGGCGAGCAGGCGACCCGTCGGGCCACGTCGGCCAGGCCGAGCGTGAACCCCTCCTCGACCAACACCTCGCGGGCCCGGTAGACGAGCTTGCGGTGGGCGACCTCGGTCGCCGGCCTGCGCCGTGCCGCCCGGTCGAGTCCCTCCGCGTCGGTTTCCGCCCCGCCGCGCGCCGCGTCCAGCACCGCGCCGACGAGCCGCAGCGTGCGCTCCGCCGCCTCGAAGTCGTCGATGCCGCGGGCGCACGCCGCGACCAGCCCTCGGTGCTGCAGGTCGACCCGGTCGTCGGCGACGCCGTCCCAGCCCGGACCGGCGAGCCAGCGCTCGTCCGACGTCCACCGCCCGACGCCACACGACGACACCTCGACCACCGTGTAGCGGTCGCCGCGGCCGAGCGGATGCGCGACCCTCAGCTCGTCGCCCGGCCGCAGGAGCAGGGCCGACGTGCGGTCGGCGAAGACCTCCCAGCCGTTGACCCTGCGCAGGTAGGCGCCGGACAGGCCGAGGATGATCCGGCCGCCGGTCTCGAGGATCGGTGGCCCGAACCGATGGGCGTCCTCATTGCAGGTGACCTGGTACGACGGCACGCCGTCGGGACAGGCGAGGTGCCCAGCAGCGTGCCGTCGGCCCGGAAGCGTCGTGACTCCTCCGGCGCGGCTTCACCCACAACACCAACACGCGCCGGGCGCCGCGCCGGGTTGTCAGCGCAGCGGTCGGTAGAAGGTACGGATGTCGTCGGTCAGCAGGTCCGGCACTTCCATCGCGGCGAAGTGGCCGCCCCGGTCGTACTCGGTCCAGTGCGCGATCCGGCCGCCCGGATCCATGAGGGAGCGGATGCCGGTGTCACCGGCGAACACGGCGATCCCGGTCGGCGGGCCGGCCGGCTGCTCCCAGTCGCCGCCGGCGGACTCCGCCTGCGCGGCGAAGGCCCTCCAGGCCTGCATCCCCTCGTAGCCGGCGTGCGCGGTGGACGCACCCGAACCGGTGAACCAGTAGATGCTGACGTTGGTCAGCAGCTGGTCGCGGTCGACCGCGTCGTCCGGCAGCGCCGCCGCCGGGTCGGTCCACTCCCGGAACTTCTCGACGATCCAGGCCAGCAGGCCCGCGGGCGAGTCGTTGAGCGAGTACCCCAGGGTCTGCGGGCGGGTCGACATGATCCCGAGGTAACCGAGGCCGTCCTCGAGGAAGCGGTTGAAGGACTCGGCGCGGGCGCGGTCGGCGTCGCAGAGCCCGTCGAGCGCCACCGGCCCGCCGAACGGCGTACCAGCGGCCGTGCCGGTGATGTGCACCCCGACCACCTTTCCGGGCGCGACCATCGGCAGCATCCCGGCCACACCCGAGCCCACGTCGGTGCCCTGTGCGGCGTACCGCTCGTAGCCGAGCCGGTCCATCAGCGCGGCCCAGGCCTGTGCGACGCCGAACAGGTCGAACCCGGCCGTCCCGAGCGGGGTGGAGAACCCGTACCCGGGCAGCGACGGGAGCACCACGTGGAACGCGTCGGCCGGGTCGCCGCCGTGGCCGCAGGGATCGGTGAGTGGGCCGATCAGCCGGAGGAACTCCACCGGCGAGCTGGGCCAGCCGTGGGTGAGGATCAGCGGCAGGGCGTCCGGCTCCGGCGACCGGACGTGGAAGAAGTGGATCGTCTGCCCGTTGATCTCGGTGGTGTACTGCGGGAGCTCGTTGAGCGCCGCTTCCTGGGCGCGCCAGTCGAAACCCATGGCCCAGTAGTCGGCGAGCCCTTCGAGGTAGTCGGTCGGCACGCCGCGGCTCCAGCCGTCGACGCGGGGCCGGACCGGCCACCGGGTGCGGGAGAGCCGGTCGCGCAGGTCGTCAAGGTCGGCCTGCGGCACGCTGATGCGGAACGGAACGATCTGCTCTATCATGGCGCAAGCCTACGGGGCGATGCGGAAAGATTCATTCCGCGTTCGCGGGCAGAATCGGTGAAATGTTGGAGACATCCGCGCGCCTGCTGCGGGTCCTGTCGCTGCTGCAGTCCCGGCGGGACTGGACCGGCCCGCAGCTCGCCGAGCGGCTCGGGGTGACCACCCGCACGGTCCGAAACGACGTCGAGCGGCTGCGCAGCCTTGGCTACCCGGTCGACGCGGCGCCGGGCGTGACCGGCGGCTACCGCCTCGGCATCGGGACCGCGCTTCCGCCGTTGCTGCTCGACGACGATGAGGCGGTCGCGATCGCGATCGGGCTGCGGACGGCGGCGGCCGGCCCCGTCGAAGGGATCGCGGACAGCTCGGTACGAGCGCTGACTAAGCTGGAGCGCCTGCTGCCCGCGCGGCTGCGCCGCCGGATCAGCACGCTCGCGGCCGCGACCGTCGCCCTCCCGGCGGAAGGACCGCGCGTCGAAGCCGGCGTGCTGACCGCGCTCGCCGGCGCGTGCCGCGACCACGAGCGGCTGCGTTTCGAGTACCGGACGCACGGCGGCGCGTCCGGGGTACGGCTGACCGAGCCGCACCGGCTGGTGAATGCCGGCCGCCGTTGGTATCTGCTGGCGTGGGACATCGAGCGAGGCGACTGGCGGACGTTCCGGGCCGACCGGCTGCGGATCCTGCCGCCGACGGGTCCCCGCTTCGCGCCGCGGGAGATGTCCGAGGCCGAGGTGGCCGAGCGGATCGCCGCCGGCCTGGCGTCCGCGACCTGGCGCTACCGCGCCCGGGTCACCGTCGAGGCGCCGGCGGGCCACATCGCTGGCCGACTGCCCGCGGGGATCGCGGTGGAGCCGCTCGACGGCCGGCGGTGCGTGATCGACGTCGGCTCCGACGACCCGTACCTGCTGGCGGTCCACCTGGGAATGATCGGGGCCGACTTCCACGTTGACATCGGAGCCTCCCCGGAGCTCGCCGCCGCGCTGGCCGCGTTGGCCGCCCGGTATTCGCGGGCGATTTCGGCCGCGCCCGCGGGTTAGGCTTGCGGGGCTTAGGCAACACCCCCCGTCCGCGCCGGCCGGGGGGTACGCCGTCGTGCCCACAAGGAGCATTCATGCCGTTGCACGGCCTGCTCGCAGCGAGCCTCGTCGACCCGGGGCTCGCGCGCGCCCGTGATCTCGCACGCGCCGGGTATCCCGACGCCGATGGCCTCGACCTGACCGCGCCGCCGGCCTTGCGACCGTTCGCCGTCGCCGCGGTCGCGGCCGACCCTGCCGCCCAGGGTGCCGGCCGGCCCGTCCTCGCCGTCACCGCCACCAGCCGCGAGGCCGACGACCTCGCCGCCGCGCTGGGCAGCCTGCTGCCGCCGGAGCAGGTCGCCGCCTACCCGGCGTGGGAAACGCTGCCCCACGAGCGGCTCTCGCCCCGGTCCGACACCGTCGGCAGGCGGTTGGCCGTGCTGCGCCGCCTGGCCCACCCCGAGGGCAACCCGCTGCGGGTCGTCGTGGCGCCCGTGCGGTCGCTGCTCCAGCCACAGCTCAAGCGCCTCGGCGACCTCGAACCCGTCCTGCTGCGCGCGGGGCAGGACGCCGACCTCGACGACATCGCGCACCGGCTGACCGACATGGCGTACGCCCGGGTCGACCTCGTCACGAAGCGCGGCGAGTTCGCCGTGCGCGGTGGCATCCTCGACGTCTTCCCGCCCACCGACGAGCACCCGTCCCGGGTGGAGTTCTGGGGCGACGAGATCGAGGAGATCCGCACGTTCGCGGTCGCCGACCAACGGACGATCGAGACGGTCGAGGCCATGCACGCGCCGCCCTGCCGCGAGCTGCTGCTCACCCCCGACGTGCGCGCCCGGGCCCGTGCGCTCGGCCAGCAGCACCCCGAGCTGCTGGAGATCCTCGACAAGCTGGCCGCGGGCATCCCCGTCGAGGGCATGGAGTCGTTGGCGCCGGCACTGGTCGGCCCCGACTCGCTCCAGCTGCTCGTGCACTGCATGCCGCCGGGCACCCACGTGCTGCTCTGCGACCCCGAGCGGATCCGCACGCGGGCACACGACCTGGTCCGCACGTCCGACGAATTCCTCCAGGCCAGCTGGGCCGCGGCGGCCGTCGGCGGGCAGGCCCCGATCGACGTCGGCGCCGCGGCCTTCAAGACGCTGGCGGAGGTACGGCAGGCGGCCGGCGAGCTGGGTCTGCCCTGGTGGTCGATGTCCCCGTTCGGCCTGGCGGCGCCGAATGTCCCGGCACCCGCGGTCGAGGAGTGGGAGGACGAGGTCGCCGAGGTGACCGTCACCCCCGACGCCGGCGACGCGATCGCGCTGGCCGCCCAGCCCACGCCGCTCTACCACGGCGAGACCGGCCGGGTCGCCGACGACCTCAAGCGCTGGGTCACCGACGGCTGGTCGGTTGCGATGATCTTCGAGGGCCACGGGCCGGCGCAGCGGGCGGTGGAGGTGCTGCGCGACGCGGGCCTCGGCGCGAGGCTGGTGGACGCGATCGACCGGCCGCCGGCGCCCGGCGAGCTGCTGGTCGCCTGCGGCTCGCTCAACCACGGCTTCGTCGACGACAACTCCCGCCTGGTCGTGCTGACCGGCAACGACGTCACCGGCGGCCGCGGCGCGTCCACCCGTGACATGCGCAGGATGCCGAGCCGGCGCCGCAACACCATCGATCCGCTGGAGCTGCGGGCCGGCGACTACGTCGTGCATGAGCAGCACGGCATCGGCCGCTACGTCGAACTGGTGCAGCGCGTGGTCAACGGCGCCTCGCGCGAGTACCTGGTCATCGAGTACGCGGCGGCCAAGCGCGGCCAGCCCGCCGATCGCCTGTTCGTGCCCACCGACCAGCTCGACCAGCTGTCCCGCTACGTCGGCGGCGAGACGCCGACGCTGCACAAGATGGGCGGCTCCGATTGGCAGAAGGCCAAGGCCCGGGCCCGCAGGGCGGTGCGCGAGATCGCGGCGCAGCTCATCCAGCTCTACGCGGCGCGCAAGGCGTCCAAGGGGCACGCGTTCGGCCCCGACACGCCCTGGCAGCGCGAGCTGGAAGACGCGTTCCCGTGGACCGAGACGCCCGACCAGCTCTCCTCGATCGACGAGGTCAAGCGCGACATGGAGCAGCCGATCCCGATGGACCGGCTGATCAGTGGCGACGTCGGCTACGGCAAGACCGAGATCGCCGTCCGGGCGGCGTTCAAGGCCGTGCAGGACGGCCGGCAGGTCGCCGTGCTCGTGCCGACCACGCTGCTCGCCCAGCAGCACTACAACACGTTCTCCGAGCGGATGGCGCAGTTCCCGGTCGAGATCCGGCAGCTGTCCCGGTTCCAGACCCCGAAGGAGGCCGAGCAGACGCTCGAGATGGCCGCGGCGGGCACGGCCGACGTCGTGATCGGCACCCACCGGCTGCTCCAACAGGCCACCCGGTTCAAGAACCTCGGCATGGTCGTGGTCGACGAGGAGCAACGCTTCGGCGTCGAGCACAAGGAGCACCTCAAGGCGCTGCGCACCTCGGTCGACGTCCTCACGATGTCGGCGACGCCGATCCCACGCACGCTCGAGATGGCGATCACCGGCATCCGGGAGATGTCGACGATCGCGACCCCGCCCGAGGAGCGCCACCCGGTGCTGACGTTCGTCGGCGCGTACGACCACCGCCAGGTGGCCGCCGCGATCCACCGCGAGCTGCTCCGCGACGGCCAGGTGTTCTACCTGCACAACCGGGTCGAATCCATCGAACGCGCGGCCCGACGGCTCCGCGAGCTGGTGCCCGAGGCGCGGATCGCCGTCGCACACGGCCAGCTGGGCGAAGACCAGCTCGAGCGGGTCATGGTCGGCTTCTGGGAGAAGGAGTACGACGTTCTGGTGTGCACGACGATCGTCGAGTCGGGCATCGACATCCCCAACGCCAACACGCTGATCGTCGAGCGGGCCGACCTGCTCGGCCTGGCCCAGCTGCACCAGATCCGCGGCCGCGTGGGGCGCGCCCGGGAGCGGGCCTACGCCTACTTCCTGTACCCACCGGACAAGCCGCTGACCGAGCACGCCCACGAGCGGCTGGCGACGATCGCCCAGCACACCGAGCTCGGCGCGGGCATGTACGTGGCGATGAAGGACCTGGAGATCCGCGGCGCCGGCAACCTGCTGGGCGGCGAGCAGTCCGGGCACATCGAGGGCGTCGGGTTCGACCTCTACGTGCGGATGGTCGGCGAGGCGGTGCAGAACTTCAAGGGCGAGCGGCCGGCCGACGACGACCTCGACTTCAAGATCGACCTGCCGGTCGACGCGCACCTGCCGCACGAATACATCGCGGTCGAGCGGCTGCGCCTGGAGATGTACCGCAAGCTGGCCGAGGCGCGCACCTCGGAAGCCCTGGACGCGGTGGTGGCCGAGCTGACCGACCGCTACGGCGAGCTGCCGGAGCCGGTCGTCAACTTGGTGGCGATCGCGCGGTTCCGGCTCGTGATGCGCGCGTACGGGATCACCGATGTCTCGGTGCAGGGTCGCCACGTGCGCTTCTCGCCGATCCCGTTGCCGGACTCCAGGCAGCTGCGGCTCAAGCGCTACCACCCGGACGCGGTCTACAAGCCGGCCACCGAGCAGATCAGCGTCCCGCGGCCGACGACGGGCCGCGTGGGCGGTGAGCCGCTGCGCGACCGGGCCCTGCTCGACTGGTGCGCCCAGCTCGTCCGCGACGTCTTGGGCGACCCCCCGCCCGCCCCTCCACGTTGATCATGAAGTTAGGCCCACCTGGGAGCGCTCCATTTGGGCCAAACTTCATGATCAACTGGAGAGGGTGGCGCGGCGGGCGTCGAGGAAGCGGCGTTCGGCCGCGTTGTCGGTCAGCTCGGCTGCGTGGACGTAGGCCTCCGCCGCCTCCGCACGGCGGCCCAGGCGGCGCAGCAGGTCGGCGCGCACGGCGTGAAACACGTGGTACGTGTCGAGGTCGAGCGCGTCCACCAGCGCCAGTCCCGTCGCCGGCCCGTCGACCTCGGCGACGGCCACCGCCCGGTTCAGGGCCACGACCGGCGTCGGGGCGCGCGCCATCAGCTGGTCGTAGAGCGCGACGACCTGCCGCCAGTCGGTGTCGGCGGCGGTCGCGGCGGCGCTGTGCACGGCGTTGATCGCCGCCTGGATCTGGTACGGCCCCGGCTGGCCCCGCCGCAGGCAGGCGCGCACCAGCGCCTGGCCCTCGGCGATCAGCGCGCGGTCCCAGCGCGACCGGTCCTGCGCGGCCAGCACGACCAGCGAGCCCTCGGGCCCGATGCGGGCCGGCCGGCGCGCCTCGCTCAGCAGCATCAGCGCGAGCAGGCCGGTCACCTCCGGCTCGTCGGGCATCAGCTCGGCCAGCACCCGGCCCAGCCGTACCGCCTCGGCGGCGAGGTCGGCCCGGCGCTCGCCCGGGTAGCCCTCGTTGAAGATCAGGTAAATCACGGCGAGGACCGCCCGCAGCCGGGCCGGCAGGTCCGCGTCGCGGGGCACCCGGTACGGGATGCCGGCGGCGCGGATCTTGCCCTTGGCCCGGACGATCCGCTGCGCCATGGTCGCTTCCGGGACGAGGAACGCCCGGGCGATCTCCGCCGTCGTCAGGCCGCCGAGCAGCCGCAGGGTCAGCGCCACCCGGGCCGCGGGGGCCAGCGCGGGGTGGCAGCAGGTGAAGATCAACCGGAGCCGTTCGTCGCGCACGGGACCGTCCTGCGAGAGCTCGGGCGCGGTCAGCGTCGCCAGGCGGACCGCTTCCGCCTGCCGGTCGGACCGGGTCGCCTCGCGGCGGACCCGGTCGGTCGCCCGGTTCCGCGCGGTGGTGATGATCCAGCCGGCCGGGCTGGGCGGCACGCCGTCGGCCGGCCACCGCTGCGCGGCGGTGGCGAACGCGTCCTGGACCGCCTCCTCCGCGAGGTCGATGTCCCCGAAGGCGCGGACCAGGACGGACACCGTCCGGCCGTACTCCTCGCGGAACACCCGCTCGACGTCGACGGTCACGGATGCTCTTCGACGATCGGCCGGACCTCGATCGGCAGGGTGGTCGCGCGCGCGATCCTGCCCGCCCATTCCAGGGCGGCGTCGAGGTCTGGCGCCGCGATCACCGTGAAGCCGCCGAGGTGCTCCTTGCCCTCGGTGAACGGCCCGTCGGTGAGCAGTACCTCGTCGTCGCGCGACCGGACCACGGTGGCCGTGCTGGGCGGGTGCAGGCCGGCGCTGAACACCCACGCCCCGGCGGCCCGCATCTCCTCGGCCAGCACGGCCAGCTCGGCCATGATCGGCTCGAGCTGCTCGGGCGGCGGCGGGTCGCCGTCGGGCTGGTAGACGCCGAGCAGGTACTGCCTCATCGGATCACCTCGTAGCTGGCGATGATCACACCGGTCGTCGTCGGCTCGGCCGAGACGAGGCGGAACCGGTTGTACGCGTCGCCGAAGAGCCGCCGGCCGGTTCCGAGCGTGATCGGGCTGACCTGCAGCGTGTACCCGTCGAGCAGGCCGGCGTCGACCAGCGACCGGATCAGCTCGCCGCTGCCCAGCACGCACAGGTCGCCTTCGACGTCCGCCTTGACCGCGGCGACCGCCGCGATGTCCCTGAGCAGGGTCGAGTTCCGCCACGGCAGTGGCTCGGCGAGGGTGCGCGACACGACGTACTTCTGCGTCTTGTTGAGGACCTCGGTGTACGGGTTGCCGTCGGTCTGCTTGGGCCAGAACGAGAACATGTGCTCGTAGGTCCGCCGACCGAACAGCATGGCCCCGGTCCGCCGCATCCCCTCGGCCATCACCTTGCCGGCCACCTCGTCCATGTACGGCCGCGCCCAGCCGCCGTACGGGAAGCCGTCCCGCGGGTCCTCCTGCTCGCCGCCGGGCGCCTGCATGACGCCGTCGAGGGACAGGTTCTCGACCGCATAGATCTCTGCCATGATCCGTCCTCCTGCCGGTTGAGGGTCGGTACAACCGCTATACGAACGGCCGGCCGCCGGATCGACACCGGAGCCCTCGTGAGAGAGTGTCGACCATGCCTCGTGCCCGTCGCCTGGCGTCGCTCGCCGCCGTGGCCATCCTCGGTCTCACCGGCCTCGTCGCCTGTCGTTCGGCGCCCGACGTCGCCGTCTACCTCGGCGACCAGCGGGTGACCAACGACCGGGTCGACCAGATCGTCGACGCCGCGGAGCTGCCCGCGGCGCAGCGGCCGCAGGCCGCCGAGTCGCCGGCGGCCGCCGGCGCGCAGCCCACGGTCAGCCGGCAGCAGGTCGTCGACCTGCTGGTCAGCCTCGACCTGGCCAAGCGCATCGCGAAGGACCAGAACATCTCGGTCGACAACGAGGTCACGCCCGCGCAGGTCGCCTCCGAGCTGCAGATCGCGCCGGGCAGCGAGTACGCGACGGCGTTCGCCGACTGGATCAACACGGCTCAGGCGATCATGACCAAGGCCGACGCCAGCACGAAGCCCACCGACCAGCAGATCCTGGCCGTCTACAACGGGCTGGTGAAGGCGCGCGCCATCGACCCGGGCCTGCCGCTCGACCAGGTCAAACAGGCGTTCGGCGACGGCCGGTTCGTCGCCGCGGCGGCGGCACTGAGCGACCAGCTCTCCGCCCAGGCCACGGCCTCGCACGTCACGGTCAATCCGCGGTACTTGCCGCTGGCCGCACCGATGTTCGTCACGGCCAACGGGCGGCCGGTCTTCTACCAGCTGCCGTACGTCGCGGGCAGCGGCGCGGTGACCGACCAGGCCTGATGACCGCCAAGGTCGTCCTGCTCGTCACGTCGCCCCGGCTGCCGGCCGGGCTGCTCACCGCCGCCGCCTGGGACGCCGTGCGCGGGCATCCGGTCCTCGCCGGGGCGCAGAGCGGGCTGACCGCGGCCCTGCGCGGGGCGGGCGTGTCCGTGACGATCGCCGAGCCGACCGCGGCGGCCGTGCTCGACGCGGTGGCCGCGCGGGGCACGGTGGTCTGGCTGTCGAGCCCGGGCGGCGATCCCGACCTGGCCCGCGAGCTGGGCCTGCGGCTGGCGCGCGAGCCGGGCCTCGCCGAGCTCGAGCTGATGTACGGGTCGTGGGACCCGCCCGGGGCCCGGCTGCTGGACGCGGTGGCCGTGATGGACCGGCTGTACTCACCCGGCGGCGACCCGTGGAAGCGGCAGCAGACCCACGAGTCGCTGGCGCGGTTCCTGCTCGAGGAATGCTACGAGGCCTACGACGCGATCGAGGCCGGCGACCTCGCCGCGCTGCGCGAGGAGCTGGGCGACGTTCTGCTGCAGGTGGTGCTGCACGCCCGGATCGCCGAGGAGCTGCCCGAGGGCGAGCGTTGGTCGGCGGACGACGTGGCCGCCGGCCTGGTCGACAAGATGGTGCGGCGCAATCCGCACGTGTTCGCGGGTTCCGCGGTCGAGACGGTCGACGAGATCGTCGAGCAGTGGGAGCAGATCAAGCGGGCCGAGAAGGCGCGGGACTCGGTGCTCGACGGGTTGGCGATGTCGCAGCCGGCGCTCGCGCTGGCCGCGACGCTGCTGCGCAAGGCCGCGCGCGCCGGTCTCGACGTGCCGGCGCCGGAGGGCGACGACCTGGGCTCGCGGCTGTTCCGGACGGTGGCCGAGGCGGTGGCGGCCGGCGAGGACCCCGAGGCGGCCCTGCGACGGGTCGCCCTCGCCTACGCCGACGCCGTCCGGGCCGCCGAGCGCCGCTCGGCCCGGTGAGCCTGCCCCCGCTGAGCCTCCGCTCGCCACTGCTCATGATCAAGGCGTCCTTGATCGCTCATGGCGACGTCGGGGACGCCATGATCACGGGGGTTGGGGACGGCGGTGAGGCCTAGCGCGAGGCCGACCGCAACGGTGAGCACACCCGCCGCCTGACCGGGCGCCGGCAGCGTGCCGGCCATCACCGCGGCGGTGGCGAGCGTGGCGACCGGCATGATGCCGACGATCATGCCGGCTCGTTCGACGCCGAGCCGCTGCAGCCCGGCGAACCAGGCCAGGAATGCGCCGACCGTCATCAGCGCGGCCAGGTAAGCCAACGCGCCGAACTCGGTGCCGGTCGGCATCCGCCACCGGCTCGCCTCCCCGGTTGCCAGTGCGCCGACCAGCAGCAACGCGACGGCCAGCGCGCAACTCCAAGCCGCCACCCGCACCGCGCCCAGGCGGGGTAGTACGGCGGCCGCGAGCACGGTGAACGCGACCTCGCCGACGAGCGCCCCGCCGGCAGCGAGCAGCCCGATCCCGTCCGCCCGGCCGGTGCCCTGCACGAGCGCGGTGCCGGCGACGACGACGACCGCGGCGGCGACGATCCGGGCGGTCGGCCGGGATCCCTTCAGCACCGGGCCGAGCAGCGCCAGGCCGAGCGGGGCGGCGCCGACGACCGTGCCGACCACGGCGGGGTCAGCGTGCTCGAGCGCGACGAGGACGCAGGCGTTGAAGCCGGCCATGCCGGTCGCCGCGAGGGCGGCGAGGACGCCGAGCTCGCGCACCGTCGGCACCGGCCGACCCGTCGATCTTGCAGTTCTGGTGCCCGCGAAACGGGCGGAAGCGGACGACCGAGGCACCGCAGCTGCAGGATTGCGGGATTCCGAGGCGCCGGCGCCGAAGCGCGGGAACGCCTTGGCGATCGCGAACAGCGCGAGCGCCGCGACGGCGTACCGCGCGGCCTGGCCGGTCAGCAGCGGGTAGCGCAGCAGCAGCTGGCTGACCGACACCGAGCTGCCGACCAGCACCATTCCGAAGACACACAGGACGATGGGCACGGGTTGACGCTATGGTCGTGATGGTCCAGCGGACAGGTCCATCTGCGAGGTATTCGAGGAGACCACGTGGAGGCGCTCGTCGATCTCGACCGGTCCCGACCGGGACTGGGCGACCAGCTCACGGCCGCGCTCCGGGAGGCCATCGCGGCCGGGAGGCTCGCGCCGGGCACCCGGCTGCCGTCCTCCCGCGACCTCGCGGTCGAGCTCACGCTCTCCCGCGGCGTGGTGGTCGGCGCCTACGAGCAGCTGATAGCCGAGGGCCGCCTGGTGACCCGGCGCGGCGCCGGCACCACCGTGGCCGCTGCCGAGTCGGCGCCGCGGCTGCCGGGGCCGCCGCCCCGCTCGGAGCTGGTCGAGGTGGGCTTCCGGCCACTGCGGCCGGGGCT
>DATDJX010000013.1:0-3016 GCA_036520275.1 Asanoa sp.
TTCCTGGTGCTGAATCAGCTGGGCCTCTACAACAGCTACACGGCGCTGATCCTGCCGGTCATCGTGGACGCCGCCGGGGTGTTCATCATGAAGCAGTTCTTCGAGTCGATCCCGGTCAGCGTCGAGGAGGCCGCCCGGATCGACGGCGCGGGGGTGTTCCGCACGTACTGGTCGGTGGTGCTGCCGATGGCCAAGCCGGCCCTGATCACGCTGACGATCCTGTCGTTCCAGGGCTCGTGGAACGAGTTCCCGCACACGCTGGTCGCCGTGCAGGACCCGGCGCTGTTCACCCTGCCGCGCGGCCTGGCCGACCTGGTCAGCGGCTCGCTCGGCGCCGGAACGCAGTACCCGCTGAAGCTCGGCGCGGCGCTGCTCGCCACGATTCCGGTGGCGATCATCTTCGTGATCTTCCAGCGCCATTTCGTCCTAGACGCCTCGGCGGGCGCCGAGAAGGGATAGCCCCTACAGCAGCACGTGCAGGCGGAGCTGGGGGACCAGCAGGTCGTCGACGTCCAGGGCCCGGGCGGCGCCGTCGGGCTCCCAGCCCGCCGAGCCGAGGAACTTCCGGGTCGCCGGGTCGCCGTCGTAGACCCAGGCGACCGCGGACCCGAACCCGTCCTCGCGCCACAGGTCGACCGAGGCCGCCAGCAGCCGGCTGCCGTGTCCGCGCCGGCCCCAGCGCGGCTCGACGAGCAGGTCGGTCACCGCGGACACGTCGTCGGGCAGCGCCGGCTCCTCGGGGGCAAGGGCCTGTTCGTCGGCGGGCCCGGAGGCCGCGAAGCCCACCAGATACGATTGCTCCGCCTGCTCGACGGCTACGAGGACGCGGTGCCGCGGCGACGGGGGCGCGGCCACGGCGCCGGTCCACCGGGCCGCGAGCCACGCCTCGTCGAGGTTGTCGAGCACGTGTCGGGGCAGCATCCGGCGATAGGCGACCCGCCAGGTCGCGAGCTGGATGCGTGCGATTTCGCCGGCGTCCTCGGGGCGCGCCGGGCGGACGTACCCGAGTGCCATGACGGGTCAGCCTACGAGCAGGGGAGCCGGCGGTGACGGACGGGGCCGTGCGTCGCACCCGTACGGGCCGGCAGGTGCTGACCGTCGTCGGGCTCGGCGTCGTCGTGGCGGCTTTCCTCGCGCTGTTCGCGCAGCGGCATGGCTTCTTCGACCTCAAGGTCTACTACGGGGCCGTCAACTACTGGGTGCACGACCGCGGCATGCTCTACGACTACCTCAAGCCCAACAGCAAGTACGGCTTCACCTACCCCACGTTCGCCGCCCTCACCATGCTGCCGATGGCGGTCGTGCCGTGGGCGGCGGCGATCACGATCAGCCTGCTGCTCTCGTTCGCGGCCACCGGCTGGCTGATGTGGCGGCTGGTCGACCCGATCTCCCGCCGGGAGGGCTGGACCCGCTGGTACGCGTACACCGTCGCGCTCCTGCTGCTCGCCGCGTTCGAGCCATTTCGGGAGACGGTCGGCTTCGGCCAGGTCAACATGATCCTGCTCGGCATGGTCGCGGCGGACCTGCTGATCCCCGTCGCGCGCGGCAGGTGGTGGGGCGGCTTCGGCATCGGCCTGGCCACGGCCATCAAGCTGACGCCGGGCATCTTCATCGTCTACCTGTTGATCACCCGACGGTTCCGCGCGGCGGCCGTCGCCGCCACCACCGCGGCGGCCGCGACGCTGCTCGCCGGGGCGCTCGCCCCGGCCGCGTCGCGCGAGTTCTGGACGAACGCGCTCTGGGACACGTCCCGGGTCGGCGCGCTCGGGTTCATCTCCAACCAGTCGCTGCAGGGCCTGGTCGCCCGGCTCGAGCCGCTCTCACCGTCAAGGGCGCTGTGGATCGTGCTCGTGCTGGCCGCGCTCGGTGTCTGGGGGTGGCGGGTGCGCACGGCGACCCTGGTCGACGGCCTGGCGTTGACCGGCATCGTCGGTTGCCTGATCAGCCCGGTGACCTGGGTGCACCACCTCGTCTGGCTGATCCCCGCGCTGATCCTGCTCGTCGACCGGGCGCTCACCGCCGGCCCGCGGCGCCGGCTGCTGCTGGGCTTCGCGATCGTCGCGTACGCGATCCTGTGCAGCCGTCTCGTGTGGGTGTGGGAGCACGGCTCCAAAGGGGTTGTCGGCTTCCTCGGCAGCAACGCGTACGTCTACGTGAGCATCGCGCTGCTGTGCTTCGTGCCGGTGCGCTCGGCCGTCGAGGCGGGCGACGTACCGGATCTCGTCGAGGCCGACCCGGTCTCGGTCCGCGGATAGCTGGATCGTGTAGGTCGACCGCCCGCCGTCGGGCGTCATCCCGGCCCGCTCGTAGAAGCGCCGGGCGCGGGCGTTGTCCTCGAGCACCCACAACCGCACGTCGGTCTTGCCCTCGTCGGCCAGCGCCGCGCGGGCGGTCTTCAGCAGCTCGCGGCCGACGCCGGAGCCCCAGTACGCCGGGTCGACGTAGATCGCCAGGATCTCCCCGTAAGCCGGGTCGAGGTCCTCGCGGTGCCCCCGGCGGTACGGGCCGACGGTGACGAAGCCGACCACGGACCCGTCGACGGCCTCGGCCACGTACGTCGTGAAGGGATGGTCGCCCTCGGCGGTGCCCCAGTCGCGGCGCCGCTGCGCCCAGGCGGCGACGTCCAGCCGCGCGAGCAACTCGGCGGGCATGATGCCGGCGTAGCCGATCTGCCAGCTGCGGACGTTGACCGCGGCCACGGCCTGCGCGTCGTCGGGCCGCTCCCGCCGGATCGTCACCATCCCCCGATGTCTACCCCATCGGCCCGGCGCCGACCGAGATTTCAGTCGACCTTCGGTGCCCGGCCGCGGCGACGTCGTCGTGGAGACGGTGGAGGCGGGCAGCGTGCTCGGATGGTCCTGGCTGTTCCCGCCCCACCGATGGAACTTCGGCGCCGTCGTGGCCGAGCAGCTGCACGCCGTCGAGTTCTCCGCGGAGGGCACCCGGCGGCTGATCGCCGACGATCCCGAGCTGGGCCGGGAGCTCACGATGCGGTTCATGAACGTGGTGGTCGACC
>DATDJX010000014.1:0-10589 GCA_036520275.1 Asanoa sp.
ACACCTTCGCCGCCCACCCGGCGCACGAGGCCGAGGCAGCGGCGGCCGCCCGCACGGCCACCGCGTATGCCGGCAGCCTGCGCGCCGGTCAGCCGTGGTGGCGGCGGCTGCTGTGGCCGATCCACCCGGGACCGTTGCGCCGGCGGAACTGAGGGATTACGAACGGCGCGCGCGCATGGTGTGCTCGGAGGTCCGCGCGACGGTGAATCGGGTGGGCGCCGGGCACCGGCGGGAGGATGTCCGTGGTCCCGGTGGCCGGTGGTGCGCCACCTGGCGACCACCAGGCGGTTGCGGGTCGCCAGCCGGGCCAGGGCGCTGTGCTACAGCGTCACCGCCGGGCTGCGGCACCCGTGCCGGCGACCGATCAAGCGGCGACGCCATGATCCTCGAGGTCGGCACCGACGGCAGCCCGGGCAGGCCTAGCCGTGGTCTAGTCTGTCCACCATGGAGCGCATGGCGGCCAGCCATACGTCGGGGTCGGCGACCTTGCGCCGCTGGTAGGCGGCGACCTCCGGGTGCGGCAGGATCAGGAAGCGCTCGGCTGCGAGGCCCTCGACGACCGCGTCGGCCACCTGTTCCGGCGTGAGCACGGCGCCGGACGCGGCCGTGATCCGGGCGCCGGGATGGTTCTGCTCCAGGCCGTCCATCAGCATCGGCGTCCGCACGCCCTGCGGGCAGAGCGCGCTCACCCGGATGCCGCGCCCGCCGTACTCGATCGACAGCCACTCGGCGAGCGCGACGGCCGCGTGCTTGGTCACCGCGTACGGCGCGTCACCGACCGAGGTGAGCAGGCCCGCGGCCGAGCAGGTGTGCAGCAGGTAGCCGGAGCCGCGGGCGAGCATCGACGGCAGCACGGCGCGAGCACCGTACACGTGGGCCACGACGTTGATCTCCCACGCCTTCTGCCATCCGGCCGGCAAGGTGTCCTCGACCCCGGTGCCCACCGTGATGCCGGCGTTCGAGCAGAAAAGGTCGACCGGCCCGAAGTCGTCCTCGGCTGCGGCGACCAGCCGCCGGATGTCCATTTCGGACGTCACGTCGCACGGGACGCCGACCGCCCGTCCCGGCGGCAGGGACGCGGCGACCTGGCGGGCCGCGGCCGCGTCGAGGTCGGCGACGACCACGCCGGCGGCACCCTCGGCCACGAACCGCCGGGACAGCGCCGCCCCGATCCCGCCGGCGCCGCCGGTGACCACCACCACCTTGCCGGCAAGCTCCACGTCAGGCTCCCAACGCCGGGATCAGCGCGGCGACGTCCATGCCCGGTGCGGGAACGGGCGCGAGCACCGGTGTGCGTATACCCGCGTCGAGGTACCGCTTGACCTGCGCGACGACCTCTCGCGGCGAGCCGTGCAGGACGAGCTCGTCGACCAGGTCGTCGGGCACGGCGGCGAGGGCGCCGCGGCGGTCGCCGGCCGCCCAGGCCCGCCAGACCGCCTCGAGCCGGGGTGCGTTGCCGAGCCAGCGGTGGAAGGCCGCGTACACCGGCACGGTCAGGTACGCGGCGATCAGCCGCCGCCCGATCGCGCGGGCCTGCCCGGCGTCCTCGGTCGGGCAGACGAAGATCCGGGCCGCGACGTCGAAGCCGTCCGGCCGCGCGCCGACCGCCTCCAGGCACCGCGCGACGTTGCCGGCGGACAGCCAGTTGAGGATCACGCCGTCCGCCTCGGCGCCGGCGAGGCGCAGCATGCGCGGCCGCAGCGCGGCGAGCGCGACCGGCGGCGGTTCCTCGGGCGGTCGCTCGAGCCGGAACCGGCGGACGGTGAACGTCTCGTAGGCC
Organism: Asanoa sp.; assembly: GCA_036520275.1. GTDB lineage: Bacteria > Actinomycetota > Actinomycetes > Mycobacteriales > Micromonosporaceae > Asanoa. The sequence goes on from DATDJX010000014.1 coordinate 1,781, forward strand.
TCGTCGACCGTCTCCCCGCGCAGCGCCGGCCTGAGGAAGCGCAGCACGTCGCGGGTGCGGGCGTACGGCTCGTCGAACGGGATGCCGTTCCAGTCGCTCACGACCACCGGCGAGGAGGCGCCGATGCCGAGCACGAACCGGCCGGGCGCCGTGTCGGCCATGGCCGCCGCCGTCATCGCGAGCAGGCCGGGGCCGCGGGTGAAGGCCGGCACCACGGCCGTGCCAAGCCGTAACGTGGGCGCGGCGAGCGCGGCGATCGTGAGCGGCGTGAACGCGTCGTAGCCGGCGACCTCGGCCGACCACGCGTCGGTGAATCCGGCCGCGGCGAGGTCGCGATAGGCGCCGGCATGCCCGGCCAGCGGCACGGCGGCGAGCGGGACGGTCATACCCCAGCGATGGGCCACCTCATGATCGTGCCGGGACGTCCGGACGACGGCAACCTGGACACCCGTAGGTTAGCGTTACCTGATGGCAGAGGAGTCGCTCGCCGACCTGCTCGGCGGCCGGCGCGGTGCGGTCGAGGCCTCGCTGCCACCGATCGCTTTCGGCGTCGGCTGGGCGGCCGGAAGCGGCTCCATCCTGGTAGCGGTGATCGCCGCGCTGACCGTCGGCGCCGCCGTTTCGCTGTGGCGCCTGGTCCGCGGCGACCGACCGCTGGCCGTGCTGATCAGCCTGCTCGGGGTGTGCCTGGCGGCGTCGATCGCGCTGCGCACCGGCGAGGCGGTCGACTTCTTCCTGCTGCAGATCGTGTCCAACGCGGCGAGCGCGCTGGCCTGGCTGGTGAGCATCGCGATCCGGTGGCCGCTGCTGGGCGTCGTCGTGGGCGGGCTGCTGGGCCAGCGGTTCCGGTGGCGCCGCGACCCCGCGCTGGTCCGGGCGTACGGCTGGGGCAGCGCGGTCTGGGTCCTGCAGTACGCGATCCGGCTCGCCGTGTTCCTGCCACTGTTCGCGGCCAACCAGGTGCTGGCGTTGACGGCGGCCCGGGCCGCGCTGACCTGGCCGCTGGTGGCCGGGTGCCTCGCCGCGAGCTGGTGGGTCATCCGCCGCACCCTCCCACCCGGACACCCCGGTCTGCGCCACCCCGTCGCCACCACCGACGTTGCGGCACCGCTGCCCTCGGAGCCCGGCGATCGCACCGCTCATTAGCTGTCGGGCACTCCGCCTTGCGGGCTGCACTGCGGCGCTGGCGTGGTGCCTGCCGCCCACGGTAGGAGGACACTGTGGACGCTCATCGGTGGCGGCGGTCCGACCACGGCACCGATCGACGTGCAGGGCACGGTCGCCCGTCGGCTCGTCCGCGGCATGGTCTGCGCGCGCGACCTCAACCGGGGCGGTGGTTTGGCGTCCCAGGGCAGGCCGGATCGCCCGCAACGGGGGGTTCGTCCGGTCAACGCCCCGGCTGTCCGGGCTTGCTCGCGCCAGACGTCCGATCGGCATGTCGCCGTCACCCCGGCACTCCCGCACTCGGCAGCGCGCCGCGGCATGTCCTGTCGTCACCCGGGTAGGCACGTGCGACCGGACCGTGCCGATTCTCAGGAGGTCGACGTGAGCCAGCCCGAAGAGAGCCAGGAGAAGACGCGGAAGACCGATGACGTGCTGCTCAAGCCCATACTCAAAGATCTCGACGACCTCGGTGACCAGGATCGGCCAAAGCACCGGCGGCGCCCGAAGCGACACCGGGACCGGTCGGCCGAGGAGGAGGACGCGTGATCACCGTCAAGGTCGTCACGACCCGCCGGGGCCCGGGTAGTCTCCGTCGCGGCGTCGGGACGCCGCCTCCGCCGCCTTCGCGGCGGCGCGGGCCGCCGCGGAGTTGTCCGCGATGAGCTTGGCCTTGCGGCGCAGCGACCGCCGCCTGCGACGCTCGGTGCGCCCGGCGGTGATCCACCTCAGCCCGAACCGTAGGCCGTCAGGCCGCACCAGGCGACGTATTCGGCCGGGCCGCCCGCCGCGAGGGCGCCGCGGGCCCGCCAGACCGCCGCGGCTAGCGAGTCGCCGCGGCCGAGGCCGTGGTGCAGCACCGTCATGGCGCCGGCACAGGCGCCGTCGGGGAGGGGCACGTCGGCCGCCGCGATGCCGGCGGTGCCGTTGGACATCATGGCGCCCACGAAGCCAAGCACCTCATTGCCGTCGTACGGCTGCTGGGCGCCCGAGTTGCACGAGGCGAGAACCACCCGACGCGGGGCGACTCCTCGGGCGAGCATCTCGTAGAGCGTCAGCGGGCCGTCGCTGAGGTCGAGGGCGGAGAAGAGCGGGCTGTCGGAGCGGAACTGGCCATGGCAGGCCAGGTGGGCGAGCGCGGCGTCCTTGACCAGGTCGACCGTGGCGTCGACCGTGCTGTGCGGCGGCAACAGGGTGCGGGCACCGCGATGTTCGCCGGCGACCATGGTCACCTCGTCCACGGCACCGGCGAGGTAGGGCCCCGCGACCAGGGCGACCGAGTTCCGTCCGTCACGACCCGCGCCGGCCGCCCCGGCGGCGCGGCGGCTCACCCAGGCCCAGAGGCTGGCGGAGGGCGCGACCGAGACCGGCGCCGAATGCAACGGCGACCACAGCACGCCGACCAGATCAGCCGACGGCACCACGACGAGCGGCACGTCCGGCGGGACACCGAGCGGGGCGACCAGCCGTTGCCCCAGCGCGTCCAGGGCGTGACCGGCCGCGGACATGGCGGCGGCGGTGAACCGGGTGCCGCCGAGCAGCCGGCGCAGGCCAAACAGGGTCGCACCGGCGTTCTCGCGGACGGGCAGCGCCGGGCCGAGGTCGAGGATCCGAGTGCGGGACGGTTCGACCACGACAGCGAGGATCCGATCGTCGATCACGGCGTACTCGACGAGCCAGTGCCCGTCCAGGGTCCGGCGCAGCTCGGCGCCGCCGGCCAGCGGCGCGGCCTGGCCGCCCACGCCGTCGCCGGACCACGAGCGGCGCCTGATCCGGGCCTCCAACGCGCTCTGCCGAGCCAGCAGCGCCGGCGGCTCCTCCGCGCGATCCAGCCGGGCCTCCCTCAGTTCCTGGCGCACGCCGCGCAGGGCGACCGCGTCCTCGTCGACCCCGGTGGCCGGCGGCTGCACGCGTAACAGCGCCGCCGTGCGGGTGCGCTCCAGCCACTCGAGAATCCGGCTCGCCGGCGCGGTCGGCAACAGCCTGCGCAGCCCGAGCTCGCCAAGCTCCGCACCGTGCCCCGCGGCGAGCACCCGCAGCTCGAGAGAGGACAGCGCCGACCGGTGGCGGGCCAGGTCGCGCAGACCGCGCGCGCATTTCTGCACGACGTCGCGGGACTGCTCCATGTCAGCGAGCAATGCCTGCGCCAGATGCCCGCGGAGCCGGACGAGCAGCGATTGGCCTTGCGCGAGGTCGCCGGCCAGGGTCAGCTCCTGGCGGGCGACCGTAGGGCGGGCCAGGATGAGCGCCGCACGCCCGGCCGCCAGGTGGGCGTACGAGGCCTCGGCGCGCAGGCCCAACCGCTGCAGGGTGGCCGCGGCCCTGCCCAGGCCGCGCAGCACCTCGGATGAGTAGCCGTCGCGGGCCGCCGTCGCCTGGGCTGCGGTGACCGCGGCGCGCGCCGTCCACGCCGGCCGGCGTTGCCGGCGGAACTCACGGATCGCCGCCTCGGCGTCGGCCAGCGCCGACGCGGTGTCGCCGGCTTCCAGCGCGAGGAGCGCGCAGCGGAATCGGGCCTCGGCCGCCATCAGCCGCGCCCCGTGCCCGTCGAACTCCACCGCCGCCGACCGGGCCGCCGCGGCCGCCTCGTCGAGAAGCCGAAGGTCGTGCAGGACGTCGGCGTACTCCAGATAGTGCTCGCCCACCGGCAGGCCGGCAGCGGTGTGCAGCCGGCCGGCCTCCTCGAAACGGCGCACGCTCTCGGCGAACCGTCCAGCATGGAGGCTGGACCATGCCCGCGTGTCGGCGATCGCCGCCGACAGCCGCGGTCCCAGATCGCGAGCCAACGCGGCCGCCCGGTCGAGGTGCTCGAGGGCCGCGTCCGGCCTGCCGAGCAGCGTCTGCGCGTTCGCCAGGTTGTTGGCCGCCTTGACCCACACGACCGGCGGGCACGCCGGATCCTCGAGGAGCTCGCGATAGGCCTTGGCCGCGGTGCGCAGCCGGCCGCGGTTGTGGTCCAGGATGGCAAGCTGCAGGCGCAGCTCGGGCCGCTGGTCGCTGGCCACCAGCGGCTCGGCCCGGCGCAGGTCACGCGCGGCGGCGTCGTAGCGGCCGAGCTCGTGCAGGGCGACCGCGCGTGCGACCAGCAGGTCGCCCAGCCGGCGCGGCAACGCGTGCCGCCCGGCCAGCCGTACGCCCTGGTCGAGCAGCTTCTTCGCGCCGTCGTTGTCGAGGATGGCGTGCCGCGCCCATGCCTCGGCGCGCAGGCCGGCGACGACCGCCTCGACGTGGTTCGCGGACCGGGCGCGACGTACCAAGTCTTGTGCCTGTGACGCGTATCTGACCGGATCGAGGACGACTCTGATGTAGGCGGCGTCGGCTTCGGCCAGGAGTGTCTGCGCACTGTCCATCTCGAACCGTTCCGGCGATGGAGGGATGTCGACGCTAGCCTAGCGACGACACGGGAAGGACGACCATGACCAGTCACGCGAACAACCCAGCCGGATCGCACTGGCCCCTGCCGGACCCTCGCACGCCCGGACAGCACGAGCAGGACAAGCCGGCCGTGCGACAGCAGGTCGTCGAGCTGTTGAGGCCGGACGGCGACGCGGGCGCCAAGAAGAAGGTCGACGATCTCATCGAGCTGATCCGCAAGCGGCAACTCGGTGCGCCGGCGGACGAGGCGAACCGTTTCGCCGTCTTCGCCCCGGCCGGTGGCGCCCCGCCGGTGCTGGTCGCCGAGAACCAGTTGGTGGTCGACGCCGGCGACCGGGACCCGGCACAGCTCGGCAGCCTGCTGGGCGACTACTCCCCCGGGGACCGCGCTGGCCGCAACCCCCGCCGCAAGGCCCGGGTCTTCCGGGGCCGCGGTCCGAAGAACGTGGACAAGCTCCTCGAGGACGCGAAGCGCATCCGCCGCGAGCCGGGCGTCACGGCGAACGTCAACCCGATCGTCCCGCTCGGATACGTGATCAAGGGCAACGACTACCCGGGGCTCACGACCGTCACGGAAGCCTTCTCGCCGGCTGCCGGCGGCGCACCCGTGCGGGTGGCCATCGTCGATACCGGCCGGACCGCGGAGAACCGCGGCGACGGCTGGTTCACCAACGTGGTCCGCGACGGCACCGACCCACTCAACATCGTGGCCCCCCTTGATCGGAACGACTTCTCCGCCGGCCACGGCAGCTTCGTGGCGGGAATTGTCCGGCGGGTCGCACCAGGCTGCGAGATCGTCGTCTACCGGTTCACCGGCGCCGACGGGTTGGGCACCGACGAAGCCGCGGCCGACCTGTTGATGAAGGCGGCCGAGGACGGTGAGGGTGGTCGACTGATCATCAACGCCTCCTTTGGAGCGCCGGCGGTCGACGACGTCCCGCCGGTGGCGCTCCGCGACGCGGTGCGCGACATCTCGACGCGATTCCCCGAGGTCCTGATCGTCGCCAGCGCGGGCAACGACGGTGGTCTCGACAAGCTCTACCCGGCCGGCTTCGACGAGTTCGGGGTCAAGGCGGTGGGCGCCCTGGACTCCACGTTGGCGGCGGCGACGTTCTCCAACCACGGCCCCTGGCTGCACTGCTCCACCGTCGGGGTCGGGGTGGTCTCGACATTCGTCAAAGGACTGCTCCCGCCGGAGGAAGGCCTTGGCGTCGCGGACGTGAACTTCCCCGTGGACGCGTGGGCGACCTGGAGCGGCACCTCGTTCACCGCGCCCCAGATCAGTGCCGCGGTTGCCCAGCTGTGCGGCGAGGACGCCACGCTCTCGCCACGGGCGGCGTTCGATCGGCTCATCCAAGACCGGCCGACCCTGGACGGGTTCGGAGCGATCGTCCACATCTTGCCGGGCACCGACATCTGACCGCGGTCCGCATCACCCAGGATCTGCCCGCCGGCGTCACGGTGGGCGGCCGGCCGCGGACGACGGCCGTGCCCTATCAGGTGGAAGCCCTTTCGGTTCGGCGCCGAACCCGGCGCCGGACCGGGGCATCCGATCGGGCCGGGGCTAGAGGAACGTCCACTCGGTGACCACCGGCGGCGTGCCTTCCCGCTGGCAGGTCAGGCTCGTCGGTCCCGGAAGCACGTCCTCGATGAGGAACCGGCCGAGCGGGTCGGCGTCGACCCGGCGCGCTTGCGGAACCGCGGCCTGCCGCAGCTCGATCCGCGCCGGCCCCGGTGGCGTGAGGTGGCCGGTGAGCCGGCGGACGGTGCCGGCCATCTCGACCTGCATCGCGATGACCAGCTCGGCACGGGACTGGCCGTCGTAGAAGTGGTAGGTCAACAGGCGCGGGCCGCGGGCCGCGTCGGCGGCACGCACGACGAGCGGGCGGCGGTCGCGGTCGTGGATGCGCGCCTCGGAGTCCTCCACCAAGGCCGCCAGCTCCGCGTCGACCGTGCGCAGCGTGAAGCTCTGCCGGGCCAGCTCCACGGCATCCGCCGGCGGGGGGTCGTCCGCACGGAACATCGCCGCCAACCGGGCCGCCAGAGCCTGCTCCTCCGCCGGCAAACCGCGCTCCGCGCGGCCGCTCACGTCGTTCACGGTGTCACCTCGGCGCCGTGGGAATTGGCTTGCGTCGCGTGTCCATCACCGTCATGATGCACCACTCGGGCCCCCGATACCTTCTGTCAGGAATCGGCGCAGCTGGGCGAGGCACCGGCCGCGGGTCGGCCCCAGGCTGCCGACCGGGATTCCCAGCGCCTTCGCTGCCAGCTCGTATGACGGCCGCCCCTCTTCGGCGTCGACGACCAGCACGCGCAGGACGTCCTGGCAGCGCCGGCTCAGCCGACGGAACGCCTGCCACAGCTCGACGTTGCGGTCGGAGATCAAGACCGGCTGCGCCGCGTCGTCGGCCGGATCGGTGACCCGGTCCAGCAGTCCGGAGTGGCCGACCAACGTGGTGCGCCTGGCGCGGCGGAGCGCCCCCAGGGCCTCGTAGCGGCTGGTCGTGCCGATCCATGCGCCCAGTCGCGCCGGGTCCCGCAGCGAATGGAGGTTCTCCAGCACGCGCAGCCAGGTCTGCTGGAAGACGTCGGCTGCGTCGGCGGCGCTCAGCCGATAGACCCGGCAGACCGCCCAGACCCGCCCGCTGAACCGCTCGACGATCGCGTTCCAGGCCGCCTGGTCGCCGTCCGCTGCCTTGCTCACCAGCCGCGCCAGGTCGTCCGCGGGCTCGCCGTCCTGGGATCCGCCGCCCGGCCGGTCCACATCGGTCATCGTCGCCTCCGGATGCAATGCGTGGAGCCCGGTGTCAATCGCCCCATGCCCGTCGACGGCCACAGATTTATCGATTTACCATACCTCCGACCTTCGACGTATCTGCGCCACGGGACTCCACTCGGAATTGACGGGAGGAAAGAAGGAGAGAATACCCGTGATCGCACCGAAAGTAGTCGACACCGTCCCGCTCGAACCCGAGGTACGTCCGCCGGACACCGCGTCGGCGCGGGTGCGTCTTCGGCGCTCGACGTCCGCACCGTCCGGGTTGACTGTGCGACCGGCGCGGCAACGCCTGATCCGTCCTGGGACGCCCCGCCGGATTCGGCTGGACCACGACAGCGTGATCGTCATGCGGCTGGCGCGCCGCGAGCGCGAGCCTACGGGGCCCTCGGTCGGCGGCATGGGGCGGAGGCGCGCCGCGAGGCCTGGTACAACGTCACATGGTCATCCTCGTGGCTGTCGTCAGTCTCATCCCGGCGGCCGTGGCGTCATGACCGTGATTCCCGGAACGACCAACGGCGTACTGAAGTTGGCGGGAGTTGCCGCGCTCGGTGCCGTCTTGACCGACGTGGTGGTCGTGCTGACGGAAGGACTGGACAAGTCGTTCACGGTCGCCGCCATCCCCCAACACGTCGGGGCGATCGCCGTCGGCGGCCTGCTGGGCTGGATGTACGAGCTACTCCGCGAGCTGAGCAAGGCAACGACGTCGTCGGTACGGGAGATCAGCTCGCTGACCGGCAAGATCAGCTACCAGGACGAGGCGCTGTCGATGCTGCTGAGCTGCCCACGGCACAACGACGTGTTGACCTCACTCATCGCCGCCTCGATGCGCGACAACTTCCGCAACGTGCCCTATGTCGGCGTCGGAGAATACCTGCGCTTTCTGAGCAAGGCGATCGAGCACAGTGGAGGCTTCCAGGGGATCCAGCGCAAACCCCTGCGGTGGTTCCGCGACACGCCGGCGGCCGGATACCTCGAGGTGCTGCGCGACCGCAAGATGGCCCGCAAGACGCGCATCTTCGTCATCGAACCAGACGAGGTCGCGAGCATGTAGGAGGACCTGGCCGATCAGGAGGTGCTCGACTACTACTGGGAACACGGCGGAGACGTCGACTCGTACTGGATCTCGACCGAGCAGTTCAGGAAGCACTGCCCGCGGCTACGGATCCCGGACGACTTCGGCCTGTACGACGGGGCGCTGCTCATCGCGTACGACGCGGATCATCAGGTGCTGACCTTCAACCTTGTCGATGACGGCAGCGTGGAGAAAAGATCTTCGAGAGCCAACGGCAGTTGGAGGAACGCGGCGTGCCCGCCTTCAAACGGATCTCTCGCGACCCGGCCACCCCGTAGACCGCTGCGCCGGACCCCACGGCGCTCGGCGGAGGAGTAACGTACCGCGTCGGAGAGGCCGCTTCCCCCGTGGCGGCCTCTCTCCGTCTTCGCGCGTGCACCATCACGGGGCCGGAGGACGTGCGAGTGGAGCGGGACAGGCCG
>DATDJX010000015.1:0-3142 GCA_036520275.1 Asanoa sp.
GGCTCGTAGTCCTTGTCCAGCCGGCCTTGCAGCACCAGGCGGTACAGCAGCGCGAGGCTGGGGACGAGGATGACGAAGCCGACGCCGAGGCTGATGAGCATGGCCTCGAGCACCCTATGGCTCGCCGCGGCCTGCTCGAGCGTGAGGTGGCCGGGCAGCAGATACGGGCGCTGCGCCACGGCCCAGCCGACGATGATGCAGGTGACCGCACCGGCCGCAGAGACGCGTGCCAGCTCGAAGCGCTCGCCCCACACGAGCGCGAGCGTCGCGGCGCCGCAGACCGCCGAGGCGATCACCAGCGCCAGGCCGGTGCCACTCGTCAGCCCGTCGTAGAGCGAGCGCGCGTCGTCGCGGACGACGAACAGCGCGCCGATGGCCAGCGCGCCGGTCACCACGCCGGCGCCGAGCGCACGGTCGCGGAAGGCGCGCTCGAGGTCGGGCAGGCCGGCGCGGCGCGCGTCGCCGGCCATGTAGACGGCGGCCAGGTAGGCGCCGGTGAGCACCGCGAGCGCGCCGATGACGATCGACGTCGGGTTCAGCCACGACGAGAACGGGTCGCCGGCGGCGTTGCCGACCGGCACGCGGCCCGAGGCGATCCCGCCGACCGCGGCGCCGAAGCAGAACGGGGTGATGACCGACGACAGCGCGAACGCGGCGCCGAGCGTGCGCGCCTCGTTGATCGTCGCCGCCTGCCCGCGCAGGGCGAACGCGGTGCCGCGGAAGATGATCCCGAGCGCGGCGAGCCCGAGCGGCACGTAGAGCGTCGAAGCGACCGACGCGAAGGCGGTCGGGAAGGCGGTCCAGAAGACCACGAGCACGAAGATCAGCCAGACGTGGTTGGCCTCCCACACCGGGCTCATCGACCGCTCGACCATTCCCCGCACTCGGGCCCCGCGCTTGGCGCCGCCCGCGGTCAGGTCCCAGAAGCCGGCGCCGAAGTCGGCGCCGCCGAGCACCGTGTAGGCGATCAGCCCGGCGACCATGAGCGCGATGCAGACGTCAGCGAGGCTCACGCCGCCTCCACCTCCGCCTCGGGCGGGCGCCGGGCCAGCCGGCGCAGCAGCCAGGCCACTGCGCCCATGAGCATCAGGTACACGACCGCGAGCAGGACGTAGGCCACCCACAGCCCGCGGGCGTCGGTCACCGCCTCCGAGGTGCGCATGACCTGGTAGACGACCCACGGCTGGCGGCCGACCTCGGTCGTGGTCCAGCCCGCGATGAGCGCCACCAGCGACAGCGGCCCGGCCGCCATCACCGCTCGGTAGAACCACACCGACCGCGGCAGTCGCCGCCGCCGCAGCCAGGTGACGACGTAGAGCACGCCGAGCAGCGCGAGCAGCGTGCCGATCCCGACCATCGTCTGGAACGCGTAGCGCACGACGTTGACCGGCGGGCGGTCGCTGGCCGGGACGGCGTCGAGGCCCTGCACGGTCGCGTTGGGATCGTGCTTGGCCAGGATCGAGAGCAGCCTCGGGATCGGGATCCCGGCCTTCACCTCGCCGTCGCTGTAGTAGCCGAGGATGTGGAAGTCCGCGCCCTTCTGCGTCTTCCCCACGCCCTCGAACGCGGCCAGCTTCGTGGGCTGGCGCTCGGCCACCGTGCGCCCGGCCCAGTCGCCGACGACGACCTGAACCGGCGCGGCGAGTGCGGCGAAGCTCAGCGCCACGACCAGTCCGGCGCGGTGGTAGAGGTCGCGCCGGCCCTTCAGCCAGGCGTACGCGTAGACGCCGGCCACGAGGAAGCCGGCCACCATGTAGCCCGCCACGTACATGTGCGTGAGCTCGTGCCAGAGATTGCCGCCGAACAGCGCCGAGAACGGGTGGGCGTTGACGACCTTCCCGTCGACGATGTCGAAGCCGGTCGGGTGGTTCATCCAGCCGTTGACCGTGAGCACCATCAGCGACCCGGTGATGCCGGCGACGACGATCGGCACGCCGGCGAGGAAGTGCGCGCGCGGCGACAGCCGGTCCCAGCCGTACACGTAGATCGCGATGAAGATCGCCTCGACGAAGAACGAGATGCCCTCGAGTGCGAAGGCCAGGCCGAAGACCTCGCCGAAGTTGGCCATGAACGCGGGCCACAGCAGCCCCAGCTCGAAGGAGAGGATCGTGCCGGTCACCACGCCGACCGCGAAGAGGGTCAGCATGACCTTCGACCAGCGCTTGGCCAGCGCCTTGTAGGCCGGCTCGCCGGTCCGCAGCCACAGCCCCTCGACGAAGAGGACCATCGCGGGGAAGGCGATGCCGAAGCACACCAGCGGAATGTGCACGGCGAACGACAGCGCCTGCATCTGGCGCGCCTGCAGGAGATCGGGCTGATTGGCCTGGCGGCCGAAGGCGCCGGCCAGGTACTCGGCAGCCATGGTGAGCTCGCCAGTCACGCCGGTTCAGCCATCGTACGGGTCCGCGCCATGGAGCCGGCTTCCCCAGACCCCCTGCGGATGTATCTCGTGTTGCGACGCGGCGCGGTCGCGACGCTCGCGCGTGCCGGCGAGCTCGCCGGCGCCGCCGCCGTCGCCTGCCTGCGGACGTTCGCCGACGACCCCGGGCAGCGCGAGGCGATAGCGCAATGGCGTCCTCGACCGGGGAAGGTCTGCCTGCGGGCGCGAACGCTGGCGCAGTGGGAGCACGTGCTCGCCGAGCCGGGTGCCGTCGTCGCCGGCGATCCGGAGCGCGAGGCGGTCGCCGCCCTCACGCCGCGGCGGCGCTCCGAGCGAGGGCCGCTGCTCGAGCGCCTGCAGGCGATGAGCACCGCCCTCGAGCCGGCGCCCGCGCGTGCCGACGACCACGACCGGCGCGCCGCGCTGACCTATGCGCTCAACCCGGCCGCGACGATGAGCTCCGGCAAGACGGTGGCGCAGATCGGGCACGCCGCAGTGATGGCCGGCGACCGCCTCGAGGACTGGGTCGCCGCCGGCTGCCCGGGGCGCGTGTTGGCGCCCGACGCTGCGACCTTCGCCTCGTTGGCGGCGCGCAGCGACTGCGTCGCGCGCGTCGTCGACGCCGGCCTCACCGAGGTCCCGCCGGGCACGATCACGGTGATCGCGCTGGCGCCCGGGCCGGCGGACGAGCTGCCCGCCGGCCTGCGTGACGAGGGCTAGGCCGCCTCGATCTCGGCCTCGGCCGGCACGTGGTCCGTGCGC
>DATDJX010000016.1:0-19312 GCA_036520275.1 Asanoa sp.
AGTTCATCGGTGCGGCAGGATGAAGGGCATGTCTTCGCCCATCGCCGTCGTGACCGGCGCCTCCAGCGGCATCGGCGCGGCCACCGCCAGGCGGCTTGCCGCCGAGGGTTTCGCCGTCGTGGCGGCGGCGCGCCGCAAGGACCGCCTGGACGAGGTGGTGACGCAGATCACGCGCGGTGGGGGCGCAGCCACCGCGGTCGTGTGCGACGTCACCGACGACGGGTCGGTCGCCGCCCTCGCCGCGGCCGTCCACGGGCCGGTGACTCTCCTGGTCAACAACGCCGGCGGCGCCCGCGGCCTCGACCCGGTCGAAGCCGGCTCGGTCGCCGACTGGCAGTGGATGTACGAGGTGAACGTGCTCGGCACGCTACGCGTCACCCAGGCCCTGCTGCCGGCGCTGGAGGCGTCCGGCGCAGGCACCATCGTGATGATGAGCTCGACGGCCGGCTTCGTCGTATACGAGGGCGGGGGCGGCTACAGCGCGGCCAAGCACGGGATGACCGCGCTCACCGGCACGCTGCGCCTGGAGCTGTCCGGACGGCCGATCCGGGTGATCGAGATCGATCCGGGGATGGTGCGCACCGACGAATTCGGGCTCGTGCGGTTCCGCGGCGACGCCGTGACGGCGGCCAAGGTCTACGACGGTGTCGCCGATCCACTCACGGCCGACGACATCGCCGACTGCGTCGCCTGGTGCGCGACCCGCCCGCACTACGTCAACATCGACCGGCTGGTCGTCCGGCCGCTCGCCCAGGCCGCGCAACACAAGGTGCACCGGGTTGCCGGGTCGGCGTCGGGCTGAGCGGCCGCGGGGCATGATCACCCGCGGCACGACCGGTCCCAACCGGCTGCGGCGCGTCGACAACTGGATCGCCGCGCACATCGGCGCCCGCCTGCGCGTCGCCGCCGACCCGCTCGTCGTCGACCTCGGTTATGGCGATACGCCGGTGACGACGGTGGAGCTGCACGAGCGGTTGGCGCGCGTCCGACGGGACGTTCGGGTCGTGGGCATCGAGATCGACTCGGGTCGGGTCGCCGCGGCCCTGCCGGCCGCCGACCCACCGGGGCTGACGTTCCGGCGTGGCGGCTTCGAGCTGGCCGGCCTGCACCCGGTGGTCGTACGGGCGATGAACGTGCTCCGGCAGTACGACGAGGCGTCGGTGCCCACCGCGTGGCAGATCATGTGCGCGGCGCTCGGGCCGTCGGGCATGGTGCTCGAGGGCACCAGCGACGAGCTGGGCCGCCTGGGTTCGTGGGTGCTGCTCGACGCGTCCGGCCCGCGCTCGCTGACGCTGGCCGCGCGCCTGTCCACCCTGGACACGCCGAGGCAGATCGCCGAGCGGCTGCCCAAGGCGCTCATCCACCACAACGTCCCGGGGCATCCGGTGCACGCGTTGCTCACCACGCTCGACGACGGTTGGCGCGACGCGGCTCCGTACGCCGCCTTCGGTCCACGCCAGCGGTGGCTGCGCGCGGTCGCCGCGGTGCAGGCGGCGGGCTGGCGGGTCCTGGACCGCCCGGCGCGGTGGCGGCTCGGCGAGCTGACCGTCGCATGGTCGTCGGTATCCGACATGTCCGCAGGTCGGTGAGCGCCGCTACAGCCGGCAGTTGACCAGCACGGGCTCGGGATGGAGGGTGACGCCGAACCGGTCGTGCACGCCGTCGCGGATCCCCCGCGCCAACGCGAGCAGCGCGTCGGTCGACCCGCCGCCGCGGTTGGTCAGGGCCAGTGTGTGCTTGCCGGAGATCGCGACGCCGCCCGGGCCATCGTGGCCCTTCTTGAACCCGGCGCGCTCGATCAGCCACGCCGCGCTGACCTTGACCACGCCGTCGGTGCGCGGCCAGGACGGCGGCTCGCCGTAGGCGGACCGCGCCACCAGGCCGGCATACGCGTCCGCGTCGAGAACGGGGTTGGTGAAAAACGAGCCCACCGACCAGGTGTCGTGGTCCGCGGCGTCGAGCACCATGCCCTTGCCGGCCCGCAGCGCGCGCACCGCCTCGCTGGCGTCGGCCGCCGGTACCCGGTCGCCCAGCGGCACCCCGAGGGCATGGGCCAGCTCCGCGTAGCGCACCGGCGCGGACTCCCGCGACCGGTTCAGACGCAAGTCCACCGACAGCACGACCCAGCGGTCGCTGTGCTTGAAGACGCTCGTCCGGTACGCGAAGCCGCAGTCCGGCGGGGCGAGACGGCGGACGACGCCCTCGAGCCGGTCGTACGCCTCGACGGCCACGATCGTCTCGGCAACCTCCTGGCCGTACGCGCCGACGTTCTGGATCGGCGTGGCGCCGGCCGAGCCGGGGATGCCGGCGAGGCATTCGACGCCCGACCAGCCTGCCTCGACGGCGTCGGTGACGAACCGGTCCCACGACTCGCCGGCGGCCACCCGCACGGTGACCGAGTCGGCGTCGCCGGCGATCTCGGTGACGCCGCCGGTACGCACCAGCACCACCGTCCCCGGAAAGCCGGCGTCGGCGATCACCACGTTGCTGCCACCCGCCAGGACCAGCACCGGTGCGGCGTCTCGTATCGTTTGCACGATTTCATCCGCCGTCGACGCGACGCGCAACCGCTTCGCCGGTCCGCCCAACCGCAACGTGGTGAGCGGCGCGAGCGGTTGCTCGGTGAGCGGGCCTGCGGGACCAGGAGGTTCAGCGCTAACGTCGGGCACGCCGTTCACCCTAGGCTGGAAGTGCCCGGGACCCGCGGCGACGGTCCGCCCCGGCAAGAAGGAGCACCCGATGACCAGACTGCACGGAACCAAGGAGTTCTGGTTGGCCGGTGTGCGCGCGGAGGCCACGGCGTTCGCCTCGGCCGCGGCGGAGGCGCCGCCGGACGCCCCGGTGCCGTCCTGTCCGGAGTGGACCACGACCGATCTCGTCCATCATCTGGGTTCGATCTACGAGTGGACCCGCGCTCTGCTGGTCCGCGGCGGCACCCAGCGCCCCGACCCGCGCGAGCACCCGCAGGGCGTGCCGACCGGCGAGGAAGGCCTCTCCTGGTGGCGGGAGCGGTACGCCGACCTGATGGCCACGCTGACCGCCACCGACCCGGACGCGCCGGTGTGGAACTGGGCGCCGCAGTCGAAGACGGCCAGCTTCTGGGACCGGCGGACGGCCCACGAGACCGCCGTGCACCGCTGGGACATGCAGATCGCGGTCGCGGTCGCCGAGCCGATCGAGGCAAAGCTCGCCGCCGACGGCGTCACCGAGGTGCTCGACTCGTGGCTGCCGGCGGGGCGGCGCCGGTCGACCGACCACGCGCACGGCGTGGTGCAGCTCGTCGCGTCCGACGCGGCGCAGGAGTGGCTGGTCCGGCTGCGCGGCGAGGGCGTGGCACTGCTCGACACCGACACGATCCTCGACACCGACGAGCCGCACGCCCGCGTCCATGCGCAGGGCACGGCCAGCGACCTGATGCTCGCCCTCTACGGCCGGGTCGGCTTCGACGTGCTCGAGCTGACCGGCGACGCGACGCTGCTGGAAGCGCTGCGCACCGGCTGAGCACCCCTCGATCTCGTAGGGTGAGACCGGAGGAGAGCGGCATGAGCGCGACGTTCAACGGGCCACGCGAGCGTCCGACGCTGGAGGCGGTCGCGCGCCGGGCCGGCGTCTCCCGGGCCACCGTATCGAGAGTGGTGAACGGCTCCACGACCGTGGCCGAGCCGATCCAGGAGGCCGTCCGGCGGGCCGTGCGCGAACTCGGCTACGTGCCCAACCTCGCCGCCCGCAGTCTGGTCACCCAGCGCACCGACTCGGCGGCGCTGATCCTGCCCGAGTCACCCACCCGGGTGTTCTCCGACGACCCGTTCTTCCACGGCATCATCCGCGGCGTGTCGATGGAGCTCGACGCGGCCGACAAGCAGCTGGTGCTGCTGATCGCCGGCTCCACGGCCGGCCACGACCGGGTCGAGCGCTACACAATGGGCCGGCACGTCGACGGCGTCATGTTCGCCTCGATGCACGGCGCGGACCCGCTGCCGGCGACCCTGGTGCGGATGGGCATCCCGGTCGTCTGCAGCGGCCGGCCGCTCGGCCGTACGAGCGTCGAAGTGCCCTATGTGGACGTCGATCAGATCGGCGGCGTCGTCAAGGCCGTCCAGCACCTGCTCGACTCGGGCCGGAAGCGGATCGCGACGATCGCCGGGCCGCAGGACATGGTGGCGGGCGTCGACCGGCTGACCGGCTACCGGCAGGCGCTGAAGGACTCGGACCGGCGCTCGATCGTGGCGCTGGGCGATTTCACCCGCGAGTCGGGCGCCCAGGGCATGCGGCAGCTGCTCGACGACGACCCGAAGCTCGACGCCGTGTTCATCGCGTCCGACCTCATGGCCCACGGCGCCCTGCGCACGCTGCACGAGGTCGGCCGGCGGGTGCCCGACGACGTCGCCGTGATCGGGTTCGACGACATCGAGATGGCGCGATACACCGAGCCGCCGCTGACCACCGTGCGACAGCCGATCCAGCAGATCGGCCGGGAGCTGGCCCGCCACCTGCTCAAGCAGGTCAGCGGCGAGCAGACCGAGCGGGTGGTGCTGCTGCCGACCGAACTGGTGATCCGCGACTCGGCCTGACGCCGATCCAGTCCCGCCGGGTGCGGTGCCCTGAGCCGGACCGTCACCGTGCGACGGCGCGATCCGCGCCGAGCACCTCCCGGGCCAGCAGCGTCCCGCCGGCGACGGCGGCGGGCATGGCGAGCAGGGCACCGAGCGGGATGAGGAAGCACACGAACACGGCGACGCCGAAGCCGAGCGCCAGCCACCGCCGGGTGCGCAGCGCCGCACGCCGCTGCCGGAGCCGCATACCGCGCCGGTAGAAGGGCGCCCCCACGAGCTCGAGCGCGAGCAGCCACCCGCCGACCAGGGCGCCGATCACGGGCACGACCGTCTGCCCCACGACCGGGATGAACCCGCACGCGAACAGCACGATGCCGACCGGCACCGACACGAGCAGCAGCCGCAACGAGTCGGCGATGCTGCGGCGCAGCGACCGCCACCACGGCACCTCGTCGACCGTGGGCGGCCGGCCGTCCAGCCGGGCCTCGACCAGCTCGGAGATCTTCTCGTAGAACGGATCGCCGATGATCAACGTGGTCGCCGCGAACGCGAGGACGGCGATCAGCGCGCCGGCGCCGAGGAACGCGATCTCGGCCAGCGCGCGCACGGTCGACCGGGCCGCCGAGGTCCAGTCCTCGGCGAACGGCGTCACCCAGCCGGCGAGGTTGTCGGCGAAGACCGCCAGCGTGACGTATGCGCCGACGAACACCGCCCCGGTGATCAGCGCGGGCAGGATGCCGAGCGCGACGAGGCGCGGGTTGCGGCCGTACAGGGACAGGCCGCGCAGCAGCATCCCGATGCCCCGGAAGAAGTCGCGTACGGCGCTCACGCCCGCACAGCCTAGCTAGCCGTCGGTCCGGTCTGGCGGCGTGGCGGCCGGCCCAGCCGGGTGCGGCGCGGCGCCATGGCGCAGCGGTTCATGCCGGCGGGCTACGCGCGTTGCCGGGTGGTGGTCGTGTCGTCGACGGCGTCTTCGACGGCGTCGCGCTGGGCGGTGATCGCGGGGCCGCCCTCGGACGGCGGTTCCTCGTCGAGCATCGTCGCCCCGTCGAACGGGTCCTCGCCGCGCAGGACGGCGTGTGCCCGGTCCTTGTCGGACTCGCCCGACCAATGGCCGACGAGGATGGTGGCCGCATTGCCGGCGAAGTTGGTCAGCGCCCGCGCCTCCGACATGAACCGGTCGATACCGACGGTCAGACCGACGCCCTCGACGAGGTCGGGCCGGTGCGACTGGAGGCCGCCGGCCAGCGTCGCCAAGCCGGCGCCGGTCACACCCGCGGCGCCCTTCGACGCCACGATCATGAACAGCAGCAGCCCGACCTGCTCGCCCACGACAGCGGCTTGTTGAGCGCGTCCGCGATGAAGATGCACGCCATCGTCAGGTTTCTATGCCCAGGAGGGCGGCGGATGACACCCGGTCGCCGCTCGACACGTCGACGAAGGAGGTGGAAACGGCTATGCCAGCCGTAACCGGACGCGCCGGTTGGCCTTTCCCTTGCTCTCCACCTTGACCACCTGCACACGGCCGATCTGGGACGTCGAGGCCACGTGGGTGCCTCCGTCGGCCTGGACGTCCAGGCCGACGATGTCGACGATGCGGATCTCCTGCTCGTCAGCCGGGATCAGGTTGCTCTGCGTGCGGATGATGTCCGGCAGCGCGAGTGCCCGGTCGCGGGGCAGCACCTTGACCGCCACCGCGCGGTCGGCAGCCACCTCCGCGTTGACCGCGGCCTCCAGCGACGCCTTGAAGTCCGGCGGCACCACCGGGAGGTTGAAGTCCATCCGCGCCTCGCCCGGTTCCATGTTGCCGCCGGTGACCAGCGCGCCGAAGTCGCGGAACACCACTCCACACAGGACGTGCAGCCCGGAGTGCGTACGCATCAGCATGCTGCGCCGTTCGTCTTCGACCGCGCCGGTCACCTGGGTGCCCGCCGGAGGCAGCGGGTCGCCGTCGGCCGGGATCAGGAAGAGGTCGTCGCCCTTGCGGGTGCCGACGATGCGGGTCTGTACGCCCTGCCACAGCAGGACCCCGTGGTCCGGCGGCTGCCCGCCTCCGCCTGGGTAGAACGCCGACCGGTCGAGCACGATCCCGGCTTCGGGATCGGCGTGGACGACCGTGCAGTCCCACTCGCGCAGGGTCGGATCGATCAGGTCCAGACGGTGCGTGCGGCCGTGTTCTGTGACGCCCATAGCGGCAGAGGCTACCGGTTGAGGAACGACGAGATCCGCTCGCGGAGGTCGGCGCGGTGGGTCCACAACAGGCTCGGCCGGTCGTACACGTGCAGCGCGGCGTGCGGCAACTCGGCCGCCAGGTCCCTGGCGACCCCGACCGGGTGTGCGTCGTCGTCCTCGGCCGCGATCACCAACGCCTCCGCGCGGACACCGCGCAGCGCCGCCGGATCGGCGATCGCCGCCTGGCCGGCGAGATGCTCCAACTGCGGCGCGAGGCCGTAGCGGAGCAGGTCGTCGACGCGCTGACGCAGGTAGGCCCAGACGGCCGGGGTGCCGCGCAGGTTAGGTGGCAGCTCGGCGGAGAGCGCGTCGGCCACCGCGGCGGCGTCGCCCTCCTCGACCGCCTCCAACAGGGCCGGTTGCCAGGAAGGCTTCGGCCGTGGGCGGTCGAGGCTCGCCGGGAGGAAGAACACGAGGCGGTCGAAGCGCGACGGGCTGTCCGCGACGAGCCGGGCGAGCGCGGAGGCGCCCATGCTCACCCCGAGCGCCCGGGTCGCGCCGGACAGGTCGGCGACGGCGCGCAGGTCGCGGGCGAGATCGGCGTTCGTCCACGAGCCGGGCGGGGCGTCCGAACGCCCGTGGCCGCGGAAGTGGAAGAAGACCCTCCGCCCGTCGACCGCGCTGCCCAGCGGCCGGGTTGTCGGGATGCCGCCGGCGAGGCCGTGCGCGAACACCGTCGTCGGGGAACCGACGCCGGTGATCAGCCATTCCAGCCGGACGCCATGGGGCGTCGCCACCAGCTCGGTCGCCGGCTGCGGCAGGGTGGGCCGGCCGGTGCGCGGCGCGGTGGGCCCCGGCCCGTAGGTTCGCGGGCTGCCGTCCGGCGGGGGCGGCCAGCGGAAGTCCCTCACCAGAAGCCTTTGCCATCGGTCAGGTCGCGCAGGCCGGCACGGACGTCGAGCAGGTAGATCAAACCCGCGGCGATGCCGATGAGACCGAAGATGCCGATTACGCCGCCGCCGATGCCGGTCAGCGTGAGCAGCATGCAGACGCCCAGGATCGCCAGCCAGGCGCCCTTCGGGAGGGTGCCGATCGCCGGGAAGGCGTCGGAGCGCTGGGTGAGACAGTGTACGAAGGCGATGCCTTCGATGATCAAGGCGAAGATGGTGAGGACGAGCTGAACCGCGCTCACCACGTTCAGGTAGAAGTACGGTGCGGTGACGCTCATGCGGGCAAGGATATGCCGCGGGCCCCGCCTCCCGGCGGGGCCCGCACCAGCTCACACGGTGGGCGTGCTCTTCCTCGGGGCCGTCGCCTTCTTGGCGGTGGCCTTGGTGGCCTTCCTGGCCGGTGCCGTCTTGGCCACGTCCGTCGGGGTGCCGGTCAGGGCGGCGGGCGCCTCGGTGGCGTCCATGTCGGCGTTGACGGTGTCGGCGGCCTCGACGATGCCGGTGCCGACGACCTTCTCGCCGCGCGAGACGAGCTCGGCGTACAGCGCGACGGCCCGCTCCTGCGCGGCCTGGGCGCCGGCGACGAACGCGGCCGCGTTGCGCATGGCGGCGTCGCGGAAGCGCTCGACGTCGAACTCGGCGCTGCGCAGCTTCGCGGCCGCCTCGTTGGCCTGGCGAAGGGTGGCGTTGGCCTGCCGTACGGCCTCGGCGGCCCGCTTCTGCAGCTCATCGCGCAGCTCGGTGCCGTTGTTGGCGGCCTTGTCGCTAAGGTCGGCGTAGAGCGCCGGCAGCTTGCGCAGCTGGCGGTAGGCCAGGTCGCCCGCGCCCGCGGCGGCGTACACCGGTGCCGGGATGTTCTTGGTCTTGGGCTCGGTCATCGTGCGGTTCACTCCTCTGCGGCCGCCGGCTTGGCGGCCTTCTTGGTGGCTTTCCTCGGGGTGGCCCTCTTCGTCGCCGCATCCGCCGCGGCGGCGGTCGCGCTCGCGGCGGCCGCGTTGGCAGCGGCGGCCTCCGCCTCGGCGGTGGCGGCCACCAGGTCGGCGGCGGCGGCCTCCACCTTGGCGGCCTTGGTCTCCGCCGCGGCCTGCGCCTCCGCCTCGGCGTGGCGGGTGTTCTCCCGCCGGAACGTCTCGTAGATCTGGCTGAGCGACTGCTTCTGCGCGATCGTGAGCTCGGCGTCGGCCGCGATCGCGGTCAGCACGCCCGGCCCGTCCTTGTCGTCGAGCAGGCCGGCGCGCAGGTACATCGCCGGCGTCGAGACCCGCAGCGCGCTGGCGAGCTGCTGCAGGACCTCGGCGCTGGGTTTGCGCAGGCCGCGCTCGATCTGGCTGAGGTACGGATTGCTCACGCCCGCCTGCTCGGCGAGCTGCCGCAGCGAGATCTGCGCGTTGCGGCGCAGGTCACGGATGAAGCCGCCGACGTCGCGCGGCAGGTCTTTCGGCGTGGGCATACCGTGAACCGTAGCCGCGCCTGCTAGCTCTTGCAAGCGAAACGCTAGCCGCAGTTAGCATCACCACAGTACGCGTACGGCTCCCACCGGCTCGCCACCGCCCAGCAGCGGCACTTCCGCCAGCTCGTCGAGCACCGGCCGATCGACACCGAGCTTGCGCAGGGCTGAAATGATCACCGGATGCCGGGCCCGCTGCGCCCCGTCGTCGATCTTGATCGCGACGGCGCCGACCTCCGGGATCGCGACACCGAGCACCCCCTCCGCCCCGCCCTTGGCCAGCAGCCCCGGGACGCCGCGCATCAGGCGGGTGTCGAAGGTGTCCGTACCCGACACCATCTCGGGGTGTGTACGCATCGCGGAGGCTACCGTCGCCTCGACCGATTTGTCGTCACCCGATACCAGCCGGAGGTAGGCGCGGGCCAGGCCGGTCAGCGAGATCGCCAGCACCGGCGCACCACAGCCGTCGACCCCTACCGCCGACGCCTCTTCGCCCGCGAAGTCTTCGATCGTCGCGGAGATCCGTTCCTGCAGCGGGTGGTCCGGCAGGTAGTACTCCTCCAGCGGGAACCCGGCCGCAAGGCAGGTCAGCAGCATTCCGGCGTGCTTGCCCGAACAGTTCATCCGGATCCGCGAGGGGCCGCCACCGGCCCGGATCACCGCGGCGGCGGCCGCCTCGCCCAGCGGCATGTCCGGCGGGCAGCGCAGGTACGTCTCGTCCAGCCCCGCCGTGCGCAGCAGCGCCTCGACGCGTGCCACGTGGAAGTCCTCGCCGAAGTGTGAGGCGCAGACCAACGCGAGGTCGGCCAGGTCGACCAGCCGCAGGCCCGTGCGCAACATGCCGATGGCCTGCATGGGCTTGTTGGACGAGCGCGGGAAGATCGCCGAGGTGATGTCGCCGCACGCGGCCATGACCTTTCCTCCGGCGTCCAAGACGACGACCGAACCGCGGTGGTAGCCCTCGACGAACCCCGACCGCACCACCTCGGCCAGAAGCTCCCCACCCGCGTAGCGCGCGCCCATGCCCGGACGGTACCGAGGGTCACGGCTGTTCACGCCGCCCCCGGTGATCAACGGGTCGAAAGGCCGAGCAGGTCGCGGGCCTCGGCGGGGGTGGCCGGGGGCCGTTGGGCCAGTTGCGCGAACCCGACGGCGCGGGCTACGAGCTGCATGTTCGACTCGACCGGGCGCCGGTGCGCGTAGGTGATGGTGTCCTCCATGCCGACCCGCAGGTGGCCGCCGGCCGCCAACGAGGCCAGCATGACCGGGATGGTCGTGCGGCCGATGCCCGTCGCCGAGAACGTGGTGCCCTCGGGCAGGTCGCACAGGGCGTTCTCGCAGGCGACGAGGGCCGCGGCGGTGCCCGGCATGCCACCCGGTACACCCATGACAAAGTCGACGTGGACGTGGCCGCCGGCGGGGAGGCCGTGCTTGTCGAGCAGCCGGCGCAGGCTCGTCAGGTGGCCGAGGTCGAAGATCTCGTACTCGGGCACGATCCCCCGGTCGCGCATCCGGGTATGCAGCTCGACGATGAACTCCCAGCGGTTCATGAACACGTCGTCGCCGAAGTTGACCGTGCCCATCGTGCAGGACGCCATGTCGGGGCCGGCCTCGAGTACGCGCAACCGGTCGGCCTCCGGGTCGGTGACGGCGCCACCGCTGGACAGCTGGACGATCAGGTCGGTACTCGCGCGCAGCGCGGTCACCGTGTCGCGCAGCCGGCCGAGGTCGAGCGTCGGCCGCGCCCGCTCGTCGCGGATGTGGACGTGGATCACGGACGCCCCGAGTGCGGCGCACTCCTTCGCGGTCACCACCAGCTCGTCGAGCGTCACCGGCAACGCCGGCACGTCGGCCTTCGCCGACTCCGCGCCCGTGGGCGCCAGCGTGATCAACGTCCTTGTCGTCATGGTCGCGATCCTAAGCGAGCGGCGGCGGCCCAACGCGTTGTCGGTCAGGGCAGCCGCCAGCCGCGGAGGTTCGCCATGCCCGGGCCGGTCCACTGCTGCGCGACCTCCTTCACCCGCTCCCGCAGGCCGAGTCGCCCTCGAGGTACTGTGCGGTGATCCGGGAGCCGGGCTCCCACTGAAATGCGTTGAGCAACGCTGCCCTCGAGCTGCCCTCGTGCTCCCTGGACATCGGCACCGTGCGAAGATCCGCTCGTTCATCTCGGTCAGGCGATCTCCCAGTCCCCGGACCCGGACGCGGCTGATCGCGTCAATCGGTGGACCGCCGCACAGACACGAGTCATGACCGCTGATACATCCGTGGCCGACCCGTCCGCTACTCGGGAAGCAACACCGCGCCCACGCCGGGTTGGGCCTGCGTACGCGCCCGCGCCAACAGCGCCGCCGCCGCGTCGCGGCCGTTCTCCCCGGTCTCCGACATGCGGGCCGCGATCAGCCCGGCGACGATCGGCGTGCCGAACGAGGTGCCGCTCCACCGTGCCATGCCGTGGAACGTGGTTTGCGAGCCCTGGCGCGGCGGTTCGCGGTAGGTGTAGCTGCCCTCCGGGAACGCGTTGACTAGGTCCTGGCCGGGCGCGTACACATCGACCCAGCCGCCGAAGTTGCTGAACCCCGCGCGGCCCCGCCGGGTCGAGGCCAGCGCGCCCACCGAGACCGTGTACGGCGCCGCCGCCGGCCAGAACGGTTCCCGGTCGGCGTCGTTGCCGGCCGCGACGACCAGCGCGACGCCCTTGTAGTGGCGCAGCCGCCGCTCGTTGAAGACCAGAAACGACAGCAGGCCGGTCGCGTCGAACGTATACGAGCCGGCCGACATGCTGATGATGTCGGGATGGTCGCAGTCAAGGGCGCGGTTGAGAGACCGTACGAGGTCGGCCTCGAGCACGCCGCCGCCGAAGTTGAACACCGCGCGGACATACACCTCGGCCCGCGGCGCGACGCTGCGGACGAGGCCCGCGATGAACGTACCGTGCCCGGCGTACTCGGACAGCGTGCCGGTGTTGCGGTCGATCTTGTCGTCGGCATCGCCGGTGACGCCCTTCAGCCAAGGGCTGCGGCGTTCGGCGGTGGTGTCCAGCCCGGTGTCGAGGATGACCACCTTGACGCCCTCGCCGCCGCACCGGTTGGAGGTGTAACCAGGGTCTGGCGCGCTGCCCGCGGACACCGGATCCGGCTCGACTGCCGGGCAGATGCCGCCTTCCCCGGCGATGTGCACGACGTGGTTGAGCGACGCCGCGCCCGGTCCCAATCCGTCGAACGGCTGGACGTTTGCATAGCGCTCCCGTACGACGTCTGGGTCGTCCGGCAGGCCGTCCAGGATCAGCTGCAGCGTTTCCAGCGTCCCTTCGGCGGTGTTCACGCCGAGCCTGACTAGGCGGATGCCGGAGACCACGGACTCAGCGAACGGCGGTGTGCCCTGGTCGATGCTGGGCATTCGGCCCAGTGCGGCGAGGATGTCCCGGACCGGGCCGATGTACTCGTCGCGCACCAGAAGTCGTCCGATCTCGAACACCAGCTTTCCCGGCCGTTCGTCGCATCTGCCGGGGCCGACACCGACATGCCGGCCCACGCTAGCCAGATGGCCGTCCAGCTGCCGGATGAGCAGGTCGAGCTGCGCCTCTCGTGCGGTGGTCGGCGATCGATCGTTGACCGGCGCCACGGCCGGGTCCGTGATCGCTTCGACAGGTTCGGCTGTGGGTTGCTCGGGAGTTTCGTCGTCGTGTTCCATCAATCCTCCTGAGTTTGCTATGTGGCCATGGTCCTTAAAATCGACGGATGTCGTACCCGCGCGACGCGGCGGCGACCCTTGCCGACCACCTGCTGCCGCTGGCCCTGGCGCGCCCGGACGACGCGCTGGCCGAGGCCGACGAGGTGCTGGCCCGGCATACCGACCCGGCAAGTGCGTCCGTCGCCCGCCAGGCGCGGGCCATCGTGCTGCGCGACTCCGGACGCACCAGCGAGGCGATGGGAGAGCTGCGCTCCGCCGTACGGCTCGCCGAACGGTCCACCGCGCAGCGCCTGGCCGATGTGCAGGCCACGCTCGGCGTCACGCTGGGCCTGGCCGGCCGCGTGACCGAGGGACTGGCCCTTCTCGACCGCGCGGTCCAGGCGAGCACCGCCGTTCACCGTGGACGGGTGCTCCACCGCCGCGGAGTACTGCTGCGCATTCTCGGCCGGTACGACGAGTCTCTTGCCGACCTGCGCCGGGCCATCGACGCGCTGCACCGGGCCGGCGACCGCGTCTGGGAGGCCCGGGCCCGGCAGGCGCGGTTCCTGGTCTATGCGGCGCTCGGCCAGGCCGGCCGTGCCGACCGCGACCTGGGCGTCGCCGAGCGGCTCTTCGCCGCGACCGGCCAGGACCTCGAGTCCGCGATGGCGGTGCACAGCCGGGCCGACATCGCGTTCCAGGCCGGTGACCTGCCGGCCGCGCTGGCGTTTCTCGACGAGGCCGACGGCCGGTACGCTGCCCTGCACAGCTGGTGGCCGAGTCTCGCGATCGACCGGTGCGCCGTGCTGCTCGCCGCCGGCCTGGCCGGGGAGGCGGTCACCGCGACCGAAGAGGCGCTGCACCGGCACACCCGGCTTGGCGGCCAGGTCACCAAGACCGCGGAGCTGCTGTTCTCCGTCGCGCAGGCCGCGCTCGCCGCCGGCATGGTAGGCCTGGCGCGAGAGCGGGCGGCCGCGGCCCGCGACCTGTTCCGCCGACAGGGCCGACGCGGCTGGCAAGCGCGCGCCTCGTACGTGGTCGTGCAGGCCCGGTACACGCAGGGCGAGCGGGGGGATCGGATCGCTCGGGACGCAAGCCGCCTCGCCGACGAGCTCGACGCGCTCAATGTACTCGAGGCCGCGGCAGCGCGGCTGCTTGCCGGCCGGCTGACCGCCGCCCGGCGCCGGGCCGCGGAGGCCGACCGGCACCTGGCCCGGGCCGCCCGGTTCCGCGATCGCGGCCCGACATTCGGCCACGCCGTCGGCTGGTTGGCGCACGCGCTGCGCGCCGAGGAGCGCGGCGCGACCGCCGCGACGCTGGTGGCGTGCAGGCGCGGCCTCGAGGCGGCCAGCGAGCACCAGCGGGCCCTGGGCGCGCCGGAGCTGCGCGCCCACGCCGCCGCCTACGGCGCCGAGCTGGCAGCGCTGGCGCAGCGTCACGCCGTGCGCCGGGCCGACGCCCGCATGCTGCTGCGGTGGAGCGAACGCTGGCGCGCCAGTGCGCTTGCCGTACCGCCCGTGCGGCCGCCCGACGACCCGAAGCTGGCCGCGGACCTCACAGCGCTGCGCAACGTGGTACGGCGGCTGGACGCAGCCCGCGACGCCGGCGCGCCGACCGACCGGCTCGACCAGGAACGCCGGCGGCTGGAGTCGGCCATCCGGGCACGCACCCGGCGCACCGCCGCGAGCGGCGGACCCGGCCCGGACCGGGCCGCTGGCGGCGACGTCGTCGGGGAGCTGGTCGACCTGCTCGGCGACCACCGGATGATCGAAATCACCGTCCTCGACGGACAGGTATACGCGGTGACCGTGGTCGGTCGCCGGGTGCGGATGCATGCGGTCGGTCCGCTGTACCAGGTCGTACGGGAGCTGGACCTGGCGCGGTTCATGCTGCGCCGGCTGGCGCACGGACGGCCGCCGGCCGGTGCGCTCGGCGCCCTCGACGCCGCCGGCCAGCGGCTGGAGCGGGCCCTGCTCGGCCCGGCGGCCGCGGTCGCCAACGGCGGTCCGGTCGTCGTCGTGCCTCCGGCGCGGCTGCACGCGGTGCCGTGGGCGCTGCTGCCGGCGCTGCGCCGGGTTCCGTTGGTGTTGGCGCCATCGGCGGCCACCTGGCTGCGCGCCGGCGCCACCCGGGCGCCGCGCCGGCGGCGGGTCGCGCTGGTCATCGGGCCGGGCCTGGACGGCGGCGCTGCCGAGGTCGAGCAGATCGGCGCGGCGTACGCCGACGCGGTCGTGCTCAGCGCCGGCCGGGCCACCGCCGAGCGGGCGCTGGCGGCCCTCGACGGCGCGTGGACTGCGCACATCGCGGCCCACGGCACGTTCCGCGGCGACAACCCGCTGTTTTCGGCGCTGTCGCTCGACGACGGGCCGCTCACCGTGTACGACCTCGGCCGGCTGCGCCGCGCGCCGCACCGGCTGGTGTTGTCCAGCTGCGAGTCCGCAGTGGCCGCACCGGTCGGCGCCGACGAGCTGCTCGGCATGGTGACCGCTCTCGTCCCGCTCGGCACGGCCAGCCTGCTCGCGAGCGTCGTACCGGTCAACGACGCGGCCACCACGCCGCTGATGGTGGCCTTCCACGCCGGGCTGCGGGCTGGCCGCTCCTTCGGGTCCGCTTTGCGGGAGGTCCGCGCGGCGGCGGCCGACGAGCCGGTCGCGGCCGCGACCGCGCTCTCGTTCGTGGCGCTGGGCCGCTGACGCGGCCCACCGTGTCGCCCGACGGGCGCGCTCGTGCGGCGTCCGACCCGACGTCACAAGGTGATCCAGACGGTGACCACCTCGGCGCCGCCAGCGGACCGGCAGCGCAGCCGCAGCGGGCCGGGGGGCAGGCCGGTGACCAGGAACCGGCCCAGGTCGTCGAGCTCGATGGCTGTCCGGTGGCCGCCGCCGCGCTCCAGGTCGCAGGCTGTACCGGCGGCGCCGTCGAGCTGGCCGATCAGGGTGAGGTCGTCGCCGGTGCGGGTGACCTCCATCTCGACGCGAACGCCGCCGCCGTCGAAGGACAGCAGCCGCCCGGCGGCCTGGCTGCCCGACGTCTGCCGTACCGTCTCGAAGCCGGCGTCCGCTGCGGCGGAGTCAGCGACCAGCTCAGCGAGATCACGGTCGAGGTCGCGGGTCTCGAACGCGGCGCGTGCCGCGGCGACGACGGTGTCCGGTACGGGATCCGCGTCGGCGACGATCCTGCGCAGTTCGGCCATGAGGGCCTCGTCGTCTTGCTCATGGGGGTCCATGGAAATGGTCTCTCGTGCTGGCCCGCTAGGCGGGGAGGTCGTACGCGTCGCGGAGCTTCTGCAGGCACCGCATGCGCGTCGGACCGATGTAGCCGATGGGCACGCCGAGCGCCCCGGCGACGTCTCGGTAGCGTGGCGGCGGGTCAGCCATCAGCATCCGCAGCAGCTGTTGGCACCGCTGGTCGAGCCGGCGGAACGCCCGCCACAGCGCGCTGTCGCGTTCGTTGCGTAGCAGCGCGGCGTCGAGCGGCTCGGCATCGTCCGCGACGTTGTCGAGCGCGTCGGTGTCGACGTGGCGCGACCGCCGGCGTAGCAGGGAAAGACTCTCGCGGCGCATCGTCGTGCTGAGCCACCCACCGAGCCGGCGGGGGTCGCGCACCGTCTCCAGCCGTTCGACCAGGCGCAACCAGGTTGTCTGGATCGCGTCGGCGGCGTCGTCCTCCGGAAGCCGCAGCGCGCGGGCGACAGACCACAGGAGATTGGTGTAACGATCGGTCAGCTCGATCCACGCCGTCGTCTCGCCGGCGCGGACGCGGTCGAACAGCTCGACGATCTCCTGATCGCGCGACGGGTCCATCGCAGACATTCTGGCGAAGGTGAACCGTTTTAGTCCACCGCCGGGGGTTCCCGGACCTTGCTCCTGAGCTTGTCCACCTCGGCCCTCCTCACTGCGATGACGCAGATAAGACGCGGTGCCGGGACGGGCTGATACACCACCGGCCCCCGCCGGTCAACCGAGTTTCAAGCCGGTCACTTCCGTGTGCAGAATGGATGCGGCATGGACGAGATCCTGGTGATCGCCGAGGACGAAGAGGCCCTCGCCCGGTTGCGCACGTACGCGGCCGTCACGCAGGTGCTTCCGCCCCGGCTGGCGCTGGCTGTACCGCGCGGCCCGCGTCCCGATCTGCCGGGCATCCGGTGGTGCGAGGAGGAGCCGGCCGCCGACGTCGTCGAGCGACTTACTCCGGACGAGCGCCTCTTCGTCTCCGCTTGGCAGGCCCGCCGCACGCCGAAGACCCGTACCGGCGACGGCCTGCCCTGGGACGCGTCCGGCCGCCTCCCGCCCGATCCGGCGCGACGCGACCCCGGCGACCGTTGACGCACCATGACGGCCCCCTGACGCCGGCCCCGTTGACTCGCGGGCAGGGGACGGCACGCCACCGTCCGAGATCTTGGGGGTGACGCACATGGCAGGTGATCTCAACTTCGCCGAGTGGGCCGTTTTGAGGAGACGCGGGCGCCGGCCGGGGCGCCGCAGCAGCGCCGGGGACGGCCGATCCACCGCTACGGGCGGGTCGGCATCGACGCCGACGGGCAGGCGCCGGAGGCTGCGGGCGCGCGGGAAGTCGACCTCGGCGGCCTGCCCGGCGGCGCGAGCGAGGCGGAGCGGCTGGGCCTGGCCGCGCTGCGGCTGCGCGAGTCCGCCCGTCCACGAGCAGGCGGAAGCCGCCAACGAGCTCCAGCCGGACGTCCGCCATGTCACCGAGAGCGCCCGCCGGACCGGCCTGATACCGAAGGTCTCGGACCGGGCGGCCGCCGTCCGGTCGCGACCGGCCTCATCCGGGGTCGATCGCCGCCGCCGACTCGCCGACCTGCAGCTCGGCGTCGGCGGGGACGTTCTGCTTCACCACGGCCAGCGCGATCGGGCCCAGCTCGTAGTGGCGGACGGCCGTGCCCACGAAGCCGACCGTACGGCCGTCGAGCGTGACCTCGGTGCCGCGCCCCGGCGGCTGGTCGGTCGCCACCCCGTCCAGGTGCAGCAGCACCAGCCTGCGCGGCGGCCGGCCGAGGTGGTGCACCCGCGCGACCGTCTCCTGCCCGCGGTAGCAGCCCTTGTCGAGGTGCACGGCGGGGCCGACCAGGTCGACCTCCGCGGGGATCGTGCGATGGTCGGTCTCCCAACCCATCCGGGGCCGCCGGGCGGCGACACGGACGGCCTCGTACGCCCAGAGCCCGGCCGGCGCGACCCCGAGCCGTTCGGCGGTGTCGGCCACCGCCGCGCGAGGTACGAGCAGGTCGACCCCGAGCTGCGTACGGCGGGCCCAACCGCCCTCGGGGCGCGGCTTGACGTCGTACACGACGCTCGGTCGGGGTGGCACGGCGCCGGCCGCGAACTTCGCACCCGGCACCGGCAGGGCGTCGGGGCCGGCGATGTCGATCGCGGTGGCCTTGACGGCGGCCGGCCCGACCAGCGAGAGCACCGCCCAGTCGGCGGTCGCATCGCGCGGGTCGACCTTGGTGAAGAACCGCATCATCTCGAGGTAGCGCAGCAGGCCCGCCGTCGCGCCCGGCTCCGTGTCGAGCCAGGTCGTCTCGCCGTCCTCGGCGACCATCGCGTGCTGCTCGATGTGGCCGTGGGGCGAGAGCACGAGCAACTCGGTGCCCTGGCCGGCGCGCAGCTCGCTCAGGTGTTGGCTGGTCAGGGTGTGGAGCCAGGAGATCCGCTCCTCGCCCGGCACCGCGACGACGCCCCGGTTGCCGCGGTCGACGAGGCCCACGCTCTCGGTGAGCGCCCGCTGCTCGCCGAGCGGGTCGCCATAGTGCGCGGCGACGCCGGCATCCTGGCTCTCCGGGTCGAGATCCTCCACCGCCACCGCGCCGTCGTACTCGATCATTCCCGCTCCCCACAGCCCTTGCAGACGCCGAACAGCGCCACGTGCCCGATGTCGACCAGGAAGCCGCGCTCCTCCAGCTGCTCGGCGAGCGGCTGCATCAGCGCCGGCTCGACCTCCTGCACGGCGCCGCACGACCGGCACACAAGGTGCACGTGCTGGTGCCTGCCCGCCGCGTGGTAGGTCGGTGACCCGTGCGACAGGTGCGTATGGGTAACCAGCCCGAGCTCCTCGAGCAGTTCCAGGGTGCGGTAGATCGTGGTGATGTTCACACCGGCCGCCACCTCGGTGACGGCGTGGTGGACCTGCTCCGGCGTGGCGTGATCGAGCGCGTACACGGCCTCCAGGATCAGCTGCCGCTGCGCGGTGAGACGCAGCCCCCGCGCCCGGAGGACCTCGGCGAGCGACGCATCCGACACCATCGAATCATAGTGCGGTCCGCGCTAGGAGCCGTCTGGCATGACCCAGCGGGAGGCGAACTCGCCGACGTACGGAGGCGGGCCGGGCAAGGGATCGCCGGCGTGCGGGCGCAGCATGCCGTCGAGCAGGAGGGCCACGTAGCGGTGGCGCAGCTGGGCCCGCCGCTCGTCGTCGCCGAAGGTGATGGCAGCGATCATCTCGAAGATCTGGCCGAGGTCGGCGACCACGATGTCGGGGCGCAGCACCTTCGCCTCGTGCAGGCG
>DATDJX010000017.1:0-3774 GCA_036520275.1 Asanoa sp.
GCCAGGCTCAGCGTGCCCAATAGACCACAGGCGCCACGGATGGCGCCGATCTCCGCGTGCGCGGTCGGGTCGTGGTCGCCCTTGGTGAGGTCGACGCAGGTGGCGAGGACCGCGCCGTCGCGGACCACGACCGCGCCGTACGGCAGCTGGCCGAGCGTGCCGTTGCGCCCGGCGAGCCATACGGCGTGCGCCAGAAGGCCTGCCTCGGAGGTGTCCTCGATTTCCCGCGATGGCTCGCGCCGCGCCTCGCTCGGCCCCTCTCGAGAACCGCGCGGCTCGCCCGACTCGGACCGCCGGGCGAGCACGGCCTCCCGAACGCGTTCGAGGCCGCCCGCTGCCTCGCCCAGCAGCCGCGCGGCGATGCCTTCGCCTTCGCGAACGAGCCCGAGCATCAGGTGCTCGGTGCCGATGTGGTCGTCTCCTAGGTTCATGGCCTCGCGCAGGGCGAGCTCCAGCACCTTCTTCGACTGGGGGGTGAACGGTATGTGCTCCTGCGGAGGCCGCTGCCCTTGGCCAATCAGTTCGCCGAGCCGGCGTCGGGCCTGGTCGGCGTCGAGACCGACCGCTGCGGCCGCCCGGGCGGCGACCGTGTCGCCGCCGAGCAGAAGCGCGATGAGCAGATGCTCCGTGCCGATGTAGCTGTGGTTGAAGCGGCGGGCCTCTTCCTGTGCGTCGACGACGGCCCGGCGTGCGCTGTCGGTGAACCTCTCGAACATGGCAGGCCTCCGGGCATCAAGGTACGCCCATGCGACCCGGGGCGCCCCGGGCCGTCGGGCCCCCGCCCCCAGGGCCGGCCGGCGTTTGGGGTTGGCCGCAAACCGGTGAGGTCGGGGTCGTCCCGGGCCCGAGACCCCGATTCGCCGCGGCCGGTTCCGGCTCCGCTGCGCCGCCGGCGAGCACGACCCGGTCGCGGCGATCACCCCACGTCAGATCAACTTGACGTCAGGGCTTCCTGACGTGCATGTTCGCCTTATGACGACGACACCAGAGCTTCTGGAGCGCGAGCACACCCTTGCCACCGCGGCCGGGCGGTTCGACCAGTTGCGCACGTGGGAGGCGCTGGGCGAGCCCACCCTCGGCCGGGAGGAGGCGCTGGAGCTGCTCTCCCTCGGCGAGGTGATCGCCCGCAAGGTCGGCTACGGGCGACAGCTCACCATCCGCACGGCGCGACAGGCCGGCGCCTCCTGGACGCAGATCGGCAACGCCCTCGGCACCACCAAGCAGTCGGCCTGGGAGTCGCACGCCCGCTGGATCGATGAGCAGACCGCCGCCGGCTGGGACGGCGAAGACGCCGAAGCCGCCCGGCGCCTCGTGGGCGACCCGGACGACCCCGGCTCCCGACGAGAGCGTCGGTCGTGAGGGGTCGTCCTTTCCGGGCCAACGCCCATGATCGACGCACCTGGGTCAGCGGAGACCGGCGAAGAACGCGCGCACGTCACCGACCAGGAGGTCGGGCGCCTCCATCGCCGCGAAGTGGCCGCCGCGTTCGAACTCGGACCAGTGGACGATGGTGTTGCCCGGCTCGGCGTACCGTCGGATCGCCACGTCCTCGGCGAAGACCGCGACGCCGGTGGGCACCGATGACGGCGTGGGCCAGTTACCCGAGTGCATGGTCTCGTAGTACAGGTTGGCGGACGTCCCGCCGGTGTTCGTCAGCCAGTAGATCGTCGCGTTGGTCAGCAGGTGGTCGCGGTCGACCGCGTCCTCCGGTAACCCGTCGGCGTGCGTCCACTCCTTGAACTTCTCGACAATCCACGCGAGCTGCCCGACCGGCGAGTCCGCCAGCCCGTACGACAGGGTCTGCGGCCTGGTGGACTGGATCTGGAAGTAACCGTTCATCTCCGACAGGTAGTTCGCGAGCCTATCGAGCCGCACGTTCTCGCTGTCCGTCATCGTGACCCGGTCCTCTTCGGACACCTCGCCGAGCGGGATGAAGCCGAACGTCGCCGCGTTGACGTGGACGCCGATGACGTGATCCGGGTCGACCCGGCCGAGGTCGGGCGCGACGAAGGCGCCGTAGTCGCCGCCCTGCGCGCCGTATCGCGAGTAGCCCAGCCGCCGCATGAGCTCGGCGAACGCCCGCGCGATCCGGTTGCTGTCCCAGCCGCTGTCGGACGGCGCCCCGGAGAAGCCGAAGCCCGGCAGCGACGGGATCACCACGTGAAAGGCGTCGGCCGGGTCGCCGCCGTGCGCCCGCGGGTCGGTCAGTGGCCCGATGACGTCGAGGAACTCGACGGTCGAGCCCGGCCAGCCGTGGCTCAGGACCAGCGCCGTCGCGTCCGGCTCGGGCGAGCGCACGTGCAGGAAGTGGATCTGCTCGCCGTCGATCTCGGTCACGAACTGCGGGTAGGTGTTGAGCCGCCGCTCCTGCGCCCGCCAGTTGTAGCCGTCCGCCCAATATGCGACCAGCTGCCGCAGGTAGGACACGGGGACGCCGCGCGACCACTCGGCGCCGGGCAGTACGGAGGGCCAGCGCGTACGGGAGAGGCGTTCACGCAGGTCGCGGAGGTCGGCATCGGGTATATCGATCTTGAACGGCCGGATGCTGGTGTCGTTCATGACGGACTCCTCTTCGAACGAAACGAAGCGTTCTGTTCCTCTCGTAGAGTATCAGAGCGGAACGCTTCGTTCCAGTGTCCGCGCAACCCTTCTGGCGTCGTCCCCCGTCGAATGGGACCGTTCTCCCATGCGGAAGTACGTCATCATGGGCGTCCAGGGCAGCGGCAAGGGCACGCAGAGCGGGATGCTGGTCCGCGACCTCGACCTCGTCCATATCAGCGTCGGCGACATGTTCCGCCTCCACGTTCAGCAGCACACCAAGGTCGGCGCACAGGTCCGGCGGACGATGAACGCGGGCGCGCTCGTCGGCGACGACCTGGTCGAGTCGATCGTCCGCGCGCGCCTCGCCGACCACGACTGGAACTACGGCTTCCTCATCGACGGGTTCCCCCGCAACGCCCGGCAGGCCGAGTTCTTCCTGGAGAGCTACGACATCGACGGCGTGATCAACCTCGAGCTCCCCGACGATGAGGTGAACCGGCGGGTGCTGAGCCGCCGCCTGTGCCGCAGGTGTGGCATGGACTACAACCTGATCTACGACCGGCCCGAGGTGGAGGGACGGTGCGAGGTCTGCGGCGGTGAACTGGTCCGGCGGTCGGACGACACCCCGGAGGCGCTCGCCGTCCGCCTGCGCGACTACCACGAGAAGACGACGCCGGTGCTCGATATCTTCCGTCGCAAGGAGTACGTGCTGGACGTCGACGCGCGGCCCGACCCGGCCGCCGTGCAGCGGGCCATCCGCAAGGGCCTCGACCTCCCGCCCTACCAGGGTTGACCGGCGCCGGTCCCGGGCGACCCCTCCGGCCACCCGACGAGGGCCGTCACGTCGCCGCGGGATTCGACTCGCCGACGACCTGTTGCCCCGGCACCGCGCGGGAGGCGAAATCGCCGATGTGCTCACCGGCACCCTCGCCGCCACCGCCTCCTGATTGGCTCTGGCCGCCGGGCGGCTACTGCTGGGAGCGTGGCGGGCATGGTGAGCTGGACGGCGGTCGTCGGGATCGCGCTCGTGGCACTCGGGCTGGTGCTCACGCCCGGACCCAATATGATCTACCTGGTGTCGCGGACGCTGGCCCAGGGCCGTACGGCCGGATTGGTCTCCCTGCTGGGCGTCGCGGTCGGTTTCCTCTGCTACCTGGTCGGTTCCGCGGTCGGGTTGACCGCGCTGTTCACCGTCGTGCCGTTCCTGTACGACGCGGTCAAGCTGCTGGGCGC
>DATDJX010000018.1:0-15177 GCA_036520275.1 Asanoa sp.
GCGACCGCCGTCCGCGCGACGCGCGGACCACAGACTCGGCGCGACCGCCGTCCGCGCGAAGCGCGGACCACAGACTCGGCGCGACCGGAGGGAGCGGCGGAGTTTAGTGTCCGTTGAAGGCGTCGCGCATCCGGGAGAAGAAGCCGCCCTGTTTGGTCAGCTCGGCGATCTCCTCGCCGCGGGCGCGGGAGAACTCGCGCAGCACCCGCTCCTGCTCGATCGTCAGCTTGGTCGGGGTGCGGACGTCGAGGTGCACGTAGAGGTCGCCGCGGCCCGCGCCGCGCAGGTGGGGCACGCCGCGGGCGCGCAGCCGCATGGTCGAGCCGGGCTGCGTGCCGGCCTTGACGTCGACCGTCTCCTCGCTGTCGAGCGTCTTGATGGTCAGCCGCGTGCCCAGGGCCGCGGCCGTCATCGGCACCGTCACCCGGCAGTGCAGGTCGTCGCCCTTGCGCGAGTAGACGTCGTGCGGCCGCTCGTGGATCTCGACGTAGAGGTCGCCGGCCGTGCCGCCGCCGGGGCCGACCTCGCCCTGCTGGGCGAGCCGGATGCGCATGCCGTCTTCGACGCCGGCCGGGATCTTCACGGTCAGCGAGCGCCGGGTGCGGACCCGGCCGTCGCCGGCGCAGGTGGGGCAGGGGTGTGGGATCACGGTGCCGTAGCCCTGGCAGACCGCGCAGGGCCGGGAGGACACGACCTGGCCGAGGAACGTGCGCTGCACCGACTGCACCTCGCCCCGGCCGCCGCAGGTCTCACAGGTGGCAAGATGGGTGCCCGGTGCGGTGCCGGCGCCGGCACAGGTGGTGCACAGCACGGCGGTGTCGACGGCGATCGGCGCCTCGACGCCGAACGCGGTCTCGATGAGGTCGAGCTCGAGGCGCAGGATCGCGTCGCTGCCGGGACGGGTGCGCGGGCGCGGGCCGCGGGCTGCGCCGCCAGACGCGCCGAAGAACGCGTCCATGATGTCCTGGAATCCCACGAACGGGCCGCCCGCCGGGCCGCCCGGACCGCTGCCACCGGGGGCGAGTGGGTCGCCGCCCAGGTCGACGATCTGGCGCTTCTGGTCGTCGGAGAGCACCTCGTATGCGGCGTTGATCTCCTTGAACCGCTCCTGCGCGACCGGGTCGGGATTGACGTCCGGGTGGTACTGGCGCGCGAGCTTGCGATAGGCACGCTTGATCTCGTCATCGGTCGCCGTGCGGCCGACGCCGAGGATGCCGTAGTAATCCCTGGCCACCGTGTTCCGTGTCCTCATGTCGTCTCGCTCGTGCAGTGCTCGATGGTGCGGAAGGGTCGGTCAGCTCTGCGCGAGCAGGTCGCCGACGTAGCGTGCCACGGCTCTCACCGTGGCGATCGTGCCGGGGTAGTCCATTCTCGTCGGTCCCAACACGCCGAGACCGCCGACGACCGTCACGCCCGGACCGTAACCGGTGCTGACCACCGAGGTCGAGCGCAGGTTGTCGAACTCGTTCTCGTCGCCGATGCGCACCCGCAACCTGCTGGGCTCGACCTCACCGATCAGCTTGAGCAGGATGACCTCCTCTTCGAGCGCCTCCAGAATGGGGCGCAGCGAGCCCTGGAAGTCGAGCAGGCCGCCGCGGGTGAGGTTGGCCGTGCCGGCGAGCGCGACCCGTTCCTCGTGCCGCTCGACGAGGGTCTCGAGCAGCACGGTGGACAGCGTCGCCATCGCCGGCCGCAGCTCGGCCGACGACTCCTCGACGAGGGCCTGGACCAGCGGTGGGGTGTCGGACAGGCGGGTGCCGACGAGCTTCTCGTTGGCCAGCTGCCGCAACGTCGTGACGCCCGCGGGCTCGACCGGGGAGGGCAGCTCGACCAGCCGCTGCTCGACGCGGCCGGTGTCGGCGATCATGACGACCATCAGCCGGGTCGTCGAGATCGGCACGAGCTCGAGGTGGCGTACGGAGGAGCGGGCCAGGCTCGGGTACTGCACGACCGCGACCTGCCGGGTGAGCTGGGCGAGCAGCCGGACTGTGCGATGCACCACATCGTCGAGGTCGACCGCGCCGACGAGGAAGCGCTCGATCGCCCGCCGCTCCGCCGGGCTCAGCGGCTTGATCCGGGAAAGCCGGTCGACGAACAGCCGGTAGCCGCGATCGGTTGGCACCCGGCCGGCGCTGGTGTGCGGCTGGCGGATGTAGCCCTCCTCCTCGAGGACGGCCATATCGTTGCGAACGGTGGCCGGCGACACGCCGAGGGCGTGGCGCTCGACGAGTGCCTTGCTTCCGACGGGTTCCTGGGTGGCTACATAGTCCTCGACGATCGCGCGTAGCACGTCGAGCTTGCGGTCATCAAGAGCCATGTCCACCTCCTCACACGGCGTGCCGGGCCGTCCTGGCACTCGACTGTAGCGAGTGCCAGTCTACGACGCACCCTCCGACAAGCATTGATCACCGTTGGTCGGGACGGGCCCCGCCGGTCCGGCTTGTCGACAAAACTCAGGGGTGGCGATCTGGCGCGGCTTGATCGATGCCCCTACCCTGCGGGCATGACTGAACCACCTCGCCCACCTGGAGACGGATACGGCGGCCCGCCGGACCCCAATTCTCCTCCCCCGCCCGGCTCCGGTGGTGGCGCTTACCCTCCGCCACCAACCTCCGGCGCGGGCGGCTACCCGCCGTCCGGTGGCTACCCTCCGGCGGGCGGCGGCTACCCGCCGGCCGGCACGCCGGGCGCGGGCTACTACGGTGCCGCCTCGCCCGCCGGCTACGCGACCAACGACGAGAAGACCTGGGCGCTCGTCGCCCACTTCGGCGGCGCCGCCGGCGCGTTCATCGGCGGTGGCACCCTCGGCTGGGTCGCGCCGCTGGTGGCGCTGCTCGCGAAGGGCAACGAGTCGCCGACCGTGCGGGCGCACGCGGTCGCCGCGCTCAACTTCCAGATCGTCTGGAGCGTGGTCACGATCATCGGCTGGGCGCTGGTTTTCTGCATCGTCGGCATCGTGATCGTGCCGATCGCGTCCATCATCGCGATCGTGTTCGGCATCATCGCCGGCGTGAAGGCCAACGAGGGGCAGCTCTACCGATACCCGATGTCGATCAACTTGGTCAAGTAACCACGAACCACCCGAAAGGCCGCGGACGTCACCGTCCGCGGCCCTTTCTTCGTCATGGCAGCAGGTCGCGGACCACCGCGTCGGCCAGGAGCCGGCCGCGCAAGGTCAATACCGCGACCCCACCCTCGTACGCCGCGGGCGCGAGCAGCCCGGCGGACAGCGCGCGGGCGGCGCCGTCGCGACCCGCGTCGTCGAGCGCCTCGAGCGGCAGGCCCGAGTCCAGGCGTAGGCGCAGCATCACGTCTTCCACATGGCGGTCGGCCGCGGTCAGCACCTCCCGGCCCGCGCCCGGCGAACGCCCGGCGGCGAGACGCCGCGCGTACGCCGCGGGGTGCTTGACGTTCCACCAGCGCACGCCGCCGACGTGGCTGTGCGCACCGGGCCCGAGACCCCACCAGTCGCCGCCGGTCCAGTACAGCAGGTTGTGCCGGCACCGGGCCGCCGGCGAGGCCGCCCAGTTGGACACCTCGTACCAGGAGAAGCCGGCGGCGCCGAGGGCCGCCTCCGCGGCCAGGTAGCGGTCGGCGGCGACGTCGTCGGACGGGTAGGGCAGCTCGCCGCGACGGATCCGTGCGGCCAGCCGGGTGCCGTCCTCGACGATCAGGGCGTACGCGGACACGTGGTCGACGCCGGCCGCGACGGCGGTCTGGAGCGACGCGGCGAAGTCGTCGGCGGTCTCCCCCGGTGTGCCGTAGATGAGGTCGAGGTTGACGTGGGCAAAGCCGGCCTCGCGCGCCTCGGCCGCCGCGGCCGGCGCCCGGCCGGCGGTGTGCCCGCGGTCGAGCACGGCGAGCACCCCGGGCACGGCCGACTGCATGCCCAGCGAGATGCGGGTGTAGCCGGCCCGCCGCAAGGCGGCGAGCGAGGCCGGGGTAACGGACTCGGGGTTGGCCTCGGTCGTGATCTCGGCGTCGGGGGCGAGTCCCCAAGTGTCGTCGATGCCTTCCAGGATCCGGGCGAGGTCGGCCGGCGGGAGCAGGGTGGGCGTGCCGCCGCCGACGAAGACCGTGTCGACCCGGGGCGGCGGGGCCCCGCCGAGTGCCTTGGCGGCCAGTGTGAGCTCGGCGAGCACGCTGTCCGCGTACCGCTCCTGGGTGATCCCGTCCCCCAGCTCTGCGGCGGTGTAGGTGTTGAAGTCGCAGTAGCCGCACCGGCTCGCGCAGAACGGCACGTGCACGTACGCGCCGAAGCCGCGCGCGCCGACCGCGTCGAGTGCGGCGGGCGGCAGCGCGCCGTCGTCGGGGACGGGCTCGCCGTCGGGGAGGCCTGCGGGCATGCCGTCAAGTGTGCGCCCGGGGGTCGCACGCGCGTCGTACGCTTCTCCCACACGACCGCGGGGCCGGGGGTGACGGTGCGCGACAAGGGCTGGGCCGCCGGGCTGGTCTTCGTCGTGCTGGTCGCCGCCTTCGCGGTCTACCTGGGCTCGCGCGACCTATCCCCGCCCGTCCTGCGGCTGCCGACGCCCACCCGCGACTGCACCGTGCGCGCCGGCGGCGGCGCCGCCTCGGTCTTCCTCGACGCGACGCAGATGGCCAACGCCGCCACGATCGCCGCGGTCGGCGTGCGACTGGCCGTGCCGGAACGCGGCGTCGTCGTCGCGCTCGCGACGGCCTGGCAGGAGTCGAAGCTGGAAAACCTCGGGGGCGGCGACCGCGACTCGGTCGGCTTGTTCCAGCAGCGGCCCAGCCAGGGTTGGGGGCCGGCCGAGAAGCTGCAGGACCCGCGCTTCGCGGCGGGCCGGTTCTACGGCAGCCTGAAGAAGGTCCGCGGCTGGGAGGAGATGCGGGTGACCGAGGCCGCGCAGCGCGTCCAACGGTCGGCTTATCCCGAGGCGTACCAGCAGTGGGTGGAGAAGGCCACCGTGCTGGCGGCTGCGCTGCTCGGCCGCGCCACCGGCGCGGTGGGCTGCTCGGTGCGCGGCGAGCCATCGGTCCGGGGCGCCGCGGCGGCCGCGGCGCTGACCGACGGCCTGTTGCTCGACTGGGGCCGGGTGGCGATGTCGACGACCACGGGCGACCTGCTCGGCCTGGCCGTCGCGGTGGGCGATCCGACATCGGGTTGGCGGTACGCGCACTGGCTGGTCGCCAACGCCAACGACCGCGGGGTGAAGCGGGTGCGCTTCGGTGACATGCAGTGGGACGCCGGCGACGGCGCGTGGGCCAAGGTCAACGCGTCCGGCCCGGCGGATTCGGTGATAGTTGAGGTATTCGCACCGGTTTGAGCCGGCTGGATGATTTTTCTCGCCCCACCCGGGCCATGCTTCCGACGTTTCCGTTTTGGGGCTGCTTTCCCTCGCGCTGCGTAGGCGCTCTCTTCCGCCGCGTGGCGCTTCTTCGAGCGGCACGAATCGCCGACGAAAGGGCGTCAGTTCGACCGTGATCGCCAGGATACGATCGGCGGCGTTTGTGTCCGAGCACCACCTCTAGCGGGAGGATTTGTGTCGTTCGACTACGGCGGACGGACCGGTTACGAACCGATCAGCGACGTTGACCGCAAGGAGTTCCAGGAGCAGGGCTTCCTGCTCTTGCGCAACGTGCTGACCGACGACCACCGCGCCGCCCTCGAGTCGGCCGTGGACCGGGTCTACGCGCAGGAGAAGGCCGCCGGCAGGACCACGAAGGACGGCACGCTGCACCTGCTCGGCTTCCTGGACCGCGACGAGCTGTTCGGTGAGCTGCTGACGCACCCGGTCACGTTCCCGTACCTGTGGGGCCTGGCGGGTTGGAACATCTACAGCCACCACAACCACCTCGACGTGACGCCGCCGGCGCTCGAGCCCGAGAAGCCCTTCTGGGGCTGGCACCAGGACGGCTACCGGCAGAACTCCGACCCGGAGACGATGGACCCGACCGTCCCCCGGCCGATGTTCTCGCTCAAGGTCGCGTACGTGCTCTCCGACCTGTCGGAGACCGGCCGCGGCGCGACCAAGGTCATCCCGGGCAGCCACCTGGTGAACTCGCTGCCCCGCCCGGCCGACGTGACCGTCCACAACCCCGACCCCGAGGGCACCATCGAGATCACCGCGAACCCGGGCGACGCGTTCGTCTTCGACCGGCGCCAGTGGCATTCGCGCTCGACGAACCTGTCCACGATCACCCGCAAGATGCTGTTCGTCGGCTACACCTACCGGTGGATCCGGCCGCTCGACGAGCTGCACATCGACCCGGAGAGCCGGTGGTGGCGCGACCGCACGCCCGTGCAGCGCCAGCTGTGCGGCGACGGCACGCACACCGCCAACTACTGGGGCATCAACTGGAACGGGTACGTCGACGACGAGATCCCGCTGCGCAAGGAGCTCAAGGAGCGCGGGCTGCTCGACCGTACGATCCCCTGGCTGCGCTGATCCCCCCGGTGACCACGAGGGCCCTTCCCGTACGGGAAGGGCCCTCGGGCACTTTCTCACCTGGCCGCGGCGACCCGGCGGCGGACGCGGGCGAGGACCGAGCCGGGCAGCTCTGTGGCGGCCAGCAGCCGCGGCAGCAGCTCCGGCTCGTTGTTGAGCGCCCGGAACGTCTCGCCGAGCGTCACGCCGTGGACCGGCCGCGCCACCACCGTGATGGGGTCGCCCACGCCGACGTCGCCGTCGCGCACCACCCGCAGGTAGGCCCCCGGCGCCCCGTGGTCGGTGAACCGTTTGATGAGATCGGGCACGTCCCAGAAGCCGGCGAACGTCGTGCACGGCGTGCGCGGTATCGCGACCTCGAACTCCGCCGAGCCGATCGCCCAGCGCTCCCCGATGACCGCGTCGGTCACGTCGAGCCCCTCGGTCGACAGGTTTTCCCCGAACCGGCCCGGACCGATCTGCCGGCCGAGCTCCGCGGACCACCAGGCGGCGTCTTCGCGCGCGTATGCGTACGCCGCCTTGTCGGCGTCGCCGTGCACCCGGCGGTTGCCGATGTAGTCGCCCTCGACGCCGGCTGCGCTCACCCGCACCCGGCCGCCCGCCGGAACCTTGTCGATGCCGGTCTGGCCGCCGGGGCCGTCGGCGTACGTGGTGATCCGCCGCGTGCCGAGGTTGACCGAGACCAGGCGTGCGCTCATCCGCCCAGCCTACGGACCGCGCCCGAGGAAAGTACTTGCATTTCAGGAAGGTGAGGCGCACACTTTCCTCGCAGGAAAGCACTGGCCGGGGAGGAAGTAATGACGACGACGCCGTCCGACGCGGAACGCGCGCTGGCCGAGGTCCGCGCCCGCCGACAGCAGGTGGTGACCGGCCCGCTGCTGCCTGGTTGGTATGGAGCGCGCTCGGCGCGCTGATGCTGGTGTTCGTGGGTGCGGTCGAGTCGGAGATCCCCTCGGTCGTCGGCGTGGGCGTCGCCGTCTTCACGGTCGGGCTCGTCACGCTGGTGCTCGCGGTGGTCCGGCGGACCCCGGTGCAGGTGCATCGGAGCCTGCTTGGGACGCAGGGCGTGCTGACCATCGTCGGGTACGCCCTCGCCCTGACGGCGATCGGCGTCGGGATCGGCGTCGGGCTCCAGACGGCCGGCGTGCCGCGACCCGCCACCATCGGCGTCGGTACGGCCGCCGTGCTGCTGGCGGTCACCGGGCCGCTTCTTGTGCGCCGCCTGCGCCGGCTCATGTCGCGGCGACCCCTCGGCGGCGCGCGGTGACCGCTGCGCGCTTCGACGAGCTGATCCACGCGCCGACGCGGCTGTCCATCGTGAGCCTGCTGGCCGCCACCGAGTGGGCCGACTTCAAATTCCTGCGGGAGAGCGTCGGACTGTC
This sequence comes from Asanoa sp., assembly GCA_036520275.1. Taxonomy (GTDB): domain Bacteria; phylum Actinomycetota; class Actinomycetes; order Mycobacteriales; family Micromonosporaceae; genus Asanoa. Next base: position 7,796 of record DATDJX010000018.1, read on the forward strand.
GGACTCGGCGCTGTCCAAGCAGCTGACCACGCTCGAGGACGCGGGGTACGTCGAGATCCGCAAGAGCTTCGTCGGCAAGCGGCCGCGTACCTCGGCCCGCCTGACCCGCCGCGGCCACCAGGCCTTCGCCGGCCACGTGGCGGCCCTGCAGGAGATCGTCGCGCGATCGGGGCTGCAGGTGACATAGTCAGGCCCATGAGCCCGGTGTGTCTGGTCACCGGCATTTCCGGTGGCATCGGCAAGGCCATTGCTTTCGACCTCGCCCGGCGCGGTGTGCACGTGGTCGGCGTGGTCCGCGACCCGGACCGCGGCCGGGTCGCCGCCGACGAGATCCGCAGCCGGGCGCCCGGCTCGACCGTCGACGTCCTGACCGCCGACCTGAGCTCGCTCGACGCCGTCCGCACGCTGGCGGACCAGGTCCGCGGCGGATACGACCACCTCGACGTTCTGCTGCACAACGCGGGCGTCGCCGACTACCGGCGGGTGACGACCGTCGACGGGTACGAGCGGACGTTCGCCACCAACCACCTCGCGCCGTACCTGCTGACCCGCCTGCTGCTCGACCGGATGCGCGGCGACCACGCGCCGGCGCGGATCGTCCTGCTCTCGTCCGAGGCGCACCGACAGGTCCGCCGTATCCCTTGGGACGATCTGCAGTCCGTGCGGCACTTCAGCGGGTTCGGCGCGTACAACCTGTCGAAGCTGGCGAACGTCCTGTTCACCCGCGCGCTCGCCGACCGGCTGGACCGCGACACGGTCGTGGCGAACGCGGTGAGTCCGGGTTTCGTGCATACCGGGCTGAACCGCGGCGCCACGTTGCCGTACCGCGTGTTCTTCACGCTCATGCGGCCGCTGCAGCGCCGCCCGGACCAGGGCGCCGAGACGCCCGTGTGGGCGGCCACCGCGCCCGAGGCCGCGACCTTCACCGGCGAGTACTTCGAGAAGTGCCGGCCGGCGAAGATGAACGAGCTCGCCCGGGACCCCGCGGCGGCGGACCGGCTATGGGAGGTCAGCGCCGAGCTCTGCGGGATGCGGCCCTAGCCCTTCACGGCGCCGGTGACCAGGCCGGTGATCATGCGGCGCTGGACCAGCAGGAAGAACACCACCACCGGCAAGGTGAGCAGCGTCGCGGCCGCCATCACCAGGCCCCATGCCGTGTCGTCGCGGCCGAAGAAGAACGTCACCGCGACCGGCAGCGTATAGCGCGACTGGTCGTTGATGAACGTCAGCGCGAAGATCAGTTCGTTCCACGCGGTGATGAACGAGAAGATGCTGGTCGCCACCAGGCCCGGCGCCACCAGCGGCAGCAGGATCTTGCGGAAGGTCTGGGACCATGAGGCGCCGTCGATCGCGGCGGCCTCCTCCAGTTCGCGCGGCACCGCGGCGACGAAGCCGCGCAACATCCAGACCGCGAACGGCAGCGAGAATCCGAGGTACGTGAGGACCAGGCTCGGCAGCGTGTTGTAGAGGCCGAGCCGGCGAATCATCAGGAACAGTGGGATGACCAGCGCCTCGAGCGGGATCATCTGCACGACCAGCAGCATGACCAGGAACGTCGTGCGCAGCCGGAAGCGGAACCGGGCCACCGCGGTCGCGGCGAGCAGCGCGACCAGCGAGCTCAGCGCGACGGTGCTGACGGCGACCAGCGTGCTGTTGAGGAAGAAGTCGACGAACGTGGCGCCGGGAATCAGGTCGCCGGTCAGGATCTCGCGGTAGTGGGCGAGCGTGGGGTGCCTCGGCACGGGCACCGGTTGGCCGGCGAAGATCTCCCGGTTGGGCGTGAGTGACGTGGCGACCATCCACCACGCCGGGAACAGCGCGAACAGCGCCACCAGCACCCCGGCGCCGTTGAGCGCGGCGCGTCTCATGCCACCTCCTCCTGCCGGATCAGCGCCCGCACGTACAGGCCGGTGACGAGCAGCAGGATCACGGTGAGGACGACCGCGACGGCGGAGCCGAGCCCGTACCTGGGCGGCGGCGAGAAGGCGGTGACATACGAGTAGACGCCGAGCAGATACGTCGGCCGGTCCTGTGTGCCACCGGCCAGCGCGTAGTACTGGGTGAAGACCTTGAAGTCCCAGATCGTCGACAGCACCACCAGGATGCCGAACACCGGCCGCAGCAGCGGGAACGTCACCGACCAGAACGTGCGCCACGCCCCGGCGCCGTCCACTCGCGCCGCCTCGTGCAGCTCCGACGGCACGCTGCGCAGACCCGCGAGCACGCTCACCGCGATGAACGGGAAAGAGTGCCACACGATGACGAGCGTCAGGATCGAGAAGAACAGGATCGGCCGGTTGAACCACCCGTACCCGGACCAGTCGGTCCGACCGAACACCGCACGCGACAGGCCGTCGGGCAGCGCATCGAACAGCCAGGTGACCAGGCCGCTGGTGTCATCAAAGATCCACTTCCAGACAACCGCCCCGGTCAGGGCGGGCGTCGCCCAGGCCAGCATCACGCAGCTGCCCACGAACGTCGCCATCCGCCGGCCGAGCCGGCAAAGCAGCAGGCCGACCAGCGTGCCGAGGACCATCGTGAGCACGACGTTGGCGGCCGCGAACAGCACGGTGTTGCGCAGGACCCTGCGGAAGACGGGGTCGCCGAGGATCTCGCCGTAGTTGCCGAACCCCACCCACGACCACGCCCGGTCGCCGCGCAGCTGGCGGATGCCGACCTCATGCAGCGACATCCATAGGACCTGGACCAACGGCCACAGCAACAGCCCGGCGATCACGACCAGGCAGGGCAGCACCAGCAGGTACGGGATCCGCCCGCGCCCGCGCGAACGCCGGGGCGAGGGCGTCTCCCCCGCGGCGGCGATCCGCGTCGGCTCGGCCAGGGTCGTCACTTGGCGTTGAGGATGCTTTCCATCTCGCTCGCCGCGTCGGCGGTGGCCTGCGCCACCGTCTTCTGACCCTTCATGACCGAGCTGTTCATGGCCTGGGTCACCGTCCGGTTGCGGCTCACCTCGATCCACTTGGGTGTCATCGGCGTGAGCCTGGTCTTCTGCATCGTGGTCGCAAACGCCGCCATAATCTTGTCAGTCGCGTACCCCTGGTGGACCAGGTCTCGGTAGACGGGAAAGAAAGCGAGGCTGTCGGCCCATTTCTTGTTGTTCTGCTTGGTCATCAGCGTGGTCACGTAGTCCCACGCCGCGTCCTTTGCCTTGCTGTCCGCCCAGATCGCGAGGTCCGAGCCGCCCGCGAACGCCGGCGCCGGCTGCCCGTCGGGACCGGGGATCGGGACGGTGCCGATGACCTTGGCGAGATCCGGGTTGTCCCTGAGCATGGCGGCCCGCTGCCAGCTGCCGGCGAACGCCATCGCGGCCCTGCCCGTGGCGAACTGGGTGCGGGCGTCGACCTCGTTCCACGCGGCGGCCGCCGGCGGGGCGACCTTGTGCGTGGTCACCAGCCCGGTCCAGAACGTGACCGCCTTCTGCGCCTGCGGCGCGGTGTAGCCGGACCTCCAGTGCGTGCCGCTACCGGTGGCGATCTCGCCGCCCGCGCCCCACAGGAACGAGTAGAACGGCAGCTCGGAGTTGCCCGGCACGGCAACGCCGTACGTGCCGGGCTTCTTGGCCTGCACCGCCTTGGCCACCGTGATCAGCTCGTCCCAGGACTTCGGCGGCTGTACGCCGGCCTCGGCGAACCAGTCGGTGCGGTAGAAGATCGCGCGTACGCCGGCATACCACGGCACGCCGTACTGCTTGCCGTCGAGCTCGGCGTTGCGCACCAGATCCGGCAGGATGTCCCTGCCCTCGGCCCAGCCGGACATCCGGCCGGAGAGGTCGGCGAGGGCCTCCTGTGCCGCCCAGCCCTGCGTCTCGGTGTTGCCGAGCTCGGTCACGTCGGGACCCTCGCCGCCGGCGAGCGCGGCCTGGAACTTCTTCGGCGCCTCGAGCCAGGGGACGTACTGCACGACGACGTCGGTGCGGGGGTGCTTGACCTTGAACGCGGTCTCGACCTCGTCGAGGAACGCCGTCTGCGGGTCGCCGCCCTCGCCCATCATCCAGACCGTGAGCTTGGCCGGATCGGCCGAACCGCTACCCTTGTCGCCACCGGCGCCGTCGCCACACGCGGACAGCAGCGTGGCCGCGGCGACCAACGCGGCGACGGCCCGCAGCGATCGTCTTCTCGTGCCCACGACGCCCTCCCACCGCGGTGGCATCAACCTTCCTGGCGGCACGATAGTACGCAAGTTTCTTTTGGGACAGGGACGCAGGACAGCGCGAAGGGTGCCCGGCCGAGGCCGGGCACCCTTCGCGGTGTGTGCCCGTCGGCAGTTAGTAACGCGTGACTCCGCGGCGCCGTCCGGCGACGCCCACGACCAGCGCGACGCCGACCGCGGCCAGGACGACCTGGAGCAGCAGCTCGCGCCAGTCGATCCCGGACGTGTTGACGAAGCCGCCGGCCCGGGCGATCGCGCTGCCCAGAAGCGCCGCGGCGACGCCGATGACCATGGTGAGCCAGATCGGGATGTTCTGACGGCCCGGCACGACCAGGCGGCCGAGCGCACCGATGATCAGACCGATGATGAGCGCGGAGATAATGCCGCCTGCAGTCATGGTCGCTTCCTCCTCCTCAGGGGGTCTGCCACGTTGTGACAGCCGCAAATTTCCCGTGGGTCGGAGAACCCAAACCGGCTCAGCGAGAAATTAGTTGCTGCGTGTCAGCAATTGCCGAGCCCATGGTCGGAAAGGCCAGGTCAGGGGGATTATCCAGGTCGAACCAGTGCACATCGGACACTTCCCGGGGATCCGGAGCGAGCTCGGGACGGTCCAGCGACGCGAGGAAGAAGCAGTCGAGCACCGGAAACCGTTCGCCCTGGAACTCGTACGGGCCGACGTACATGCCGACGAACGTACCCAGCGTGACCGTCGCGCCCAGCTCCTCGGCGGCCTCCCGTCGCGCGGCGTCGGCCGGGTGCTCCCAGCCGTCGCAGAAACCGCCCGGCAGCGCCCAGCCGTCCCGGCGCGGCTCGCGGGCGCGCCGGATCGCGAGGAACCGGTCCCCGTCGACGACGATGACGAGGCCGGTCGGGCGGGCGTTGACGAACTGCGCGTACCCGCAGGCCGCACAGGCGGTCGGTGGCCGGCGGCGCAACGGCTCGGCGCAGCGCGGGCAGTAGCTGCCCTCGGTCACTTGCGGCCGCCGGCCTTGCTGTCCCCCGAGTCCGACGTGGACAGCGCGGCGATGAAGGCCTCCTGCGGCACCTCGACGCGGCCCACCATCTTCATCCGCTTCTTGCCTTCCTTCTGCTTCTCCAGCAGCTTGCGCTTGCGGGTGATGTCGCCGCCATAGCATTTGGCGAGCACGTCCTTGCGGATCGCTCGGATCGTCTCGCGAGCGATCACCCGGTTGCCGATCGCGGCCTGGATCGGCACCTCGAACTGCTGCCGCGGGATCAGCTTCTGCAGCTTCGACGCGATCGAGACACCGTAGCTGTGGGCCTTGTCCTTATGCACGATCGCGCTGAACGCGTCGACCGGCTCGCCGTGCAGTAGCACGTCGACCTTGACCAGGTCGGCCGCCTGTTCGCCGGACGGCTCGTAGTCGAGGCTCGCGTACCCCTTGGTGCGGCTCTTGAGCTGGTCGAAGAAGTCGTAGATGATCTCGGCGAGCGGCAGCGTGTAGCGCAGCTCCACCCGGTCGGCCGACAGGTAGTCAATGCCACGCAGGGCGCCGCGCCGGCCCTGGCACAGTTCCATCACCGCGCCGACGTAGTCGTTGGGCGTGAGGACGGTCGCGCGGACCACCGGCTCGTACACCTCGGCGATCTTGCCGGTCGGGTATTCGCTCGGGTTGGTGACCGTGACCTCCTCGCCGTCCTCCATGATCACGCGATAGACGACGTTGGGCGACGTGGAGATCAGGTCGAGGTCGAACTCGCGCTCCAGCCGTTCCCGGATGATCTCGAGGTGGAGCAGGCCGAGGAAGCCGCAGCGGAAGCCGAAACCGAGGGCCGCGCTGGTCTCCGGCTCGTAATGCAGCGCGGCGTCGTTGAGCTTGAGTCTGTCCAGGGCGTCGCGCAGTGCCGGGTAGTCGGATCCGTCGATCGGGTAGAGGCCCGAGTAGACCATCGGCTTGGGGTCCTTGTAGCCGGCGAGGGCCTGCCGCGCAGGCCGCGAGTTGATCGTGACCGTGTCGCCGACCCGGCTCTGCCGCACGTCCTTCACGCCGGTGATGAGGTAGCCGACCTCGCCCACGCCCAGCGCCGGCGACTTGAGCATCTCGGGCGAGATGACGCCGATCTCGAGCAGCTCGTGCACCGCGCCGGTGGACATCATCCTGATCCGGTCGCGGGCCTCCAGCCGGCCGTCGATCACCCTGATGTACGTCACCACGCCGCGGTAGACGTCGTAGACGGAGTCGAAGATCATGGCCCGGGCGGGGCTGTCGGCTTCGCCGGTGGGCGGGTCGAACTGGCGGACGATCTCGTCGAGCAGGTGCGGGACGCCCTCGCCGGTCTTGCCCGAGACACGCAGGCAGTCCTCCGGCGCGCAGCCGATGAGGTGGGCGAGCTCCTCGGCGTACTTCTCCGGCTGCGCGGCCGGCAGATCGATCTTGTTGAGCACCGGGATGACGTGCAGGTCGTTCTCGAGGGCCAGGTAAAGGTTGGCGAGCGTCTGCGCCTCGATGCCCTGCGCGGCGTCGACGAGCAGAACGGCGCCCTCGCAGGCGGCGAGGGAGCGGCTGACCTCGTACGTGAAGTCTACGTGACCAGGCGTGTCGATCATGTTGAGGACGGCCCGGTCACCCTTCTGGTCGCCCTCCCGCACCGTCCACGGCATCCGTACGGCCTGGCTCTTGATCGTGATGCCGCGCTCGCGCTCGATGTCCATCCGGTCGAGGTACTGGGCGCGCATCTGCCGGGGGTCCACGACCTCGGTGAGCTGCAACATCCGGTCGGCTAGCGTCGACTTGCCGTGGTCGATGTGCGCGATGATGCAGAAGTTGCGGATGCTGCCCGGGTCGGTGCTTCCCGGATCGGTGCTGCCCGGAGAGGTCGGTGGCACGTTTTTCCGTTTCTACGTCTTCGGCGTCTTCTCGTGACCTGCGGTGTGCCCTCCATGGTCCCACGGTCCGCCGGCTCGATCATGGGGGACCATGGGTGCCATGTCCGCGTTGCCGCCGCCGGCCGTCCCCTATGGCGCGACGGCCGTCCGCCCGCACTGGCCCGACCTGCCGGCCGACCTCAGGGCCGCGATCGTGGCCCGGCTGGGCAAGCAGGTCACGTGGGCGACCACCGCGACGGGCGGCTTCACGCGTGGCTTCGCCGCTGTGCTCGACCTCGTTGACCGGAGCCGGGTCTTCGTCAAGGCGGCGCGGCTCGGCGACGAGCGGCATCTGTGCGACTGGTACGCGCACGAGGCGGCGGTC
>DATDJX010000019.1:0-2561 GCA_036520275.1 Asanoa sp.
CGAAGTCGCGCATCGGGAGGCAGGGCGTTCGGATTGCGTCGCCTGCCGGCGCACCTGGGGCGCAGCACCGTCAGCGTCGTGGTCACCCGGCGCCCCGAGGACTGGCCGACGGTCCCCGCGGTGCCCGACACATCGGCTGACGCGGTCCGCCCCAGCCCGGGCGTGGCCCTGACGCGAATCGAGCAATCGCTTGCGTCGAGCGTCGGCGCCGCGCGCTGCCGGTAGCCGCTCGCGAGCAGGACGGAGTAGCGCAGCGGCACTCGCCGGTGCATCGCGGTCAGTCCGAGCTGCGCGGGCGTGGCGCACCGCTGTGGATGCACGTAGACCCAACCGGGCCGCGGCGTCGTGTCCGTGCCGTCATCGATCCGCTCGCACCGGTTCGGGCCAGTGCGCGCGACGCTATCTGCCCGATCGACGATCGCGAGGTCCTGACCGGGCCCGCACGACACCGGCTCGTCGGGCGCGCCGTCCCGGGCGACGACTACGTCCGCATTGCCGCCCCCGTCCACACGGTCGACGCCGGCGCGGCCGTCGACGTAGTCCTCACCGCGACCGCCTCCGAGGGCGTTGTCGTCACCGGAGCCGGTGACGGTGTCGCGCTCATCACCGCCGGCCACGTCCTCGACATCCGCGATCCGATCGCTGTCGCCCGGCTGTGCGCTGCCTCCGATGCCCGTTTCGAGCCACACCTTCACGTCGGCTGGGCTCGTGTACGCGACCGCGTCGCGTCCCGGGCCACCGAGAAGCTGGTCCGCGCCCGGGCCGCCGCTCAAGATGTCGTCACCGGGACCGCCGTCGAGGATGTCGGCGTCGGGACCGCCACCGATGGAGTCGTTCGCCGACCCCCCGGTGATGCGCTCCACATCGGAGCCGATGTTGTCGCCCTCGTTCGCCTCACCGTCATTGGCAACCCCGTCCTTGGAGGTGGTGATCGGCGCGACGCGAGGGCCGTACGACACGCCGTCCGTGCCCTCATCGCCCTCGAAGACGTCCTGGCCGGTTCCGCCCTGGAGCTGGTCGTCACCGGGTCCGCCGAGGATCACGGCGTTCGTGGGAGCGCCGACCGTCACTGCGTCGTCACCGTCACCGAGCGAGATGGACAGCTGCGAGACGCCGACACCGGGGCAGGTCGCCGTATTGGGCCCTGGCCCGGGGCCGCAGCCCGCGCCCGGCGTCATCGTCGCAGCGCCGTTCTCGTCGACCGTGAATCCGCTCGCGTCGCGCGCGATCGTCAACGAGTTGCCCTCGCCGGGAGCTGCCACGACGAAGAGCGTGTTGGCGGCCGGCCCCGTGCCGATGGCGACGTCGACCGCGACCGCGCCGGGGGGCAGCAGCCAGGTCAGAGCCATGGCGACGGCAACGGCGCATGCCAATAGCGGGACGTGCACGAACGCCGTGGCTTCGGCGTGTTCGGGCTGACAGACCGTTGCGCCGACCGTAGAGGTCCCACGGGGAACCATGGGTTTTTGCTGCCCGACGGTACGTTTGGCGGGTCGTGCGGCGTTGGTCAGCGCACGGCGCGAACGTACACCGGCGCGCTGCGGGCGCCGCCATCCTTCGCTGACGTCCGCGCCGTCAGGCGGTACAGGCCGGGGCGGCGCAGGCGCACGGCGGCGCTCCAGTTCGTCTTCCTGATGCGCCCGCGCAGCGAGCGCACGCGGTGGAACCGGCCGTCGGAGCCCTCGCGCTCGAGCACGACGAAGACCGAGGTCGCCGGCCGCACGCGGCCCGAGAGCGCGACGCTGCCGCCGGCGGCGATCCGCTTGGGCGCGCGGCGCGTCGTCAGCGCCGGCGTGATCTCGACGGTCGTCACCTTCGACGTCACGCCTGCCGCGGTCGCGCGCACCGCTCCGGCGCGCCGCCACGGGAGCCTCACGACATACGAGCCGTCGGTCAGCGCCGACGTGCGCGCGACCGTGACCCAGCCGCCGCTGCTGCCCCGCTTCTGCAGGGCGACCACGTCGCCTGCGCCCGGGGACGAGTCGGGGCGGATCACGGTTCCCGTGAACACGGCGTCGGCGCCGTAGGGCACCTTCGGCGCGGACGGCGCCAGGCTCACCTGGCCGCGCGCGACGATCGGCCCGGCCAGCGCGGCGGCGCGACGACGCAGGTCGGGCAGCTGTCCGTACAGCGCATTGCCCGGGCACTCGGTCCTGTCGCCGTCGCGATGACCGGAGATGCGCTGGAAGGAGACCGGCGTACCGGCGACGTAGCGGTTGAGGTCCCCACCGCCGGACAGGACGGTCAGCCCGCCCTCGCAGGGCACGCCGTGCAGCGACATCTTCCAGCCCAGCAGCTGGGCGAGCACCGCTATAGCCGGCTCGGGGATCGGCGCGTCGCTGAACGTGCCGATCACCGCGACGCCGGTCGACTGGTCGTTGTAGCCCTGGGCGTGCGCGCCGACGACGGCCGCCTCGACCCCGCCCGCGCGGCCCTCGAAGACCTGGCCGTAGCGGTCGACGAGGAAGTTGTAGCCGATGTCGTTCCAGCCGTTGGTGTCGCGGTGGTACTTGGCGATGCCGAGCACGATCGAGGCGGACTGCTCGGGCGTGTAGTCGTTG
>DATDJX010000020.1:0-3145 GCA_036520275.1 Asanoa sp.
GGCCACCTTCCGCGCCGATCGGACGGCGCGTGCGGTCCGCATGGCCGAGGCGCTGCGCGACTGTGGTCTGCAGCTCGACCTGCCGCAGCGCGCGACGATCGGCCGTCCGCACCTCGCTCAGGCTGCCTTCGACCATCCCGCGAACAGGATGCGCCTCCAGCGCGAGAAGATCGTGAACGCCTCGCAACTCCTGGAGGCCTATCTCGTACCTGGCGCGCCCGCGTTCCATCGGCGCACCACGCCGACGGTGGCGGAGGCGATCGAGATCGTGCACGAGGCCGGAGGCGTCGCCGTCTGGGCGCACCCGTTCTGGAACGTCCACGATCCCGCCGGCGTGATGGAGCACATCGAGCGCTTCGCCGGTCTCGGCATCGACGGCGTCGAGGCGTTCTACCCCACCCACGATGCTCAGCAGGCGTCGGCGATCGCCGACCGCTGCGCCGAGCTTGGCCTGCTCACCACGGGCTCTGCCGACTTCCACGGCCCCGCCCATCCCATCTTCAACCGCTTCCGCGCGTTCGAGCTGCACGGGCGCAAGCCGCGCCTTGGCCCGATCGCCGACGAGCGCCAGTAGTCCCGCGTAGACCAGCACGCCGGTGATCGACGTCGCGCTCAGGACGAGCCCGGCGGCGAGCGCGCCGGCGCCGCCGCTGACCACCAGGAGCGCTCCGGGCGGCGCAGACGGCCCGAGCGGCAGCAGCCCGAACGCGCCCAGCATCGCGAAGGCGACGGCCACCTCCGCCGGCGAGGCGCTGAGGTGGACGACCGACAGGGCGACCCAGATGCGCAGCAGCCCGCAGCACACGATGAAGGTCACGAGGCCGGTCAGCGCTGCGCGGCGGCGGACGTCGGCCAGGACGGCCAGGCCGCGCGTGGCCTTGCGTCCGGCGGCCAGGCGCGCGACGACCAGCGCCGCGACCGCGGCCGGCGGCGCCCACCACTCGCCGGCCATCCCCAGCAGCACCGCGGCGACCGCGACCTCGATGAGGAAGATCGGCAGGTCGGCGACCGCGACGTGGCCGGGGTGGGGCGCGTCGTGCGGGGCCAGCCGCCGCAGCAGGGCGATGCGCGCCGGCATCGTGGCGTGCGCCTCGAGCGAGCCGACGACGAATGCGCCGGCGTTGGCGGTGTGCACGACCCGCCGCGACGGCGACGGGCCGCCGATCGCCGCCAGCGAGAGGCGCCACGCCTCCGAGCGTGCCACGAGCCCGAGGAGGTGCAGCGCGGCGAGGCCGGCGAGCGTGGCCGGGGGCACGGCGCCGATCGCCGTGAGCAGGTCGTCGCGGCGCGCCACGCACACCGCCAGCAGCACGCCCACACCGAGGATCGCAACCGTGCGCATCAGTGGAAGGTCCACAGGCCGACGTTTTCCCTGCAATCGGCGATGTTCCGGTTAGCGGACGGTGACCAACGGGTTGCGATCGTGTGACCGGCGCTCGCGCGCGAGACGAGGACCCGCTAGAAGTCCGCCCCATGGCCTTCCTGCGCCGCCACGGACTCGGCATGCTGGTCTTCGCAGCCGGACTTCTGACCAGTGCGCTGACCTACCACGCCTCGGTCTGAGTACCCTCCGGCGTCCCTGTGGACGCCGTGCAAGCCATCGTCCTCGGGATCGTGCAGGGGCTGACGGAATTCCTGCCGGTTTCGAGCACCGCCCACCTGCGCATCGTGCCCGCCTTCTTCGGCTGGGACGACCCGGGCGCTGCCTTCACGGCGGTCGTGCAGCTGGGCACCATGGCCGCGGTCCTCGTCTACTTCCGCCGCGAGCTGTGGGCGATCGCGTCGGCGTGGGTGCGCTCCGTGCTCGCCCGCGAGCGCGCACCGCAGGACCCCGACGCCCGCCTGGGCTGGTACATCGTGCTCGGCACGATCCCGATCGCGATCCTCGGCCTCGCATTCAAGGATCCGATCGAGAACGAGTTCCGCACCCTCGAGCTGGTCGGCAGCGCGCTGATCCTCTTCTCGTTCGTGATGCTGCGCGCCGAGGCGGTCTCCAAGCGCGACCGCGACATGTCGCAGCTGACCCGGCGCGACGGCCTGATCATCGGCTGCGCGCAGGCGCTCGCGCTGGTGCCCGGCGTCTCGCGGTCGGGCGCGACGATCTCCGCCGGCCTGTTCCTGAACTTCGACCGCACGACCGCGGCGCGCTACTCCTTCCTGCTGTCGGTCCCCGCCGTGGTCCTGTCCGGGCTCTTCGAGCTGCGCCACGTCGGCGAGGGCGGCGGCGCGCCGGCAGGCGCGACCGCACTGGCCACGCTCCTGGCCTTCGTCGTCGGCTACCTGTCGATCGCCTTCCTCCTGCGCTACCTCGTGCGCCACTCGATCGGGGTGTTCGCGGCATACCGCATCGTGGTCGGCGCGCTCGTCCTCGTGCTCGCGGCCGCCAACGTCATCAACTGACCGTTCAGCCGTTCGTCTAGTCCGCTGAAGGCGGGCGGGCTACCGCCCGATGGTCATGGCGTGAGGAACGTTCACCGGTTCACGCTCTTCCTGCTCGCGTTGGCGACAGTGCTCACCTCGACCGGCGTCGGCGCTGCGGCGGCGCGTGCCGCCGCTCCAGTGGTGATCACGCGACCCGCGACCGCGGTCGGACCCACCTCCGCGGTGCTGCAGGGGGTGGTCAACCCGAAGGACAAGAGCACGGCGTACGCGTTCGAGTACGGGACGACGACTGCGTACGGAGCGCTCTCGCCCGCCGGCAGCGCAGGCAAGGGCAAGTCGGACGTGCCAGTCAGCTACGCGCTGAGCGGCCTGCTGCCGAGCACGACCTATCACTTCCGCGTGGTGGCCTCGAACGACAGCGGCACGTCGCGCGGCGCGGACGTCGCGTTCACCACCGCGCCGGACCCGATCGGCGCCCTGACACCCTCCGCGCCCACAGCGCCCGGCGCCACGCCCTCGACGCCCGGATCGGCCCCGGAGACCGCTCCCGTCCTCGGGCAGAGCGTCAACGTCGCGCCTGCCACCGGCACCGTGCTGGTGCGCGCGCCCGGCGCCACGAGCGCGATCCCGCTATCGGGCGAGGCGTCGATCCCCGTCGGTGCCATCCTCGACACCCGCAGGGGAACGGTCGACCTCACCACGGCGCTGCCCGGCGGCCGGACGCAGAGCGCGACCTTCCACGGCGGGCTGGTCCAGATCCGCC
>DATDJX010000021.1:0-3785 GCA_036520275.1 Asanoa sp.
ATGCCGACGAGCCCAATCTCACCCACGCCCTTCGTTCCGATGGGTGTCAGGGGGTCCGGCTCGCCGACGAAGATGACGTCCATCTCGGGCACGTCGGCGTTGACCGGGATGAGGTAGTCTCCGAGGGTCGCGTTGGCGATGCGGCCGGTGCCCGGGTCCGTCAGCGTCTCCTCGAGCAGCGCCATCCCGATGCCGCCCACCGTGCCGCCGAGGATCTGACTCCGCGCCAGCTTCTCGTTGAGGATGCGGCCCGCGTCGACCGCCGAGACCACGCGCGTCACGCGCACCGTGCCGAGATCGGGATCGACGTGCACTTCTACGAACTTGACGGCGAAGGCGGGGGCCGGCGCGCGCGCGCCCATCTTCCGCGCGACCGCCGGCACGACGCGGCCGAATCGTGCCGCGGAGGAAACGATCCCCTGCACCAGCATTGCGGCGGGCGTGCCGCTCTCGCCGTCCGCGCTCAACTCCTCGAGCCCGTGCCGCGCGAGGATGTCCCCGAACGCCTCGCCCCGCGCCGGATGGTCGGCGCGCACGATGCGGCCGCCGGCGGTGGTGACCTGCTCGAGCGTGCACCCCTTCAGGGGCGACTCGTCGTCGTTCTTCACTAGGTCGAGGAAGCATTGCACGAGCCGCATGCAGGCCTGGTGCACCGCGGCGCCGAGCGCGCCGGTGAGGCCGGAGCCACCCGCCCATGGCGCCATTGGCAGCTCCGTGTCCCCCAGCTCGAAGCGGACCCGCCCCACCGACAGGCCGAGGAGGTCCGCGCTCAACCGCGTCATCACGGTGCGCGTCCCCGTGCCGATGTCCGTGGCGGCGCTGCGTACGTACGCGCGCCCGTCCCGGTCGATCGACGCGCGTGCCGCGCATGGGCCCTGGAAGAACTGGAAGGCCACCTCGGCCATGCCGAAACCGACCAGCATGCGCCCGTCGCGCATTGAGCGAGGCTCGGGGCTCCGCCGCGACCAGCCGAACCGCTCGGCGCCCTGCCGGTAGCACTCGTGCAGTCCCCGGCTCGACCAGGGGAGCCCGCTCTGCGGCTCCACCGCGGCGTCGTTGCGCCTGCGCAGCTCGAGGGGATCCAAGCCCAGCGCGTACGCCAGCTCGTCCATCGCCGACTCCAGGGCGAAGTTGCCCTGCGCCTCCCCCGGCGCGCGCATGAAGCCCGGGCAGGGGATGTGGAGCCGGACCTGTCGATCATGCGTCGCGACGTTCGGACAGGCGTACGCCTTGGCCGCGCCGAAGGCGACGAGCTCGACGTTGTCGTCCTCACGGGCGGTGGAGGAGGTCGCCTCGTGATCGATCGCCACCAGCTCGCCTCGGCGGGTCGCGCCCAGCCTGACGCGCTGCCGCGTGCGCGGGCGGTGCCCGACGGAGGTGAACATCTCCGCCCGCGTCAGGCCGAGCTTCACCGGCCGACCGACCAAGCGTGCCGCCACCGCGGCGAGGATGACGTGCGGCCACGCCCGGAGTCCCGCGCCGAACGCGCCGCCGACGAAGGGCGCCAGCACGCGGACGTGGTCCTCGGGCAGCTCGAAGACCCTCGCGAGCGTCTCGCGGACGCCGTAGGGCCACTGGGTCGCGTCGTGGACTATGAGCCGGTCGCCGTCCCACGCGGCGACGGTCGCGAAGAGACCGAGCGGGTTGTTGGTCTCGTCCGGCGTGGCGTAGGAGGCGTCGATCCGCACCTCGGCGGCTGCCAGCCCGGCGCCGACATTCCCGCGCGCCATGTCCAACATCCAGGGATTGGTCAGCACCTCGGCGCGGGGATCGTCGAGCTCGAGCAACGGCGGCTCCGGGTCGGGATCGTACTCGACCTCGACCAGCCGGGCGGCGGCGACGGCCTGCTCGCCCGACTCCGCCACCACGACCGCGACCGGCTGGCCGTAATGCAGGATGCGATCGTCCTGGAGGGGCGACACCGGCGACGGCGTGGTCATCATGAGTTGGCCGACCGAATGGCGGTGGAGCGCGGTCATCAGGACGAGCTGGCCCACGGGCCCGCGCATGAAGCGCTGGCCGGTGGGTCCGCGCGCGAGCCTCGGGGCGTTGGTGTGGGTGATGACCGCGACCACGCCCGGCGCCTGGCCGGCGGCTTCGGTGCCGATGCGCCGGATGCGGCCACTCGCGATGGTGCTCCGGACAAGGGCCGCGTGCGCGAGACGCGGCAGATGGACGTCGGACGGGTACAGCGCGGCGCCGGCCACCTTCGCGGGGCCGTCGATCCGGTCCTCCGAGGGCCCGACGAGCGGGAGTGCGCCGGCGCGGTCAGGACTCGACATCGCGTGCCTCCGCGAGGATCGACAGCTCGCGCACGAGCGTGCGTTTGGCCAGGTCGATCTTGAAGGCGTTGTCGCGACGCGCCACCGCTCCCTCGAGCGCCGCGTCGGCGGCGGTGCGAAAGACGGCCGTCGTCGTCGCCGCCCCACGCAGCACCCCCTCCGCCGCGACGGCCCGCCACGGGACCGTGGCGACCCCGCCCAGGCCCACACGGGCGTCGACGATCACGCCCTGGTCCATCACCAGTACGACCGCGGCCGACGCCAGCGCGAACTCGTACGAGGCGCGGTCGCGCACCTTGAGGTAGCCGGAGCGCGCGCCGCGGGGTGGCAGCGGGACCTCGATCCCGGTGATCAGCTCACCGTGCGCGAGGACCGTCTCCACGTCCGGCGTCTCGCCCGGCGGCAGATGCAACTGCGTGAGCGGGATTTGACGCTCGCCCCCGGGTCCGGTCGTGCGCACGACGGCGTCCAGGGCCACGAGCGCGACCGCGACATCCGAGGCATGGGTGGCGATGCAGTGGTCGCTGGTGGCGAGGATAGCGTGCATCCGGTGATGGCCCGCGAGCGCGCTACAGCCCGAGCCCCGCAGCCGCCGGTTACACGCGACCGTGGGATCGCGGAAGTAGCGGCAGCGCGTGCGCTGCAGGAGGTTGCCGCCCATCGTCGCCATGTTGCGGAGCTGCACGGAGGCGCTGAGCAGCAGCGCCTCCCGCACGAGCGGGAGCCGCTCGGCGATCGTCGGGTCGGTCGCGGCCTCCTCCATCGTCGTCATCGCGCCGATGACCACCGCCTCCCCTCTCGACACGACGCCGCGCAGCGACAGGCGGGAGATGTCCACCAGACGCTCGGGCGCGAGCACGCCGTCCTTCATGAGATCGAGCTGCGTCGTCCCGCCGGCGAGGTACGCGGCGTCGCGGTCGGCGCTCACCAGGGCGACCGCCTGCCCGACGTCGGCGGCCCTGACGTACTCAAAGGCGCGCATCGCCGCCTCCTTCCGATGCGGTGGCCGCCGCGACCTCGCGGATCGCCGCCACGATGCCCGCGTAGGCCCCGCACCGGCAGAGGTTCCCGCTCATGTACTCGCGGATCTCCGCGTCGGAGCCCGCCCGCCCCTCGCGGAGCAGCGCCACCGCCGACATAATCTGCCCCGGCGTGCAGTAGCCGCACTGCAGCGCGTCGCACGACGCGAACGCCGACTGCAGCGGGTGCAGGTGCCCGTCCGCCGACAGCCCCTCGATCGTCTCGACGTCGCGACCGTCGCAGGTCGCGGCGAGCGTGAGGCACGACAACACCCGCCGGCCATCGAGCAGCACCGTGCACGCGCCGCAGGTCCCCTGGTCGCACCCCTTCTTGGTGCCGGTCAGCCCAAGATGGTCGCGGAGCGCGTCGAGCAGCGTGACGCGAGCATCCAGCTCTACCTCGCGTGGAGCGCCGTTGACCCGCAGGGAGACTGCGAGCGTCGGGGGGTGGCGCGGGGGGTCACGGGACATGGTGGCGAGACGC
>DATDJX010000022.1:0-3514 GCA_036520275.1 Asanoa sp.
CGCACCGACGTCGCGCTCGTGATCGGCGCCAACGACGTCACCAACCCGGCCGCGCGGACGGTGCCCGACTCGCCGATCTACGGGATGCCGATCCTGGACGTCGACAAGGCGGGCTCGGTGATCGTGCTCAAGCGGTCCATGAACAGCGGCTTCGCGGGCATCGACAACCCGCTGTTCTACGACGAGAAGACCGCCCTGCTCTTCGGCGACGCGAAGGCCTCGGTGGGCGAGGTGCTCACCGAGGTGCAAGCCCTCTGACAATCTTCACAATCGCGGTCCGTCGACCGGGATAGGGTGGCCGCCATGCGCGCACTCCTGACCGCTCTCGCGACCTTCTTCGTCCTGGCCGCACCGGCCTCAGCTGCCTCGACAACCCTCGTGGTCAACGAGGTCGACTACGACCAGGCGGGCACCGACACGGCGGAGTTCCTCGAGATCCGCAACGACGCTTCGACGCCCGTAAACCTCGACACGTATGCGGTCCGGTTCGTCAACGGCGCCAACAACGCGATCTACCTCAATGCCGACCTTCCCAACGTCGACCTCGCGCCCGGCGGCCACTACGTCGTCTGCGGCGACCAGGTCACGGTCCCGGCCTGCAACCTCGACATCGGAGCTGCGACCGACCTGATCCAGAACGGCGCGCCCGACGCCGCGGCGATCGTCCAGGGCGACACTGTCGTCGACGCGGTCTCCTACGAAGGTCGGGTGCCCGGCTACACCGAGGGCCCAGGCACCGCGCCGACCGACACGGCCGCCGGGCCGCCCGCCGGCCCCGAGAGCATCAGCCGCGTGCCCGAGGGCTGCGACACCGACGACAACGCCTTGGACTTCCAGCGCGTCCCCGCGACCCCAGGCGCCGCGAACGGCGGAGCCGCCTGCGGTGGCCCGCCGGCCGACGCCGCGCCGACCGTCACGGACACGACGCCGGACAACAACGCGAACGACGTCGCGCTCGACGCCAGCGTCGACATCACCTTCAGCGAGGACGTCTCGGTCACGCCGACCGCGTTCTCGGTCACCTGCGCGTCCAGCGGCGCTCACGACGTGGCCGTCAGCGGTGGTCCGCGCACGTACACGCTCGAACCCGACACCGACTTCGCACGCGGTGAGCGGTGCACGGTCACGGTCAGCGCGTCCGAGGTGAGCGACGCCGACACCGACGACCCGCCGGACAACATGGGGGCGGACTTCAGGTTCGCCTTCACGACCGTCGGCGTCGAGGGCCTGCGGATCCACGACATCCAGGGCGCGCAGCACCGCTCGCCGTACGAGAACCAGGTCGTCAGCGGCGTGCCGGGCGTGGTCACCGCGGCAAGCACGAACGGCATCTGGGTGCAGGACGCCAGCCCCGACGCGGACGATCGCACCTCCGAGGGCATCTTCCTGTTCAGCCCGAGCGCGCGGCCGCCGGTCGGCACCGCCGTGCTGTTCAGCGGCGCCGTCCAGGAGTTCAAGCAGGCCACCTGGGGTCCCGAGAGCCTGTCGCTGACAGAGATCTCGCGGCCGACGGTGACGGCCGTGGAGGGCGGTAGCCCGATCGCGCCGACCGTGGTCGGCGAGGGCGGCCGCCTCCCGCCGAACCGGATCATCGACAACGACTCGACCGGCGACGTCGACACCAACCCGACGTTCGACCCGCAGCAGGACGGCATCGACTTCCACGAGAGCCTCGAGGGCATGCTCCTGCAGTTCAACGACGCCGTGGCGACCGGGCCGAGCAACAGCTTCGGCGAGGTCTCGATCGTCGGCGACAACGGCCGCTTCGCCGGCGTGCGCACGCCGCGCGGCGGCGTGATCGTGCGCTCGGACGACTTCAACCCCGAGCGCTTCATCCTCGACGACGTGATCGGCGAGACGCCGAGCACGGCCAACGTCGGCGACAAGTTCTCGTCGCCGATCGTGGCCGTCGGCGACTACTCGTTCGACAACTTCAAGTACTACCCGCTGGCCGACGCGACCGCGACGGGCGCCCTCCAGCGCGAGGTGACCGAGACGCCCAGCAGCAAGGAGCTCTCGATCGCGTCGTTCAACGTGGAGAACCTCGCCCCGACCGACTCGCCGGCCAAGTTCGCGGGCCTCGCGGACACGCTGATCAACAACCTCAAGGCGCCGGACGTCGTCGCCGTCGAGGAGATCCAGGACAACGACGGCGTGTCCGGCGGCACCGCCAGCCCGGTTACCGACGCCAGCGTCACCTGGAACGCGCTGATCGCGGCGATCACGGCCGCCGGCGGCCCGACATACCAGTACCGGCAGATCGACCCGGTCGACGATCAGGACGGCGGAGCGCCCGGCGGCAACATCCGCCAGGGCTTCCTGTACCGGACCGATCGCGGGCTGGCGTTCGTCGACCGACCTGGCGGCACGTCGACGAACGCGACGGCGGTCGTCCGGAGCCGCGGCGACGCGCACCTGACGTTCAGCCCGGGCCGCATCCAGCCGTCCGACCCGGCCTTCACCACGAGCCGCAAGCCGCTCGCCGGCGAGTTCACGTGGAAGGGCAAGACGCTGATCGTGGTCGCCAACCACTTCAACTCCAAGGGCGGCGACGACCCGCTGTTCGGCCACCTCCAGCCACCGACCCGCGTCACGGAGACGCAGCGGCACGCGCAGGCGACGATCGTTAACCGGTTCGCGCGCGACATCCAGCGCGCCGATCCGCTCGCCAACTACGTCGTGCTCGGCGACATCAACGACTTCGAGTTCTCGGAGACCGTGCAGATCCTGCAGGGCTTCCAGATGCTCGACCTGTACTACCTGCTGCCGCCGAACGAGCGCTACTCGTACGTGTTCGAGGGCAACTCGCAGGCGCTCGACCACATCCTGGTCTCACCCGCGCTGCTGTTCCCGCTGCCCGAGTACGACTCGGTGCACGTGAACTCCGAGTTCTTCGACCAGCAGTCCGACCACGACCCGCAGGTCGCGCGGCTGCGGCCCAACTAGAGAAGCCGTCCCTCGACCCGGGGTCCGTGCGATGAAGGACACGGACCCCGGGGGAGAGACGGACTTTCAGCCGCGCGGAGGCGGCGGCGTGCTGGCGGCGGGCTGGGCCGCGGCGGCCTCGCCGGCGGGCGCGGCCTGGGCGCCGGTGAGCATCCACTGCACCTGGGCGGCCGCGTCGGTCGCCGAGCCGTCGCGCGGCTCGCGGTGCACGGACAGCAGCCGCTCGTTGCCGAAGCGCAGGACGGAGACGCTGAAGCAGGACGCCTCGACGCCGTGGCGGCGGCTCAGCCAGTCGAGCGTGGCGATGGCGCGCGGGTCGTAGCCGCCCGCGACGAGCACGAGCTGCGGCGAGTCGCCGGGCACCACGGCCTCGAGCGCGTCGGAGACCTCGGCGAGGCGGGCGGCGTCCCAGCCGGCGACGTCGGCGACGGCGCCGAGCGCGCGGCTGATCTGCCACTCGACGGTCTCGCCGGTGACGTGCAGGACCACGGCGCGGCCGGACTGCTCGTCGAAGGCCAGCAGGTCGATGCCCGGAGCGGGCTCACGGCCCACCAGGCGCAGGTTCGGC
>DATDJX010000023.1:0-2695 GCA_036520275.1 Asanoa sp.
CGGAACTGTCCGCCTGAGCAGCGATTCTGCGGGTTCTCGAAGCCTGCAGCACGATCTCAGGAGGATCACCTTGAAGGTGATGCGCGAAGGACGCTGTTTCACCGTAGAAGTCCTGTCGGACGGAGACGATCGGACCGTCAGCCACGTTGGTGCCGGGCTGGTGGCCGCGGCCGCGGACCGGCTCGGGATGACCGGCGCGATCGGCGGTGGGCTGGCCGGCCTGCGCCAGCGCCAGGGGGGCCATGATCCGGGCCGCGTGGTGCGTGACCTGGCGGTCGTGCTGGCCGATGGCGGCGACTGCTTGGCCGACCTGCGCGGCCTGCGCGATCAGCACGTGCTGTTCGGGGCGGTGGCCTCCGACGCGACCGCCTTTCGGGTCCTTGACGCCGTCGCCGAGCATCGCCTGCTGGGCGCGCTGGCCGCCGGGCGCGCCGCCGTGATCGAGCGCCTTTGGCGGGCTGAGGCCTGGCCCGAGGGCTCGTTGATCGTCGACATCGACGCGACCCTGATCACGTCGCATTCCGAGAAGGACGGCGCGGCGGCGACCTATAAGCGCGGGTTCGGCTTTCACCCGATGCTGGCCTACCTGGACATGCCCGGCATCGGTCCGGGCGGCCTGCCCTTGGCGGGCCTGCTGCGGCCGGGCAACGCCGGCGCGAACACCGCCGCCGACCACATCGCCGTGCTCGACGACGCGCTGCAGGCCCTCCCGCGCGAGGTCTGCGCCGACGCGCAGATCGTGGTCCGTTGCGATAGTGCCGGCGCCACGCACGAGTTCCTCGATCACTGCCGCGCCGCGTGCATCCAGTTCTCGGTCGGCCTGCAGCTGACCGAGACCCTGCGCGAGCAGGTCCTCGCCACCAGCCCCGACTCGTGGGTGCCGGCGCTGGCGGCCGACGGAACCCAGCGCGATAACGGACAGGTCGTCGAGATCACCGACCAACTCGACCTCAGCGGCTGGCCGGCCGGGTCGCGGGTGATCGTCCGCCGCGAGCGCCCGCACCCCGGCGCGCAACTGAGCTTTACCGACCACGACGGCCACCGCTTCCAAGCGATCCTCACCGACCAGACCGGCGAGCCCGCCGACCTCGAGCGCCTGCATCGCGCCCGCGCAAGGGTCGAGGACCGCATCCGCGCCGCCAAGGACACCGGCCTGACCAACCTGCCTTTCCGTGACTTCGCGCTCAACGAGGCCTGGCTCGAGCTCGTTCTGATCGCCCAGACCCTGACCTTCGCCACACAGGCTCTGCTCATCGAAGGCGACCTGTCGATCTGCGAGCCCAAGCGCCTGCGCGACCGGCTGCTGCACACCGCCGGACGACTCGCCTTCCACGCGCGCCGAGCACGTCTCAGGCTTCCCCGGTCCTGGCCCTGGGCCCAAGACCTCGCCGCCGCCTTCGCCCGGCTCGCTGCGCTCCCGGCGCCCGGTTGAGCCGCCGCGGCCGGCGACCACGACGACAACCCCGCAGGCCGCGCGCACAGCGCCCGCGACGCCTGCCCGCACCACGTCGATCAAGGCCCGAAACCGTCCCGCGGAAACGCCCCGAACCCCATCCTCACCGCCCGACCGCACTCCGACCACCAGGAATCCAGCGATCACGCCGCGCGGTCTCACCTCACACGGCTTCAGGCACGATCCGGGTTAGTGCACGCCACGGTGTGCACCCCTGGCAAAGTCAGGCGAGGCCGGCGATTTTCGGCACGAGGTCGGCGGGCCTCGGCAGCGTCGCGATCTCGTCGGCCACCTCGGAGGCGGCCCGGCCCAGCCCCGGGTCGGTGAGCAGGCGGTCGATCAGCTCCGCGTCCACCTGATCCGGCTCCGAACGCAGACCGAGCCCGCGCCGCGCCACGGCGTCCGCGTTCATGTACTGGTCGGCGCCGTGCGGCAGCACGAGTTGCGTGACTCCGGCGTCGATCGCGGTCAGCGTCGAGCCGGCCCCGCCGTGGTGCACCAGCGCCGCGCAGGTCGGCAGCAGCGCGGACAGCGGCACCCACCCGGCCGCCCGCACGTTGTCCGGCAGTTCTCCCAGTGGCGACGGGTCCGCGTCGCCGAGGGCGAGTACGAACTCGGCGTCCAGATGCCGTGCCACGTCGACGAGTTTGGTCAACGACGTGAGCGCGCCGACCTGGGTCAGCACCGTGCCGAGTGTCACCGCGACGCGCGGGCGCGCGGGCCGTTCGAGCACCCACTCGGGCAGCACGCCGCCTCCGTTGTACGGCACGTACCGCATCGGCCAGCCGCGCACCGGCCGGTCGACCATGCTCGGCGGCGCCACGTCGATCGACTCGCGCACCTCGGGAAACCCTTGCACGCCATGCCGTTCGCGTTCCTCGACCATCTTCTTGAAGATCGCCTCGGTCATCGACGCCTCGTCGGCGAACCCGAAGCCGTGCGACACGGCCGGCACGCCGAGCTTCGCGGCGACCAGCGGCCCGGTGCCCTCCATCGACGAGTACACGACCACGTCCGGCCGCCACGATTCGGCCGCCGACACGGTCAGGTCCACCGACACGCCGGACAACTTGGCGAAGATCGCGCCGACGAACTCCAACCCCTTCTCGGTGTCGACGTCCGTGCTGTAGTCGAACTCCTCGGGTTGCTCGCTGGCCGCCTGCTGGAACACCGCGCCGATGTCGACACCCGGCGCGGTGTCCACGACGTGCAGGCCGGCGTTCGCGGCCTCCTTGCCGCCCG
>DATDJX010000024.1:0-48084 GCA_036520275.1 Asanoa sp.
CCCAGGAACGCCACCGCACCACCCCATCAGACGGCCGAGGGAAAAGAGGCGGCCATGCTTCAGGACCTGATCAACGCGCTCGCGCTTGGGTCCATCTACCTGCTGTTCGCGCTCGGCATGAGCCTGGCGTGGGGCACCATCGGGATCCTCAACTTCGCGCACGGCTCGATCTTCATGTTCTCCGCGTTCACCGCGTACCTCATCGTCGAGCACGTCCGGCTGCCGATGATCGCGGTGATCCTGATCGCCGCGCTGGCCGGGGCTTTCATGTCCGTGGCGGTGCAAGTGCTCGCGTTCGAGCCGATCCTGCGTAGAGCGAGGGACCACCGTACGGCCGAGATGCAGATCCTCATCGGCGGCATCGGCGTCGCCGGGGTGCCGCTCGCGATCGCACAGGAGTACACCAAGAGCAACCCGTTCGGGTACACCGGCAGCAGCTTCCACACCGTCAGCTACCACATCGCCGGCGTACGGATCACCAACGTGCAGATCATCGTCGTCGTGCTCGCCCTCGCGCTCGGCATCGGCATTGCCCGCTGGCTGCACGTCTCGCGTAACGGCCTCGCGCTGCGCTCGATCGGCGTCGACTCCGAGATCTCCTCGGTCATGGGCGTCGACCGGCGCCGCCTCGCACTCGTCACGATGACGATCGCCGGCGGACTCGCCGGACTCGCCGGCGCGCTGCTCACGTTCAACCTCGGCGCGATCACGCCGGAGAGCGGCGAGACGCTGATCCTCAAGGCGTTCGCGGCCATCATCCTCGGCGGCGTGGGCAGCATGGCCGGGGTGGTGGTCGGGTCGTACGTCCTCGCCATCACCGAGACCATCGTGCTCACCCACACCTCGGGCCTGTGGGTCGACGCCGTCTCGTTCGGCCTCATCTTCCTCGTGCTGCTGGTCAAGAAGGAGGGCCTGTTCGGACGCCGGGAGGTGCGTCGGACATGAACGAGCCGAGCGAGCGGCCGGGCAAGCTCCGTGGACGGCCATCGTGCGCCGCCGAGCGGAGCGAGGCACCAGCATGATGGACTTCTACACCTCCAACCTGGTGCTGATCCAGGCGACCCTGATCGGTCTGCTGCTGGCGCTCAGCATCCAGGTGCCGCTGCGGATGGGCGTGTTCTCGTTCGCCGGCGTCGGCTGCTATGGCATCGGCGCGTACGGCGGCGGCATCCTGGTGATCCACTACCACACGTCGCCGCTGGTGACGATCGTCCTCGCCGCGGTCGGCGCGGCGCTGGTCAGCTTCGGGCTGGCGCTGCTGATCAACCGGCTCGGGGGCCTCTACCTCGGTATGGCCACGATCGCGTTCGACCTCATCATCAGCGTGATCGCCGTCAACGGCGGGGACCTGACCGGCGGCCCTACCGGGCTGTACGGCGCGATCACCAGCATCTCGATGGGCCTGGTGTTCGCGATCGTCGTGGTGGCCGTGGTCGTCCTCACGCTGACCGAGCGCGGTCGGCTGGGCCGGCGGGTGGAAGCCGTCCGCGACGACCCGGAGCTGGCCGCGTCGATGGGCATCAAGGTGCGCCGTTACCGGATCGCCGCGTTCGTCGTGAGCGGCATCCTCGGCGGCGCGGCCGGCTCGATCAACACCATGCTGCGCACGACGGTCGGCCCGACCGACATCGGCTTCGCGCTCGTCGTCCTCGCGCTCACGATGATCATCGTCGGCGGGGCGCGGTCCTGGCTCGGCGCGCTGATCGGCGCGATCATCTTCACCTGGCTGCCCAGCATCCTCGAGGTCGTCGGGCAGTGGCAGCACATCATCTACGGCATCATCGTGGCGCTCGCGGCGATCTGGGTCCCCGGCGGCCTGCTCGGCGTCCTGACCGAAGGCTGGCGCGCCTTCCAGCGCCGGCGCCGGCCGCCGCTGTCCACCGTGCCGGTCGTGGCCATCGACGACGCGCCACCGGACGCCGACCTGGCCGTCCTGGAGGAGTTGGCGGAAGACAGTCCCGTGGAGCGGAGCGCGACATGACCGTGGAGTCCACCGTGGAGACCGCTGTCCTGGAGGCGCGCGACGTCGCCGTACACTTCGGTGGCGTCAGGGCCGTCGACGGCGTCTCGTTCCGCGTGACGCCCGGCAAGATCTTCGGCCTCCTCGGGCCCAACGGCTCGGGTAAGAGCACCCTGCTCGGTGCGATCACCCGGCTCGTTCCGCTCACCCACGGGTCGCTGCTGCTCGACGGCGAGCCGTTCCACCGGGTGTCGGCCGCCGACGTCGCGCGCCGCCGGGTGGCCCGGACCTTCCAGACCGTACGGCTGCTCTCCGATCTGACCGTGCTGGAGAACGTGCAGCTCGGGGGCGACCTGCGCCCGGGATCGTTCGTGTCCCGGGTGTTCGGGCGGACCGCGGCGCCCGCGGTGACCGAGGCGATCGCGCGCACCCGGCTGACCGGTCTGGAGAAGCTGCGGCCGGGCGAGCTGTCCTACGGCACGCAGCGGCGCGTGGAAATCGCGCGGGCGCTGGCGATGCGGCCATCGCTGCTGTTGCTGGACGAGCCGACCGCGGGCATGAACCAGAGCGAGCGGCGGGAGATCTCCGATCTGCTCAAGCAGCTGCGGTCGGAGGGGCTCACCCAGCTGCTGGTCGAGCACGATGTGCAGATGATGATCGACACCTGCGACTACCTGCTGGCGATGAACTTCGGCAAGCTCATCGCGGCCGGCCCGCCGGACGTCGTCGTGCGCGACCCGGCCGTGCAGCAGGCCTACCTCGGCAAGAAGTGGCGGGAGCAGCATGCTTGAGATCCAGGACCTGCACGCCGGGTACGGCAAGATCTCGGCCGTCCGCGGCATCAGCCTGTCGGTGCGGCCCGGCTCGGTGACGCTCGTGCTGGGGGCGAACGGCGCCGGGAAGACCACCACCCTGCGAACGGTGGCCGGCCTGCACCCGCCGAAGTCGGGCGAGGTCCTGCTCGACGGTGACCGGATCACCGGGCTCGCGGCGCACAAGGTCGTCCGCCGGGGTGTCGTGCTCGTGCCCGAAGGCCGGCGGATGTTCGCGCCGCTGACCGTGCAGGAGAACCTGCGGCTGGGCGCCTACACGGCGGCCGCCAAGGCGGCGGCCAACCTGGAGCGGGTGTACGAGATGTTCCCGATCCTGCGGGAGCGGCGCTCCGGCGCGGCCGGCCTGCTGAGCGGGGGCGAACAGCAGATGCTCGCGTTCGGGCGGGCGCTGATGTCCGAGCCCCGGATCATGCTGCTCGACGAGCCGTCGATGGGCCTCGCGCCGGCGGTGGTGGAGTCGGTGGCGGCGCAGGTGCGCAGCATGGCGGACTCGGGGATCGGCATCCTCATGGTGGAGCAGAACGCCGAGGTCGGCTTGGAGGTCGCCGACGAGGTGGTCGTCGTGGCGCGGGGCGAGGTCGGCTACAGCGGCCCGGCCGAGACGGCCCGCTCGCATGCGTCGGTGCTGCGCGCATTCCTGGGCGAGGCGGCGCTCGCCCGGGCATGACCCCCTGGGTGGGGGCGGCAGCTCGCGCCGGTCAGCCCATCCGGTCCCAGCGGATGACCTGGTCGAGCACCTCGGGGAACTTGCGCTCGGCGTATCGCACGTAGGCGTCGATGTGCTCGCGCATGCGCTGCTCGGACGCCGTGGCGTCGCGGGACTTGAGGGCCTGGTAGATCTCGTCGTGGGCCTTGAGGATCGCGACCCGGCGCGGGGCAGGGTAGTCGATGCCGATCACGGTGCCGTCCATGATGCCCAGCAGTGAGTCCACGATGTACCCGAACAGCGGGTTGCCCGACGACCAGGCGATGATGTCGTGGAACCTCTTGTTGGCCTCCAGGAACGTGACCTGGTCGTCGAGGTTGTCGCGCATCGCGTCGATCGTGCCGCCCAACTCGTCGAGCGACTCGGCGGACATGCGTTCGGCGGCCAGCCGGCTGATCATCGGCTCCATCGCCGTGCGGACTTCCACGATGCTGCGGAACGGCGCGTCCTTGAGCTGCATGAGCAGCACCAGTGTGGACGCCAGGTGGGACGCGTCCGGGTCCTGCAGCACCGGGCCGCCGCGGGGACCGGGCTTGAGCGCGATCACGCCCTGGAACTCCAGCAGCCGCAGGGCCTCGCGGAGGGTGCCGCGGCCGGTCTGGTACTTCTCCAGCATCGTGCGCTCGGGCAGCAGCAGGTTGCCCGGCCTGAGCCGGCCGGCGATGACGTCACGCATGATGCGCTGCGCCACGAGCATCGCCGCCTTCGGCGGCCGTGCGGCGCCATTCACCGACGCGGACCTGACATCACTGGTCATCGCGGGCCTTTCTCCACTCGGTTGCGATCACCGAGCACGCGGATCGGTGCCGGCCGCTACAGTTTGACATTCGACCTATTCATATGCAACATTAACACAAATCCTGCCCACCGGATGGCGCCGGCATGCCGGGAAGGGGCGTCACGTGGCTGACGATCTGACCGCCGACCTCGCCGCACTCGTGCGGGACTGGGGCATCCGCGAGGTGCGGCCGCGGATCCGCGAGCTCGAGGAGAGCGGCGCGTTTCCGCGGGAACTGTATCGCCAGATGGGCCGCCTCGGGTTCTTCGGGTGCTGCTTTCCGGAGGACATGGGCGGCACGGGCGCCGGGTACCGCGCGCTCGCGGCCGTCAGCGAACAGCTCGCCTGGGTCTACCCCCCGCTGTCCGCGGGCATGAACCTGCAGGCAGCCACCGTTCCGCTCACGATCGCCAACTGGGGCAGCACGGAGCTGGTCGAGCGCTACGTGCCGCGGCTGCTCGCCGGCGACCTGCTCGGCTGCAACGCGATGACCGAGCCCGACGGCGGCTCCGACTTCCTGGGCGCGATGCGCACCCGCGCGGTCCGCGACGGCGACGACTGGCTGATCACCGGCAGCAAGATGTGGATCACCAACGCCAACGTGGCCGATGTCGCCATCGTGTACGCCAAGACCGACCCGCCCGCGGGACACCGCGGGGTCACCGCGTTCGTCGTCCCCACGGACACCGAGGGCTTCGGCACCCGGCGCGTCCCCTGCCGCGTCCTCGGCCGGCTGATGCCGACCAACGCGGTCACCCTGGACGCCGTTCGCGTGCCCGCCGACCACGTGCTCGGCGAGGTCGGCCGCGGGTTCATCGTCGCCATGAATGCGATGGACTTCGGCCGCCTCACCGTCGCGGCCCGCTCGGTCGGGCTGGCTCAGGCCTGTTTGGACGCCTCGCTCGGGTACGCGAACCAGCGCGAGGCGTTCGGCGAGAAGATCGGCGCGTTCCAGATGATCAAGAAGCAGCTCGCGGACATGGTGTGTGACGTCGGCGCCGCCCGCGCGCTGGTCGAGATCGCCGCGCGTGGATACGACAGCGGCACGGTCGCCACCCGGGAGAGCTCGATCGCCAAGTACTTCGCGGGCGAGGCGTGCAACCGAGCGGCCCAGGCGACCGCGGAGATCTTCGGCGGGATGGCCTTCGCGGATGAGGTCCCGATCAGCCTCTACCTCAACTTCGCGAAGCTCTGGCAGACCGGCGAGGGTTCCGCCAACATCCAGGCCCTGCTGATCGCAGACGACGCCCTAGGCTGGAAGCCGATGGACCGCCACCAGACCTCGACCCGCGTACGGCCGGCGACCGCGGCGGCCGCCTGATGTCCGATGTGGAAGTCGAATGGCGCGATGACGCGTTGTGGATCCGGCTCAACCGGCCGGAGCGGCGCAACGCGTACGACCCACCGATGGCCGCAGCGATCGTCGAGGCGTTCGCCGACGGGCCGCGCGCGCGGGCCGTCGTCATCACCGGCTCGGGCGGCAGCTTCTGCGCCGGCGGTGCGCTCACCACGCTGAGCCGGCCGACGACCGCCGAGATGCGGTCGCTGTACGCCATGTCGCTGCGCCTCTTCGACGCCGTACGGTCGTGCCCGCGCCCGGTCATCGCGGCGGTCAACGGCGCCGCGGCCGGTGGCGGCAACGAGCTCGTCGTCGCCTGCGACCTTGCGATCGCGGCGCGGTCGGCCACGTTCGGCCAGACCGGTCCGCGGGTCGGCAGCGCGCCGGTCACCGGTGCGACCAACGTGATGGGCGTGCAGATCGGCGAGAAGCGGGCCAAGGAGCTGGCCCTGCTGTGCCGCCGCTACTCCGCCGACGACGCCTACCGGATGGGCCTGGTCAACGAGGTCGTCGACGACGACGCGCTGGAGCCCACGGTGCAGGCCTGGTGCGCCGAGCTCGCCGCGCTCAGCCCGCGCTACCTGGAGATCACCAAGGTGAGCTCGAACATCTGGTGGAACGCCGCGCGCGACTCGTTCAGCACCGGCATCGGCATGCTGGTGCAGGCGCTCTCGAGTCCCGACATGGCCGAGGGCGCGACCGCGTTCCTCGAGAAGCGCCGTCCGCAGTTTCCGCCGCCTGAGTGACCCGGCGTACGGTCGGAACCGTGCGCATCAACGGGGTGAACTACGACACGGGCATGGCGGTCGACGGCGAGCTGACTCGGCCGTCGTTCGATCCGGACCAGGTGCAGCGGGAGCTGGGCATCATCGCCGACGACCTGCACGCGACGGCCGTGCGGGTCTCGGGTGTGGATCTCGACCGGCTCGCGGTCGCTTCGCGCCACGCGGTGGACGCCGGGCTCGACGCATGGTTCGCCCCCTTTCCGTCCGATGTGGACGCGGACGCGCTGGTGACCGACCTGACCGCGGCGGCGCGGCGGGCCGAGGAGGTGCGCCGGGCGGCGCCGGCCGGGCGTGAGGTCGTGCTGGTGCTCGGGTGCGAGATGACGTTGTTCTGCACGGGTTTCGTGTCCGGTGAAACCCTGCGGGACCGGATCGCGACGATGATGGACCCGCAGACCTGGCAAACCGATGAGGGCCGGGCGCCGGTGACCGCGGGCTTCGCGCGCGCCTATGCCACGCACCGACGGATCGTGTCGGCCGCGCGCGAGGTGTTCGGCGGCCGCATCACCTACGCCGCCGGCCTGTGGGAGCAGGTCGAGTGGGACCTGTACGACATCGTGTCGGTCGACGCCTACCGCGATGCCGACAACGCGCACGCGTTCGCGGGCATGCTGCGTGAGCTGCAAGGCTTCGGAAAGCCGGTGGTGGCGAGCGAGTTCGGCTGCTGCACCTATCGGGGAGCCGCCGACCGCGGCGGCCTCGGCTGGGCCATCGTGGACGACGCGCACGAGCGGCTGACCGGCGACTTCGAGCGCGACGAGGCCGAGCAGGTCCGCTACCTGCACGAGCTGGTCTCCGAGTTCGACGCGGCCGGTTTCGCGGGGTCATTCTGGTTCAGCTTCGCGGGATACACGCTGCCCCATCGCGACGACCCGCGGCGGGACCTGGACATGGGCTCGTATGGTCTGGTCGCCGTCTACGACGACGGCCGATGCGGCGCCAGCTACCCCGATCTGACCTGGGAGCCCAAGCGTTCGTTCCACGCACTGGCCGCCCTCTACAGCGCCGGCTGAATATCAAATCGGAATGATCGGCCCACCGTTGGACAGACCGCCGTAAAGGCCTGGCTGCCGGCTGAGGACTTGACACCGCCGGCGGGCCGCGGCGAGAACGGCCGTGGTGGCGTCCAACCGCCCGACCCTCTCGTGGACCTCGGCCAGCGCTCGCCAGTCCCTTGCCTCGGCCGCGATCACCACCGTGGCCGAGTGGTTGACCAGGAGATCGAGGTGCCCGGCGTCAACGATGTGCTGCGTGGCCTCCACCAGGCACAGGACCGGCAATGCGGCTGCCGCTCGTTCATCGTCAACCTCCGCGATCACCTCGCCGACGTCAATCGATCCGCGCGTATAGGCGACGATTGCGGAGGTGTCGAGGACGATCCGGACCTGCCGGGCGGTCACGTGGGGCGGTCTTCGAGACCGATTTGTCTACGCAATGCTGCCCACTTCTCCGGGGTCCAGCGGGCACTCGCGGCGTCGAGCTTGGCGCGGGCGCGCGCCTTGCCCTCCTCCGTCACGGTGATGCCGACCGCGGCGAGCATCTCCGTGACGCTCTGGGGGGTGTCGCGGTGTGGCTGCTCGCTCATGACTCAAGGCTACCGGTCACGCACCGCACTTGGGAGCGCAAAAGTGGCTCGAGGCCACGGTTTGGGGCAACCCGCGAAAGTCCCTCAGCGGCCCCGCCACACGGGCGCCCGCTTCTCGCGGAAGGCCGTCGCCCCCTCGCGCGCGTCCGCCGACTCACGCACCGGTACGGAGATCGCGCGCTGCCGGTCGAAGGCCTCGGACGCCGGCCACGAGGGCGACTCCGCGAGGATCCGCTTCGAGGCCCGGACGGCCAGCGGCCCGTTCGCCGCGATCGCCGCCGCCAGCTCCAGCGCACCGTCCAATGCGGAGCCGGGCGGCGTCAGCCGGTTGACCAGACCGGCCTCGTAGGCCCGCTGCGCCGGCACGAACCCGCCGGTCAACGCCCACTCGGCGGCCAGCGCGTACGGCACCCGGGCGGCCAGCCGCATCAGGCCGCCGCCCGCGGCGACCAGTCCACGACGCACCTCGGGCAGGCCGAAGGTGGCCGACGACGACGCGACCACCATGTCGCACGCCAGCACGACCTCGAAGCCGCCGGCGACGGCGTACCCCTCGACGGCCGCGATGAGCGGCTTGTCCGCCGGCTTCTCGACGATCCCGGCGAAGCCACGCACCGGCACGGACGGCTTCTCGCCGGCCAGGAACGCCTTGAGGTCCATGCCCGTGCAGAACGACGAGCCGGCACCCGTCAGCACCCCGGCCACCAGGTCGTCGCGGGCGTCCAGCTCGTCGAGCGCCGCGGCGATCCCCACCGCGGCCGCGGTGTTGATCGCGTTCTTCACCTCTGGCCGGTTGATGGTGATGACGAGCACGCCCTCGCGTTCCTCGGTCAGGATCTCGCTCACCGCGGTGTCATCCGGATCGCGCCGTCCAGCCGGATCGTCTCCCCGTTGAGGTACGGGTTCTCGATGATCGTCCGAGCCAGATGGGCGAACTCCGCCGGTTGGCCCAACCGCGCCGGGTTGGGGATCTGCGCGCCGAGCTTGGCTTTGATCTCGTCGCCGAGCCGGTTGAGGATCGGGGTGTCGAAGACGCCGGGCGCGATCGTGCAGACCCGGATCAGCTTGGTCGCCAGATCGCGCGCGGCGACCAGGGTCATGCCGACGATGCCCGCCTTCGCCGACGCGTACGGGATCTGCCCGATCTGGCCCTCCCAGGCCGCGACCGACGCGGTCAGCACGCACACCCCGCGCTCGCCGCCCACCGGCTCCAGCGCGGCCATTCGGGCCGCCGCGAGCCGCAGCACGTTGAACGTGCCGACCAGGTTGAGCCGCACGATCGCCTCGTACGCCTCCAGCGACCCCGGCGAGCCGTCGCGCTCGACGAGCCGGACCGTGCCGCCCCGACCGGCGCAGTGCACCACCGCGCGCAGCGCCCCGAGCCCGGATGCGACGTCGAGCGCGGCCGACACGGCGTCGGGATCGAGCACGTCGGCCGGCGCGAATGCGGCGAGGTTGCCCAGCTCCTGGGCCACCTGCTCGCCCGCCGAGGTCGGCAGGTCGACGATCACCACCGGCGTGCCGCCGTCGACGAGCGAACGGGCCGTCGCGAGGCCCAGGCCCGACGCGCCGCCGGTGACGACCGCGCTGGCGCCGGTCAGATCCATCCGTTACCTCCCGATGATCTCGATCAGGGTGGCGTTGGCCATGCCGCCGGCCTCGCACATCGTCTGCAGCCCGAGGCGGCCACCGGTCGCCTCCAGGTGGTTGATCAGGGTGGTCATCAGCCGGGCGCCGGACGCGCCGAGCGGGTGGCCGAGTGCGATCGCGCCGCCGCGGGCGTTGAGCTTCGCGTCCGGGACGCCGATCTCCTGCTGCCAGGCCAGCGGTACGGAGGCGAACGCCTCGTTGACCTCGAAGGCGTCCACGTCGTCGGCGGTCAGACCGGCCTTCGCCAGGACGCGCCGGGTCGCCGGGATCGGCCCGGTCAGCATGATCGTCGGATCGTCGCCGACCACGGCCGAGGCCAGGATCCGGGCCCGGGGCCGCAGCCCCAGCGCGGCCGCGCGCTCCTCGCTCATCAGCAGCAGCGCGCTCGCCCCGTCGGTGATCTGCGAGGAGTTCCCCGCGGTCACCTTCCACTCGACGGACGGGAAGCGCGCCCGGTGCTCGTCGGTGCCGAAGGCCGGCTTGAGCTGGGCGAGCCGTTCCACGGTCGAGTCGGGCCGGATCGTCTCGTCGACCTTCACCCCGCCCACCGGCACGATCTCCGCGTCGAAGAACGAGGACGCCGCCGCGGCGGCCCGCTCGTGCGAGCGCACCGAGTACTCGTCGAGCTGGGCCCGGCTCAGCCCCCACCGCTGCGCCACCAGCTCCGCCGAGACGCCCTGGGGCACCAGGTCGGGGAACCGTGCGCGGACGGACGGCCCGAACGGGTCGGCGCCCATCCGGGCCGAGCCCATCGGCACCCGACTCATCGACTCGACGCCGCCGGCGACCGCGATGTCATAGAGGCCGGCTACGATGCCGGCCGCCGCGAACTCGATCGCCTGCTGGCCGGAGCCGCACTTGCGCTCGATCGTCACCGACGGCACCGAGGTCGGGAACCCGGCGGCGAGCCAGGCCTGACGGCCGGGGGTGGCCGATTGCTCGCCGGCCTGGCTGACGCAGCCCACGATGACGTCGTCGACGGTCGCCGGATCGACGCCGGTGCGCGCGACCAGCGCGGCGATCACCTGGCCGAGCAGGTCGGCGGGGTGCACGTCAGCCAGCGCACCACCGGCCTTGCCGCGGCCCATGGGCGACCGGACGGCGTCGACGATCACGGCTCTGGCCATAGCTCCTCGATCCGGGTCAGGGCGTACCGAAACCTTGGCACCTCGTGCCCTTGACGCCATATCCCTGCGTACGAATATCATGTTTAGCACGAAGGATGCGACGGCGGAAGGTGGTGTCGCGTGGAGGATCGATCCGACCGGGACGAGGTACGGGCGGTGGCGGCCGCGGTGGCCAGGGAGCGCTACGCGCCCAACGCGGCCACCTGGGACGCGAACCGCACACCCGTCCCGATCGAGGAACGACGCTTCCTCGGCGAGCTGGGCTTCCTCGGCATCGCCCTCCCCGAGCGCTTCGGCGGCGCGGGGGCACCGCTCCTCGACGCCCTGGCGGTCGTCGAGGAGCTGGCCAAGGAGTGCAGGCCGGCGGCGTTCCAGGTCTTCGAGGCGAACACCGGCCCGGCCCAGGTCGTCAACCTGCTCGGCACCGAGGCGCAGCGCGAGCGCTTCCTGCCCGCGATCATCCGCGGCGACAGCACGATGGCCGTGGCGATCTCCGAACCCGACGCGGGCTCCGCCGCCACCGACATGACCACCCGGGCCAAGTACGTCGACGGCACCTACCTGCTCAACGGCGCGAAGCGCTGGATCTCCAACGGCGGCGAGGCCGACCACTACCTCGTCTACACCCGGCTCTCGGACGAGCCCGGGGCGAAGGGCGTGGGCGCGCTCATCGTGGAGGCCCGCCGGCCCGGCGTCAGCTTCGGCGCGCAGGAACGGCTGATGGGCTTCCGGGGCATCCCGTCCGCGGACGTGATCTTCGACGACGTCGAGGTGCCCGAGCAGAACCTGCTCGTCGCGCCGGGCGGCTTCCGCCGGCTGTTCACCGCGTTCTCCATCGAGCGGCTCGGCAACGCGACCATGAGCCTCGCGATCGCGCAGGCGGCGCTGGACCGTACCGTCGCGTACGTGCAGGCACGTCGCCAGTTCGGTAAGCCCCTGATCGAGTTCCAGGCCGTGCAGATGACGCTGGCCGACATGGTGATGCAGGTCGAGGCCGCCCGGCAGCTGATCGAGCGGGCCGCGGCCAACGCCGGCACCGGCCTGCCGGTGCCGTACGAGGTCTCGGTCGCGAAGTGCACCGCCAACGAGATGGCCAAGCGGGTCACCGACCTCGCCATGCAGCTGCACGGCGGGAACGGCTACACCGAGGAGTACGGCATCGAGCGGCTGCACCGCGATGCCCACGGCTGGGCACTGGCCGGCGGCACGCCGACCATGCAGCGCATCCGGATCGTCTCCGAGCTCCTCGGCCGAACGTTCGACCAGAGGCGGTGACGGGCGTGGGCCGGATCGGCATCGACGACCTGGAGGACCTGCGGTCGCTGCGCATGGACGGCGACGCCCGCGCCGAGCTGCTCGGCACGGCGACCGAGTGCACGTTCGTCTTCGCCGGTCCCGAGGGATGGCCCAGTGGGGTGGTGATGAGCTTCCTCTTCACCGAGGGGAGGTTCTGGCTGACCGCCGTGCGCGGGCGGCCGCACGCCGAGGCCTTGGCGAAGGACGACCGGGTCTGCATCGTCGTCACCAGCCAGGGCACCGCGCTGCCCGGCCGCCGGATGGTCGCGGTGCGCGGCACCGCCGTGGTGCACGCGGACCGGGAGACCAAGGACTGGTTCCTGCCGCGCTTCGCGGCGAAGGTGAAGGCCGCCGAGCCGGCCGAGTTCATCCGCCTCCTCGACAGTCCACGGCGGCTCGTCTTCGAGGTGACGCCGGTCGAGATCTCGGCCAGCCACGACTCGCGCAAGATGCCCGGCGACGGCCGCGGCGGCCCGCGCAAGCAAGCACCGTAATCCGTTCCACAGTGGAGGTTCAGCAATGGTGCATCGGTTCGACGGTCGCGTGGCGGCTGTCATCGGGGGCGGTTCGGGCATGGGCCGGGCCATCGCGCAGCGGCTGGGCGAGGAGGGCGCATTCGTCTACGTCGCCGACCTGTCCGCCGACGCGGCGAAGGCCGTCACCCAGGAGATCGTCGACGCCGGCGGCAAGGCGTCGGCCGAGCAGCTCGACGCCACCGACGTCGAGGCGCTGAAGGCGTTCTACGGCCGGGTCGAGGACCAGCACGGCAAGCTGCACGTGCTGCACTTCCAGGTCGGCATGCCCGGTCCGGCCGGCATCGACGTCTCGCCGGACGACTGGCACCGCAACATGGACGTCAACGTCAAGAGCGCCTGGTATGCGACGACGCTGGCGATGGACCTGCTCAAGCGCGGCGACCGCAAGGCCTCCATCACGATGACCGCGTCGACGTCGGCGATCATCGGCTCGCCGTTCAGCCCGATCTATTCGCTCGCCAAGGGGGCGCTTGTCGCGTACGCCCGTTCATTGGCCCTCGTCGGCGCGCCCGACGGCATCCGGGTCAACGTGATCGCGCCCGGGCCGGTCGACACACCGATGCTGCCGCAGTTCTTCGGCCGCGAGCCGGGCGCGGACATCGCCGACCTCATGTCGAACTTCATCAACTTCGTGCCGCTGGGCCGCCCGGCGCAGCCGGCCGAGATCGCGGGTGTGGTCGCCTTCCTCGCAAGCGACGACGCTGGCTTCGTCACCGGCGTGACGGTGCCGGTCGACGGCGGGCTGGTGGCGAAATGACGTCCCCGGTCGCCGACGGCAAGCTCAGCGCCGAGGCGGCGCAGCTGCTCTACGCGTATGCCCGCGCCGTCGACGAGGGCGACCTCGACACGCTCGAGCGGATCGCGCACGAGGACGTGGCACTGACCCGGATCGACGGCACGAAGCACGGCCGGGAGGCCTTCCTCGACCTGTACCGCGGCTTCCGCGACGAGGACAAGGCCGGCAGCAAGCACGTCGTCACCAACGTCCAGGCGTTCCCGGAGGAGGGCGGGCTGGTGCGCGCGCGGGCATACTTCGCCGCCACGATGTTCGACAGCGACGGCGGCACGCGGATCGTCGTCGGTCAGTACTCCGACTCGATGCGCGACGACGGCGACGGTCTCAGGTTTGCCCACAAGCGGATCGCGGTCGAACGGGTCGTCACACTCGGCACGGCGACCGCCGAGTGGACCGGCGTGACCCCCAAGGCGGCGTCATGACGGACGGCGTCGTGGTCACCGGGGCGGCGCGCGGCATCGGCGCGGCAATCGCGGCACGCTTCGCCGGCGACGGCGCCCGCGTGGTGGGCATCGACCTCGACGGCGGCGGCCTGGCCAGGACGATGGAGAAGCTGCCGGACGCGCATGCGGTGATCGGCGACGTGCGCGACGAGGCCGTACTGGAGAAAGCGTGCGTACTCGCCGCCGATGCCGGCAGGGTCCGCGCGTTCGTCGCCAACGCCGGCATCACCGCCCCGGGCGACTCGCTCGACTACCCGGTCGAGGACTGGGACCGGCTGATGGGCGTGCACGCCACCGCCGCGTTCCTCGGCGCCCGCACCGCGGCCCGGCACCTGACCGCCGGGGGCAGCGTCGTGATGATCTCCTCGATCAGCGGCTTCCTGGGCTTCGGCGAGCGGGCGGCGTACTGCGCCGCCAAGGCCGCGATCCAGGGCCTCGTGCGCGCCCTCGCCGTCGAGTGGGGCCCGCGCGGCATTCGGGTCAACAGCGTCGCGCCCGGCACGATCGCCACCGAGCTGCAGCGGGGGATGATGGCGTCCGGGTACGCCTCGCCGGAGCTCTACCTGTCGCGCGTGCCGATGGGCCGGTTCGGCCGGCCCGAGGAGATCGCCGACGCCGTCCACTACCTCGCGTCCGACCGGGCCAGCTACATCACCGGCGTCACCCTGCCGGTCGACGGTGGCTGGCTGGGCACCGGGTTACAGGTGCCTGACTGGCAGAGCGCCGGCCTTGCGGCACCCCAACGCTGAACCCTTTGGAGGAACCATGGTCCAGGTCGGCCTGCTGTTGAGTGACGTGCCGAGCAGCGTGCCGCCGGCGCAGCAGTTCAGCGACATCCAGCGGATCGTCGCGGCCGCCCAGCGCAACGACTTCACCTACATCGCGATCGGGCAGCACTTCCTGTACGGCGACCTGCGCTGGCTGCAGCCCGTGCCGCTGCTGGCTCGGCTCGCCGCGGAGGTCGACCCGCGCGTCCGGCTGGTCACCCAGATCATGGTGGCGCCGCTGTACCACCCGGTCATCCTCGCCGAGGAGATCGCGACACTGGACATCGTGACGGAGGGGCGGCTGATCTTCGGGGCGGGGCTCGGCTACAAGGCCGACGAGTTCGCCTTCCTCGGGGTGCCGTACAAGACCCGAGCCTCGCGGTTCGACGAGATGCTCGAGCTCATGACCCGGTTGTGGACCGAGGACGAGGTCACGTTCCACGGCAAGCATTTCACGCTCGACGGCGTCAAGCCCCACATCAGGCCGGTGCAGCAGCCGTACCCACCGTTGTGGATCGGTGCGCACAGCCTGGCCGGCGCCCGCCGGGCCGGCCGCTTCGGCGACGGCTACGCGTGCCCACCCGAGACGCCGGTGCCCGAAATCGTCGAGCGCTACTCGGTCGTCAAGGAGCTGTGGGCCGGGCGGGGCAAGGAGTTCGGGCCGCAGCCGCTGCGCCGCAACATCCTCGTCGCCGACTCAAAGGAGGAGGCGATCATCGAGTACGCGCGGGTGGCGCAGGGCCGCTATATCACCTACGCACAGCGCGGGCTCGACGTGATGGCCGGGACGAACCTCGAGGACGACTTCGCGAGGGCGGTCGAGGGCCACGCGGTGCTGGGCACCGACGACGACGTGGCGGCGCGACTGGTCGACCTGGTCACGACGCTTCCGGTCGATCCACTCCTGGTGCGCCCGCAGTGGCCGACCATGGACGTCGAGGAGACGATCGCCACGATCAACCGGCTGGGAAAGACGGTGGTGCCGGCGG
Organism: Asanoa sp.; assembly: GCA_036520275.1. Lineage (GTDB taxonomy): Bacteria > Actinomycetota > Actinomycetes > Mycobacteriales > Micromonosporaceae > Asanoa. The sequence goes on from DATDJX010000024.1 coordinate 15,591, forward strand.
TACGGGCGGTGACACCCCGGACGACTATTGCGGAATCGTAAGCTGCATATCATAATCATGGATGTGACGCGGACTTACACGGACCTGCGGCCGGCGTTCCCGGACCGCGGCGACTGGACGCTCGCCCGGGTGCTGCGTTTCCATGGCGCGGCGCGGCCGGACGCCGAGTTCCTCGTCACGCCGGAGGAGAACCGGTCCTGGACGTACGGCCAGGCGTTGGAGTCCGCCGAGCGGGTCTGCGGCGGCTTCACCGCGGCCGGCGCGAGCGCCGGCGACCGGGTGCTGATCATGGCGGCGAACTCGTCGCAGTTCGTGCGAACCTGGCTGGGCACCGCGATCGCCGGTCTCGTCGAGGTGCCGATCAACACCGCGTACGAGGGGGAGTTCCTGCGCCACCAGGTCGTCACCGTGCAGCCCCGGTGGGCGGTGATCGACGACGTGCACGCGTCGCGGTTCGTAGCCATCTCCGCGCACTGCCAGGACATCGACAACTTCTGGGTCATCGACACCGGGCAGGTCGAGAACGCGCTCGCGCTGTTGCATGAGAACGGCTGGACGGCGGCGGCGTGGGAGACGCTCGAGGAGGCCGACCGGCTCGTGCTGCCCGAACCGGCGCCGCACAGCCTCGCCTCGATCTTCTTCACCTCCGGCACGACCGGCCCGTCCAAGGGCGTGGCGATGCCGCACGCGCAGATGTACTTCTTCGGCGACGAGGTCGTCTCGCTCACCCGGCTCACCGCCGCCGACACGTACCTGACGGTCACGCCGCTCTTCCACGGCAACGCCCAGTTCATGGCGGCGTACCCCGCGCTCATCGCCGGCGCGCGCCTGGTCGTCCGGCCGAAGTTCAGCGCCAGCCGCTGGGTCGACCAGCTGCGCGCGAACGGCGTCACGGTCACCAACTTCCTCGGCGTGATGATGGACTTCACCTGGAAGCAGCCGCCGCGGCCGGACGACGCCGACAACCCCTTGCGCGCCGTGTTCGCCGCGCCGACCGCGTCGTCCATCGTGGACGAGTTCGCGAAGCGCTTCGGCATCGAGGCGTTCGTCGAGGTGTTCGGCCTCACCGAGACCTCGGCGCCGATCCTCTCCCCGTACGGCGAACGGCGTCCCGACGGGGCGGCCGGGCTGTGCGCATCCGACTTCTTCGACATCCGTCTGGTCGATCCGGACACCGACGAGGAGGTGCCGGTCGGCGAGATCGGCGAGCTCGTCGTGCGTCCCAAGCACCCGTGGACCTGCAGCCTCGGCTACTACGGCATGCCGGAGAAGACCACGCACGCCTGGCGCAACCTGTGGTTCCACACCGGCGACGCACTGCGCCGCGACGCCGACGGCTGGTACTACTTCGTCGACCGGTACAAGGACGCGCTGCGCCGGCGTGGCGAGAACATCAGCTCATACGAGGTGGAGCAGGCGATCCTCGGCCACGACGCCGTCGTCGAGTGTGCCGTGGTCGGCGTCGCCGCGGAGCAGGAGGCCGGCGAGGACGAGGTGCTCGCGGCCATGGTGACCACCCGCGACGTGACGCCCGACGAGATCTGGGCGTGGTGTGACGGGCGCATCCCGAGCTTCGCGATCCCGCGGTTCCTACGCTTCCTCGACGCGCTGCCCAAGACGCCCTCGGAGAAGGTCCGCAAGGCCGCGCTGCGCGCGGACGGCATCACCGACGACACGCATGACCGCACCCGTTGATTGGACGACCGCATGGACTTCACACCCGACCCGTTGCACGAGGAGATCCGCGGGGCGGTCGCGCGGATCTGCGCCGACTTCGACGACGACTACTGGTATGAGCACGACGAGTCCAAGGAGTTTCCCTGGGACTTCTACCACGCCATCGTCAAGGGCGGCTGGCTCGGGCTGACGGTGCCGGAGCAGTATGGCGGCGGTGGGCTGGGGGTCACCGAGGCGGCCATCGTCGAGCAGACCATCTCGGCGTCCGGCGCCGGTATGAACGGCTGCAGCGCCGTCCACATCGGCATCTTCGGCTTCGAGCCGATCATCCGGCACGGCAGCGAGGAGCTCAAGCAGCGGGTGCTGCCGCGGCTGGCCAGCGGCGAGTGCCACCTGTCGTTCGCGGTGACGGAGCCGGACGCCGGCACCGACACCACGAACATCTCGACGTTCGCCCGCAAGGTCGACGGCGGCTGGCTGATCTCCGGCAAGAAGGTCTGGATCACCAAGGCGCAGCAGGCGGAGCGGTTGATGATCCTGTGTCGCACCGCGCCCCGCGCCGCGTCGCCCAAGAAGACCGCGGGGATGACCCTGTTCTTCGCGCCGATGGACCGCGAGCGCGTCACCGTCCGGCCGATCCCGAAGATGGGCCGTAACGCGATCAACACCAACGAGCTGTTCATCGACGACCTCTTCGTGCCGGACGACGACGTGATCGGCGAGGTCGGAAGCGGCTTCAGGACGATCCTCGCGGGACTCAACGCGGAGCGCGTCATCTCCGCGAACGCGGCCGTCGGGATCGGGCGGGCGGCGCTGCGCCGGGCCACCACCTACGCCAAGGAACGCAAGGTCTTCGGCCGCGCGATCGGGCAGAACCAGGGCCTGGCGTTCCCGCTGGCGCAAGCGCTGATCAAGCTGGACGCGGCCGACACGCTGCTGCAGAAGGCGGCCTGGCTCATCGACAACGACCTGCCGTGCGCGCGGGAGGCCAACGCCGCGAAGTATCTGGCGGCGGAGGCGGCGTTCTTCGCCGCGGACACCGCGATCCAGGTGCACGGCGGCTACGGCTATGGCAAGGAGTTCCACGTCGAGCGCTACTTCCGCGAGGCCCGGCTGATGAAGCTGGCCCCGATCAGCCAGGAGATGGTCCTCAACTACGTGGCCGAGCACGTCCTCGGCCTGCCGCGGAGCTACTGATGCGGCACGGCGTGCGGTGGATGCTCGACCTGGCGGTGGGAGACCGATGAGCGGGCTCTACTTCGAGGAGTTCGAGGTCGGACGGGTCTACCGGCACCCGTTCACCCGGACCGTGACCGAGACGGACAACGTGTTGTTCACCTCGCTCACGATGAATACGCAGCCGCTGCACCTCGACGAGGAGTTCTCGAAGAAGACCATCCACGGTCAGCGGATCGTGAACAGCCTCTTCACGGTCGCATTGATCGGCGCGTTCCACGTGCCCGAGCTGACGATGGGCACCACGCTGGGCAACCTCGGCTACGACGAGATCAGGTTCCCGCACCCGGTCTTCCACGGCGACACGCTGCGCGGCGAGACCACGATCCTCGACAAGCGCATCTCCAGGAGCCGCACCGACTCGGGCATCGTCTGGTTCGAGCACCGCGGCTACAACCAGCACGACACGCTCGTGATGACCTGCAAGCGGGTCGGCCTGATGATGACCCGGCCCACCTCCGGAAGCGAAGAAGATACGACATGACGACCACCTCCGTACCCTTCTCCAGCGAGCAGCGCGACTGGGTCCCGCCCGTCCGCGACCTGACCGTCGACGGGGCCGCCGTCGAGCCGCGGGGCGATCGGTGGGACGTCTACAACCCGGCGACCGAAGCGGCGATCGCCACGGTCGGCGGCGCCTCGGCGGAGCAGGTCGACGCGGCGGTCGCCGCCGCCCGCGAGGCGTTCCCCGGCTGGGCCGCGTTGTCCGGCGAGGAACGGTCGCGGCACATCCACCGCTTCGCCGACGTACTCGAGAAGGCCGCCGACAGGCTGCTGCCGTCGATCGTCAACGAGGTCGGCACGCCGGTGTCGCTCGCGTCGTTCCTGCAGGTGCGGATGGCCGTCGACTACCACCTGCGCTGGGCGGCCGACGCGGCGAAGCGCGACCGCACGGAGCACCTCGGCCGGTGGAACGACCCGGTGCCGACCGAGAGCGACATCGAGTACGCGCCGGTCGGCGTGGTCGCGGCGATCACCGGCTACAACTACCCGCTGAACCTCGCCGTCTTCAAGTTCGGCGCGGCGCTTGCGGCCGGCTGCCCGGTGGTGCTCTTCCCGTCGCCGCGCACACCGCTGACCACGCTGTTCCTCGGCGAGCTGGCACGCGAGGCCGAGCTGCCGCCCGGCGTGTTCAACGTGCTCATCGGCGGCGCCGACATCGGTCAGCGGCTGACCGAGCATCCCGGCGTCGACAAGGTCTCGTTCACCGGCTCGGACGCGGTCGGCGCCAAGATCATGGCGCAGTCGGCGGGCACGCTGAAGGGCGTGACGCTGGAGCTGGGCGGCAAGTCGCCGTCGATCGTGCTGCCCGGCGTCGACGTGCACAAGATCGCGGTCGAGATGCACCTGCGCTGGTCGCGAAACGGCGGCCAGGGCTGCGCCGCGCTGGCCCGCCTGCTGGTCCACGACAAGGTGTACGACGAATTCCTCGAGGCGTCCAAGCCCGCGTTCGACCAGATGGTCGTCGGCGACCCGTGGGACCCGGCGACGAACATCGGCCCGATGATCCGGCCGGACCACAAGCAACGGGTGCAGGGCTTCATCGACGACTCGCTCGCGGCGGGCGGCCGGGCGGCGCTGTCGGTGACCCGCCCGCTGCCGGAGAAGGGCTGGTTCGTCAACCCGGTGCTGCTCGACGCGTTGCCGCCGGACGCGCGGGCCGTGCAGAACGAGATCTTCGGGCCGGTGGCGGTGCTGCTGCCGTTCACGGACACCGACGACGCGATCCGGCTCGCCAACGACACGGCGTACGGCCTCGCCGCCAACGTGTGGTGCGACGACCCGGTCGAGGCGCGCCGGGTGGCCTCGCAGATCCGGGCCGGCACGGTCTGGATCAACGGCGGTGGCGCGATGCGGCCGGACGCCCCGTTCGGCGGCTTCGGGCGTTCCGGCGTAGGCCGGGAGCTGGGAGAGTGGGGCATGCGCGAGTACCTGGAGCCCAGACACATCCAGTGGCGGATCTGATGGGCGGCGCACCGCTCGCCGGGGTCCGGGTGCTGGAGCTCGGCAACATGTACGCCGCGCCGACGGCCGGTCGCATGCTGCGCGACTTCGGTGCCGACGTGGTCAAGGTGGAGGACCCGGCGACGGGTGACTACGCCCGGCAGTGGACGCCGCAGAAGGACGGGCTGTCTCTCGGCTTCTCCCGGCTCAACTCGGGGAAGCGGTCGCTGGGCGTGGACCTGCGCACGGCGCGCGGGCAGGCGCTCGTCCGGTCTCTGGCGTCCAGTGTGGACGTGGTGGTCGAGTCGTTCCGGCCGGGCCGGCTGGAGACCTGGGGGCTGGGGTTCGACGCGCTGTCGGCGGTCAACCCGGGCATCGTGCTGACCCGGGTGTCCGGCTTCGGCCAGACCGGTCCCTACCGGACGCGGCCCGGGTTCGGCACGGTGGCCGAGGTGGGCAGCGGGTTCGCGTTCATCAACGGCTGGCCGGAGACGCCGCCCACCTCGCCGCCGTTCGGTTTCGCCGACTCCATCGCCGGCATCTCGGCGGCGATGGGCACCGCGATGGCGCTGTACAGGCGGTCGCAGACCGGCGTCGGGGAGGAGGTCGACGTCGCGCTGTACGAACCGCTGATGTTCATCGTCGGCGACATGCTGCTCAAGTGGCAGACGCTCGGCGAGGTGCAGCAGCGGGTCGGCAACGGCACGGGTTCGGCTTCGCCGCGCGGCATCTACCAGGCGGGCGACGGCCACTGGCTGGCCATCGCCGCCTCCAACCAGGTCATCGCCCGCCGGCTGTTCGCCGCGATGGGCCGGCCCGAGCTGATCGACGACCCGCGGTACGCGACGAACGCCGCGCGGATGGCCCGCAACGACGAGCTGCAGGAGATCGTGAGCGCCTGGGTCGCCTCGCGGCCGCGCGCCGAGATCCTCAAGATCCTCGACGAGTACGAGGTGGTGGCCTCCTCCGTGAACGACGCGCGCGACATCGTCGAGGACCCGCACTTCCTCGACCGCTCGCTGGTGCCGTTGACCGGCAGCGCGGTGCTCGGGCGGGTGCTTATGCCCGGGCCGGTGCTGCACATGCGCGGCTACGACGGGCCGGCGTACGACGGCGTCCCGGGCGTCGGCGAGCACACGGCCGTGGTCCTCGCCGACTTCGGCGTCCCGGACGCCGAGGTGGCCGAACTCGCCGCGGCCGGCGTGATCTCGTCCGGATCACCCTAGCGACGGCACCATTCCCGCTCGGGTCTCGCGCACGCGGTGTGCCGGCCTAGCGCTGACCGCCGTCGACCGGGATGACCGCTCCGGTCGTGTAGGAGGACGCGTCGCTGGCCAGGTAGAGGGCCGTACCGACGATCTCGTCCGGCCGGCCGCCGCGCCGCAGGGCGAACGTCCTGGCGCGTGCCGCGAAGGCCTCGGCGTCCCACGCCTTGCTCACGTCGGTCAGGAAGGTGCCCGCCATGATGGCGTTGACCCGCACGGTCGGCCCGAAGGTATGGGCGAGGCCCACGGTGAGCGCGTTCAGGCCCGCCTTCGCGGCGGCGTACGGCAGGATGTCCGGGCGCGGGCGGACCGCGCCCATGCTGGAGATGTTGACGATCGACCCGCCCGCGCCGGCCGACATCCGGGTGCCGATCAGCGCCGCGAGCCGGAACGGGCCCTTGAGGTTGACGCCGATCACCTTGTCGAACAGCTCCTCCGACACCTCGGAAACGGATCCGTACAGCGGCGACATCCCGGCGTTGTTGACCAGGACGTCGACCCGGCCGAAGCGGTCGTACGCCGCCTCCACCAGGGCGTCGAGGGCCGACCACCGCCCGACGTGCGCCGCGATGCCGGCGGTCGCGACGCCGTACGACTCGGCCAACGACGCGGCCACCTCGTCGCAGGCCTCCTGCCGCCGGCTGACGACGACCACGTCGGCGCCGGCCGCCGCGAACCCCGTGGCCATCGCCCGGCCCAGGCCGCGCGTGCCGCCGGTAACAAGGGCGACGCGCCCCTTCAGCCCCGAACCCGACACCCTGCCTCCTCCGACGCTTGACCTAGCCTAATTCATTGCTATGGTAATCATCAATTGCGTATGCGGGGAAGCACCATGGGAAGGCGCCACCTATGCACGGTTTGCGGTTGACCGCCGAGCAGCACCAGCTCCGGGACCTGGCGGCGCAGGTCGCCCGCGAGGTGTACGCGCCGATGGCCGCCGGCTGGGACCGCGACCGGGTCGGGCTGCCGCACAGGGAGGTCGAGCGCCTCGCCGACCTCGGCTTCCTGGGCATCGTGCTGCCGGAGGAGTACGGCGGCCAGGGCGGCTCCCTCCCCGACGCGCTGATCGTGATCGAGGAGCTGGCGAAGGTCTGCCGGCCGGCTGCCTTCCAGGTGTTCGAGGCCAACGTCGGGCCGATCCGGGTCGTCGAGCACTTCGGCACGCCCGAGCAGCGCGCCCACCACCTGCCGAGGGTCGCCCGCGGCGAGGTCACGATGGCGATCGGCGTCTCCGAGCCGGACGCCGGCTCGGCCGCCACCGACATGCGCACGTCCGCCCGCCGCGAGGGCGACGAGCTGGTGATCAACGGCACCAAGCGGTGGATCTCGGGCGGCGGCCACGCCAACCACTACCTGGTGTACGCGAGGCTCACCGACGAGCGCGGCGCCAAGGGCATCGGCGCGGTCGTCGTGCCCGCGGACACCGAGGGCCTGTCGTTCGGGCTCCAGGAGAAGCCGATGGGCTTGCGCGGCATCCCCTCCGCCGACCTGGTCTTCCACGACGCCCGGGTGCCGGCCACGAACCTGGTCATCGACGCGGGCGGCTTCCCCAAGCTGTCCAGCGTCTTTTCCATCGAGCGGCTCGGCAACGCCACCATGAGCCTCGCCATCGCCCAGGCCGCGCTCGACCGCACGATCGAGTACGTGCAACAGCGCGAGCAGTTCGGCCGCCAGCTGGTCGAGTTCCAGAATGTGCAGATGACCGTCGCCGACATGTCCATCCAGGTCGAGGCCGCCCGCCTACTCATCCACCGGGCGGCCGCCAACGCCGAGCGCGGCTTCTGCGTGCCGTACGAGGTTTCCGTTGCCAAGTGCTACGCGAACGAGATGGCCAAGCGGGTCTGCGACCTCGCGATGTGGCTGCACGGCGGCAACGGCGACACCGAGGAGTACGGCATCGAGCGGCTGCACCGCGACGCGCACGGCTGGGCCATCGCCGGCGGCACGCCGGCGATCCAGCGCATCCGGATCGCCTCGGAGATCTTCGGGCGGTCGTTCAACCAGCGCCCCGCCGAGGCGGCGTGATGTTCGAGCTACCGGACCGCTATGTCGCCCTCCAGCAGGAGGCGCGCGAGCTCGCCGCGGAGTGCGCCGACGTCGCCGCGCGCGCCGACGAGGCGGACCACGTCGACCGCGACGTACGGGAACGGTTGCGCGCCAGCGGTCTCGCGGCGGTGACGGTGGCGAGCGACTACGGCGGGCGGTTCCCGGCCGTGGACTCGCTCGCGGTGACCGTGGTGCGCGAGGCGCTCGCCGGCGAGTCGGCGCACCTCGACTCGCTGTTCGCCATGCAGGGCATCGGCAGCTACGCGATCTGGACCGGTGGCACGGAGGCCGTCCGCGAGCGCTGGTTGCCCGCCGTGGCGAACCTCGACGCGATCGCCGCCCTCGCGCTGACCGAACCCGGCGTGGGCTCCGACCTGCGCTCCATCGCGACGACCGTCAGACCCCACGGCGACGCGCTGGTCGTCGACGGGCACAAGTCGTTCATCACCAACGCGGGCGACGCCGACTTCTACAGCGTGCTGGGCACGGAGGCCGACGGCTACTCGCTCGTGCTCGTCCCGACCGACACACCCGGCGTCCGCGTCGAGCACCCGCACCAGATCATCGCACCGCACGTCCTCGGCGACGTGGTCTTCGAGGGCGTACGGGTGCCCGCCGACCACCGGCTCGGCGCGCCCGGCAAGGGCTTCGGCCTCGTCCTGGCAACGCTGTCCACGTTCCGGGTCTCGGTCGCCGGCGCCGCCGTCGGACTCGCGGAGGCGGCGCTGCGCGAAGCGGTACGGCACGCGGCCGGCCGGGAGCAGTTCGGTGTGCCCCTGGCGCGGCTCGGGTCGGTGCCGGCCGCGCTCGCAAGCTCCTGGACCGACATCGAGATGGCCCGCGCGCTCACCTACCGCGCCGCCGCCGCGGCGACGCGTGACCCGCGCGGGGCCCTGCACCTGAGCTCGCTCGCCAAGGTCGGCGCGACCGAGGCCGCCGCCCGGGTCGTCGACAGATGTGTCCAGGTGATGGGCCGCTTCGGGCTGGTCCGCGGCAGCAAGATCGAACGGCTCTACCGGGAGGCCCGTCCGATGCGGATCTACGAGGGCGCCACCGAGGTCATCTACGACTCGCTCGCCAAGCAACTGGTCAAGGAGCTGACCGGATGATCGTCGACGCGCACTGCCACGTCTGGCCGGACCACATCGCAGCTCAGGTCCTGCGCAGCCGGCCGGTCGGCCTCGACGCCCGCCACGACGGCACGCTCGACGGGCTGCGCCGCACCATGGACCACGCCGGCATCGACCGCGCGCTGACGCTGGGCATCGCCAACGTGCCGAAGAACGTGGCCCGCACCAACGAGTTCATCGGGTCCGTGGACCGCGGCCGGTTCGTGCCGTTCGGCACCGTCCACCCGGCACTGTCCGACGAGGACAACCTCAAGCATCTGCTCGACAACGGAATCCCCGGGGTCAAGCTGCATCCGCTCTTCCAGGACCTCTCGCTCGGCGATCCACGCGTCGTCGACCTCATGCGCGCGCTCGCCGCGGCGGGGATCATCGTCATCACCCACGCCGGGGCGGGCGGCGACGCCGCCGCCAACGAGCGCGGCGCGCCGCACCACCTCCGCGCATTGATCGACGCCGTGCCCGAGCTCACGCTCATCGCCTGCCATTTCGGCGGCTATCACCGACTCGACGAGGCCGAGCGGACCGTGGTCGGCTCCCGCGCCTACCTGGAGACCTCCTGGCCGCCGACCACGGGCGACCTCGACCGGGAGCGGGTCCGGGCGCTGATCGTGCGGCACGGCGCCGACCGGGTCGTCTACGGCTCCGACTGGCCGATGACCGACCCCACGACGGAGATCGCCGCGGTGAAGGCGCTCGGCCTCGGCCCCGACGACGAGGCCAAGGTGCTGGGCGGCAACCTCGCGAACGTGTTGAGGCTCCAATGAAGACGGTGCGGCTCGGCGCGGGCATGGCGTTCTGGGGCGACAGCGTGCGGCCCGCCATCGAGATGTGCGAGCGCGGCGATATCGACTACCTGTGCTGCGACCACCTCGCCGAGCTCACCATGTCGATCCTTGCCAAGCAGATGGACAAGGACCCGTCGTACGGCTTCACCCGCGACGTCCTGGATCTGCTGCGTGGCGCCCTGCCGACCGCCGTGCGCAAGGGCATCAAGGTGGTCACCAACGCGGGGGGCGCCAACCCGCGGTCCTGCGCCGAGGCGGTCGCCGCGCTGTGCGCCGAGCTCGGCCTGTTCGGGGTCACGATCGCCGTGGTCACCGGCGACGACATCCGCGGCGACATAGATGCGCTGATGGCCGCGGGCGTCCCGTTCACCAACACGGACACCGGCGCGCCGCTCGCGACCGTCCGCGACCGGCTCACCCACGCGGCGGTCTACACCGGCTCCGAGGGCATCGTCGAGGCGCTCGACCGCGGCGCCGACATCGTGGTGTGCGGACGGGTCACCGACATCGCGCTCTACCTCGGCCCGCTGATCCACGAGTTCGGCTGGGCGCCGGACGACTGGCAGCGCCTGGGCATGGCCACCGCCGTCGCGCACGCCATCGAATGCGGGGGACAGGCCACCGGCGGCCTCTACGCGGGCGGCTGGGCCGACGTGCCGGGCCTGGAGGATCTCGGCTATCCGATCGCCGCGGTCGCCGACGATGGCACGGCGGTCGTCTCCAAGACCCCGGGCAGCGGCGGCCGGGTCGACGTCGGCACCCTCAGCGAGCAGATGGTGTACGAGATCCTCGACCCGGCCGCGTACCTTACGGCCGACGTCACCGCAGACTTCTCCGGCGTACGGCTCGACCAGATCGGCACCGACCGGGTGCGGATCAGCGGGGTGACCGGTCGCGAGCGGCCGGCGACGCTCAAGGTGAACATGGGCTACCGGGCCGGGTTCGTGGGCGAGGCGCAGTTCACGTACACCTGGCCGGACGCGTACGCCAAGGCGCAGCGCGGCCTCGAGTTCCTGCGCCACCGGCTTGCGCGAGCGGGCTTCGCATGCGCCGACGACCTCGTCGAGTACGTCGGCTGGACCTCGATGTGGGGAGACCGGGTGCCCGATCCGAAGGACCCGGACCTGCCCGAGGTGGTGGTCCGGTACGCGGCCCGCTGCGCGACGCGTGAACAGGCCCGCAAGGTATACACGGAAAGCGTCCCGCTCTACAACAACGGCCCGGCGGGCGTCGCGGGCGTCGGCACCCGGCCGCCGCTCAAGGAGCTGTTCGCGCTCTGGCCCTGCCTCGTGCCGCGTGAGCACGTCACCCAGCACGTGGAGGTGATGCGGGCATGAGGGTCGCCGACCTTGCGCACGGCCGCTCCGGCGACAAGGGCGACATCTGCAACGTGGGGATCGTCGCGTACGATGACGACGGCTACGCCGTGCTGCGCCGCGAGCTGACCGAGGAACGGGTCAAGACGCACTACGGGCGCCTCGTCCGCGGCACGGTCACTCGGTACGAGCTGCCCAACATCCGTTCGCTCAACTTCGTGCTGACCGGCGCGCTGGACGGCGGCGGCACGCTTTCGCTGCGCTCCGACCACCTCGGCAAGGCGATGTACGCGTGGCTGCTCCGAATGGAGATCGAGCCGTGACCGACCGCCCGCTCGTCCGGGTCGAGCGCCGCGGGACGCTCGCTCTGGTCACAATGGACCGCCCGGAGCAGCGCAACCCGCTCGACCCCGGGTCGGCGGCGGCCCTGCTCTCCGCGTTCCGCGACCTCTTCGCCGACGATTCGGTGCGGTCGGTCGCGGTGAGCGGGGAAGGCGACGCGTTCTGTGCCGGCGGAGACCTGCGCCAGATGGGCCGGTTGCGCACCCAGCCGGTGGAGCGGGCGCTCGCGTGGCCCGCCGCCATCATCGACCTGCACCGCCTCATGCTCGACGCGCCCAAGCCGGTGGTCGCCGCCGTCGACGGGGCCGCGTACGCCGGCGGCATGGGTCTCGCCGGCATGTGCGACCTCGTGCTCGCCACGCGGCGGTCGCGCTTTGCGATGCCCGAGGTGAAGCTCGGCCTCTTCCCGATGATCATCGTTGCGCACCTGGTCCGGACCATGCCACGCAAGGTGTTGCTGGAGATGATGCTGACCGGGGAGCCGATCGACGCCGAGGAAGGGCACCGGGTGGGCCTCGTCAACCGGGTCTACGACGACCGAGACGCGCTGTTCAAGGGCGTCGACGACTACGCCGAGGCGTTCTCCCGGACCAGCCCGCAGGCCGTCCGGCTCGGCCGCAAGGCGCTCACTCTGCTCGCCGAGCTGCCGCCGGGACAGGCGCTGGACGCGGCGTACTTCCTGAACCTGCCGTTCTTCTTCGGCGACGACCTGGCCGAGGGCGCCAGCGCGTTCCTCGACCACCGCCCGCCCCGCTGGCACCCGGAGGGCACATGACCGAACGGTGCGAAGTCACCATGGGGCTCGGTCCGCGTGGTCGTGGCGCCTGCTCGCGGCCCGACCGGGCCGCCACCGCGGGCGTTCGAACGGCGGCCGACCGTGGCGATGAGGCGTCATGACCGAGCGGAGCGAGGTCATCATGTGGCTCAGTCCGCCTGGTCGTGGCGCCTCCTCGCGGCCGGACCGGGCCGCAACCGTGGGCGTTCGAACGGCGGCCGACCGTGGCGAGGAGGCGTCATGACCGACGCGAACATCGTCGCGGCCGTGCGGACCCCGGTGGGCCGCCGCGGCGGCGGCCTCGCCGGCGAGCACCCGGCCGACCTCGCCGCCCACGCGATCCGCGCGCTGTTGGCACGCGCCACCGTAGACGGTGGCGCCGTCGACGACGTCATCCTCGGCTGCGTGGGCCAGGTCGGCGCCCAGGCTTCCAACATCGCCCGGACGGCGTTGCTCTCGGCCGGCCTGCCGGAGGCGGTGCCCGGCACGACGCTCGACCGCCAGTGCGGCTCGTCGCAGCAGGCCCTGCACTTCGCGGCACAGGCCGTCCTGGCCGGCGTGCAGGACCTCGTCATCGCCGGCGGCGTCGAGGTGATGAGCCGGGTGCCCCTCGCGTCCGCCACCCGGGTCGGCGTCGCGGCCGGCCTCGGCCATCCGCGGGAGGGCAAGGGCTGGCTGGCGCGTTACGGCGACCAGGAGATCAGCCAGTTCCGCGGAGCCGAGCTGATCGCCCACAGGTGGGGGCTGGAGCGGTCGAAGCTGGAGGAGTTCGCGCTGGAGAGCCACCGCCGCGCGGTCGCGGCCATCGGGCACGGGCTGTTCGCCGAGGAGATCGCGCCGGTCGGTGCCGTCGCCCACGACGAGGGCCCGCGGCCGGACACCTCCGCCGAAAAGCTGGCCGCGCTGAAGCCGCTGGCCGAGGGGGGCCTGCTCACCGCCGGTGTGGCGAGCCAGATCTCCGACGGCGCGGCCATGCTGCTCGTCGCCTCCGACGACGCCGTACGCCGGCACGGGCTGACACCGCTCGCCACGGTGCGCACGATGACGGTCGTGGGCAGCGATCCGATCATGATGCTCAGCGGGCCGATCCCGGCGACCGCGGCGGCGCTCGAGCGCGCCGGCCTCGGCCTCGACGACATCGGCGTGTTCGAGGTCAACGAGGCGTTCTCGTCGGTCGTGCTGGCGTGGCTGGCGCAGACCGGCGCCGACCCGGCCCGCACCAATCCGCTGGGGGGCGCGATCGCGCTGGGCCACCCGCTCGGCGCGACCGGGGCGCGGCTGATGACCACCATGATCCATCACATGCGTCGCCACGAGCTGCGCTACGGGCTGCAGGTCATGTGCGAGGGCGGCGGGATGGCAAACGCGACCATCGTCGAGAACGCCCGACGCTAGTCCAGGAAGAGGAGAGAAGATGCGAGCCCATGTCGATCTCAACGTGTGCCAGGGCCACGGCGTCTGCCACATGAGCGCACCCGACGTGTTCGACCTCGACGAGGAGGACGGCCACTCGATCGTCAAGGTGGATCCGGTCCCGCCGGAGCTCGAAGACGGTGCCCAGCTCGGCGCCGACAGCTGCCCAGAGCGCGCCATCACGATCAGCAGCGCCGTCCGGGTCGAGTAGCGCGTGCGCGTCGTCGTCGTCGGCGGGTCGCTGGCCGGCGCCCGCGTCGTGCAGGCCCTGCGCCGGCTCGGGTCGGACGCCCGCGTCACCGTCGTCGACGCGGCCGCGTCGTTCGCCCACGACCGGCCGCCGCTGTCCAAGACATTTCTGGCCGACCCCGCGGCGCAGGCGTTGCCGGTGCTGAGTGACGACCAGATCGAGGCGCTCGACCTCGAGTCGGTCTTCGGGCTCCGCGCCACCGCCCTCGATCCGGCCCGGCGGACCGTCGTGCTCGACAGTGGACGGACGGTTCCGTACGACGCGCTGGTCGTGGCCACCGGCTCCGCACCGCGCACGCTGCCCGGCCTCGCTGCGCTGCCCGGCGTGACCACGCTGCGTACGGCCGACGACGCCGCGACGATCCGCGCCGCGTTGCACTCCGGGGCGCGCACCGTCGTGGTCGGCGGCGGGTTCATCGGCGCCGAGATCGCCTGGGCGGCGCGCGCCCGGGACTGCGACGTCACCGTGGTCGAACCGTTGCCCGCCATGATGATCCGCGGCCTCGGCCCGTCCCTCGCCGAGGCGTTCACCCGCCGGCACGCCGCGGCGGGCGTGCGCTTGCGGCTCGGCACGGGGGTGACCGCCGTCGAGGGCGACGACCGGGTCGAGCGGGTACGGCTCGGCGACGGCACCACCGTGCCCGCGGACCTCGTCGTCGTAGGCGTCGGGACGGTGCCGCAGACCGGGTGGCTGGGCGGCAGCGGCCTCGACGTCAGCGACGGACTGCTTTGCGACGCGCATCTCGCGGCGGTGGGCGCTTCCGGCGTGTACGCCGCGGGCGACGTCGCGCGCTGGCACCACCCCCGCTACGGCGAGCCGATCCGGGTCGAGCACTGGACCAACGCGGTCGAGCAGGCGCCGGTCGTCGCCGCGAACATCCTGGGCAAACGGACGACGTACGACGCCGTACCGTACGTGTGGTCCGACCAGCTCGGGGCGCGCCTGCAGATCTTCGGCAGGATCCGCCCCGACGACGAGGTGCGATACGTCTTCGGCGGCCCGGACGAGGCGCGGTTCGTGGCCGTCGCCGGCCGCGGCGAGCAGCTGACGGCCGTGGTCGGCTTCGGGGCCCTCAAGCAGCTCCTGCCCTACCGCAAGCTTCTCGTCGACGGCGCCACGTGGCCGGAGGCGCTGAGCGCCGTCGCCGCCTAGCCCGTCGATCTTGCACCTACCTGCCTGTGACGCGGCTTATGTCGCGGATGCGGGGACCGAAGCTGCAGGATCGCGGGGGAGGGGAGCGGTGCGGGTGGCGCCGGGGCGCAGCACCCAGAGCGCGAACGCCATCGCGACGCAGCCGTTGACTGTGAGAGCGGCCAGCGGGCCCACCAGGTGCCATACCGTGCCCAGCAACAGCCCGCCGACCGGCAGCAGTCCGCCCCAGCACACCAGGTAGAGGCTCATCACCCGGCCGCGGTGGTCGTCGTCGACCACCTGCTGGATGACGCCGTTGCACAGCGTCATGATGCCGAACTGCAGGGCGCCGCCGACGCCGATGAGCAGGCACTGCAACCAGAGCAGCCGGTTGACGCCCAGTGCCGCGACGACGGTGCCGAGGGCCAGCAGCATCGCGGCCGGCGGCGTGACGCCCGGGGTGGCGGGCGGCCGGGCGGCGACGGTCAGCACGCCGGCGAGCGAGCCGATGCCGCCGACGCTGGTGAAGAGGAGGAACGTGGCGGGGTTGTCGGAGGCGAGCTTTGCCACCGCCGGAAGTTGCGCCAGATAAGAGATCGCGAACAGCGACGTCACGCCGACGATCGCGAGCGCGATCCCGGCCGGCGGATGCGTCCGCGTGTGCCGCAGCCCGGATCCGATGCGCGCCACGAGGCTCTGCCGGTCGGGCTGCCACGGCCGCGCCGGAAGGTTCCGGATGCGGCTCACGACGAGGAGCGCGACGAGTCCGATCACGCCGTACGCGATCAGCGACTCGACGGCGCCCCAGGCCAGAATGAGCAGGCCGGCCATGGCCGGTCCAGCGATGCGGGCAAGGTTCATCGCGATCGACTGCAGCACCACCGCGCTGCGCAGATCCTCGACCGGTACGGCATTGACCACGAGCGCCTGCGTCGCGGGCTGCTGGAGGGTGTGCGCCGTGCCGACCGCGAACCCGCATGCCATCAGCACCGGCACCGGCGCGTGGTCGAGCAACACGAGCGCGGCCGTCGTGCAGCTGATGACGAGGATGGCGACCTGGGCGACGAGCACGATCCGTCGCCGGTCGTGGGTGTCGGCGAGCACCCCGGCCGGCAGCGACACGAGCAGCATCGGCAGCAGGATGCTGAAGTAGAGCAGGCTGAGGATCAGTGGGTCGCTGTCGGTCTCCCGTGCCACCAGCCACTGAAAGGCGATGGACGAGAACCAGTAGCCGAACTGCTGGAGGCCGAAAACCGTCCACACGCGACGGTACGTCGACCGGCGCAGCGCGGCCAGCCAGCTGCCCGCTGACGTCACGCCAGGACGTCGGCGAGCCAGCGCAGGTCGGGCTTGTCGGTCAGCGCCTCCGGCCAGTCGGCGCGACGCTGGTCGCCGTACGCCCGCACGCGAAGGGTGCCGGTCATGCCCTCGGCGTACTCCCGGACCGGGATGTAGTACATGTAGGACATCAACCGGTCCTGGAAGCGCCAGCCGGCGGGTGTACGGCGGTAGGTGTCCTTGTAGCGCAGGCCCACGAGCATCGGTGTGCCGTCGCGAACCACCTCGGCATGCGAGGCCAGGACGCCCGTCGCCCGGTCCGGGTCGGCGTCGTCGAAGCGTACGACGTGCCCGTGGCTGACGTGGTTGGTGGGACCCAGCGCGGCGAACCGGCCCTCGTAGGTCTTGACGATCTCCTCGATGCCGGAGGCGGCGAACACGCCGTCCGCCGACCTCAGGGTGGCGTCGTCGGCGAACAGCCGGCGGATGCCGGCCACGTCGCGCTCGTCCATCACGAAGCCGTAGAGCACAGCCAGGTCCTTGATCGCGGTCGTGTCCTCGATGCGCCGGACGCGCTCTTCCAGGGTGGTGTCGGCCATGTTCCTACATAATCATTAGCATCAAATGAGGTCAAGCGTTTCGGCGACGCGATCGTGGCCGGCGTGGGCTCGCGGGGCTGTTATGGCGGATGTGGCGTGAGGGTGGGCCAACGGGCGGTGTCCGTGGCGCGACCTGGTGAACGCGAACCGCACCGGTCCGGTGCTGCTGGTCGCCGCGCAACGGATGGCGCGGGCCGCGCTACCCGGTGAGCTGGTCGCCCGCGTGGGCGGGATTCGCAGGGCTACCACGTGGGCCGGCCGCAGCCGATCGAGGAGTTCGCCGCGCTGCTGACCGGGGGCGGGGAATCAGACGAGGCCGGTCCGGTAGGCGACCACCACCAGCTGGGCCCGGTCGCGACAGCCCAGCTTCACCATCGCGCGGCTGACGTGCGTACGGGCGGTCGCCGGGCTGAGCCCCAGCTCGGCGGCGATCTCCTCGTTCGCGAGCCCCCGGCCAACGAGCGTGACCACCTCGCGCTCCCGCTGGGTCAGCACGGACAGCTGGTCCTCTCCGGCGCGCTGCGCGGCGCGCGCGGAGGTGAACTGGGCGATCAGTCGCCGCGTGATCCGGGGCGCGAGCAACGCGTCGCCGGACGCAACGACGCGGATGCCGTGCAGCAGCTCGGCCGGGCCGCTGTCCTTGAGCAGGAAGCCGCTCGCTCCGGCCTGCAGCGCCTCGAACACGTACGCGTCGGCGTCGTAGGTGGTGAGGATGAGCACGTGCACGCGTTCCAGCCCAGCGGTCGCCGCGATCTGGCGGGTCGCCTGGATGCCGTCGACGCCCGGCATCCGGATGTCCATCAGCACGACGTCGGGCCGGTGCAGGCGGGCCAGGGCGATTGCCTCGGCGCCGGTCGCCGCCTCGCCCACCACCGCGATGTCGTCCTCTACGTCGAGCAGCATCCGGAACCCGGCCCGCACGAGCACCTGGTCGTCGGCGAGGACGACCGTGACCGGCCTGGTCATGCCCGCTCCCCGCGTCGGTCGCGCCCGGTTCCGGATCGGGCGCCGGGGTCGTGGTCGGGCGGCGAGGAGCCGCCACGACCGGGCGGGCTGAGCCCGATGATGACCTCGCTCCGCTCGGTCATGCCGGCTCCTCGCGTCGGTTGCGCCCGGTCGTGGATCAGGCGGCGAGGAGCCGCCACGACCCGCCGGCTGAGCCTGATGATGACCGCGCTCCGCTCGGTCATGCCCGCAGCGGGAGGCGCGCGTCCACCTCGAATCCCCCGTCCGCGCGCGGCCCGGCGGTCAGCTGTCCACCGAGGAGGGCGCAGCGTTCGCGCATCCCGGCGATGCCCCGGCCGGCGCCGTTCGAGCCGGCCGGGCCGGCACCGCATCCGTCGTCGGAGACCCGCACCCGCACGTCGTCGGAGCCGTAGTCGACGCGGACCGTGACGCGCGCCGGCCCGGCGTGCCGGATCACGTTGGTGAGCGACTCCTGCACGATCCGGTATGCGGCGGCGTCCACCGCGTCGGGCACCTCGCCGCGCGGCGCCGGCACCTCGAGCGCGACGTCGAGCCCGGCCTCGCGCGCCACGCCGGCCAGCTCGCCGACCCGGTCGAGCCCGGCTGCGGGCGTCCGGGCCTCGTCGACATCGCGCAGCACGCCGAGCGTCGCGCGCAGCTCCCGCAGCGCACGGGCGCTGGTCTTCTCGATGGTGACCAGCGTCTCGCGGGCCTGCTGCGGCCGTCTGTCCAGGACGTGCGCGGTAACCCCGGCCTGCACGTTGATGACCGCGATGGCATGCGCGACCGTGTCGTGCACCTCGCGGGCGATGCGCAGCCGCTCGGCGTCGACGCGGCGGCGGGCCTCCTCGTCGCGGGTGCGCTCGGCGCGTTCGGCGCGCTCCTGCGCCTCGGCCGCGAGCGCGCGGCGCATCCGCACCGACTCGCCCAGCGACGCCGCCATCACGACCGTGCCGATCCGGAAGAACACCCAGCCGGCACCGGTCATCGGCGTCAGGTCCGCGGTCGCGAGCCAGACCACGGAGAGCACTGCGATGCCGACCACCGCGATCCGCAGCGGCCGCCGGCCGTCGCCGTACGCCGTGAGCGTGTAGGCCGCGACGAACAGCCCCACCCAGCCCGGACCGTCCGGGTAGCCCGCGCTGTAGTAGACGACGCTCGCCACAGCCACGAACACGAAAACGCCGACCGGCCACCGGCGGCGCACCGCGAGCACCAGGCCGCTCAGCACCAGCACGATCGCGTGCGCGTACAGGCCGACCCGGCCCAGGTCGGCGAGCTCGGCCGCGGTGGTGATCCGCTGGGTGCCCTGGACCTGCAGGAGCGCGACGAAGACCGCCAGCGCGACGTCCTGCGCCCACGTCGGCACGCGCGGCGCAGCGAGGGTCATGCGGGGATGGTAGCGGCGGTCCGGCGGCGCCGGATCCGTCGGGAGGCGGGGCCGGGCTACGTCTGCTGACGTACGCCGGCGCGCTCAGGGCCGCCGAACGGCGTACGGCGGAGCCGATCCGCGGCGGACGACGTCCGGCGTGCCGGGCGCGCAGAGTGTCTGCGGACAACCGAGCCGGCGAAGGGACGCGGACATGCGCAGGGTTTACGTCGTCGTGCAGGCGCTGCTGGTGGCGGCGCTGGTAGTGCAGTTCTACCTGGCAGCAGTGGGTGCGTTCGACCGACCGCACACCGACGACTCGTTCGCGTTGCACAGCGAGAACGGGATGCTGGTCATACCGGCGCTGATCGTGCTGGCCACGCTCGCCGCCGCGCTGGCGCGGGCGCCCGGCCGCCTGATCGCGCTGACGATCGCGCCGCTCGGGCTGCTCGTCGTGCAGGTGCTGATCATCGTGCTGGGCAACGCGGTGGCCGGTGGCGACCAGGATCCGACCGGTCCGGCCGCGCTCGCGATCCTGGGCCTGCACGCCGTCAACGGCATGCTCATGATCGGCGCCGCGGCCACGGTGTTGCGGCGGGCCCGGTCGTTGCCCGCCAAGACGGACCGCGTCGACCGCGCGCCGACCCCGGTGGCATGAGCACCGCCACGCTGGTCACGCTCGACCTCGCCGCCGCGCTCGTCGCGGCCGCGCTGTGGGCGAGCGCCGGCGCCCTGACGGTTCGGGGTCGCAGCCGCCTTGCCGTCGGGCTCGCCGCCGGCGCGGCGGTCGCCACGTCGGGCCGGGTCGCCACCGCGGTCGCGCTCGCCGGCCGTGGGTGGTGGTTCGCGCAGGAGAAGCTCACGATCGGGGTGCCGCTGCTGTTGGTGGCCGTGGTGGCGGTGGCGCTGACGATCCGCCGTGGCGGAACGGCCGCGGCGACGGCCATGCTGACGGCGGGGTACGCCGCCGCCGTCGGCCTGGCGCTCACGCTGCTCGCGGGCTACCCGTCCGGCTGGGGTGTCGGGCTCGTCTGCGCGGCCGTCGTGGGGGCGGCCGCACTGGTGACCCGCCGCGCACTCGCGCCCGCGCCGGCGCCGGGCACGTTGCGCACCGGCGTCGCCGCCGTACTCGCGGTCGGCCTCGCCGGGGGAGCGCTGTCGGTCGCCCTGCCCGGTGCCCCGACGGACAGTGGCGGCGGCGTGGCCGACGCCGCGCCGCCCGGCGGTCGTACCGTCTCCGTGGACGAGCTGCGCGGGCCGGACACCCCGGATCCCGGCGGCGCGGTGCGCCGCTACACGCTGACCGCCCGCCGAGCCAGCGTCACCCTGTCATCCGGTCGCACGGTCGCGGCGTGGGCGTTCGACGGCCGTGTCCCTGGGCCGCCGCTCACCGCGACCGTCGGCGACCTCGTCGAGATCACGCTCCGCAACGCCGACATCGGGCAAGGCGTGACATTGCACTGGCACGGCTACGACGTGCCCGCGGTCGACGACGGTGCGCCCGGAGTCACCCAGGACCCGGTGCCGCCCGGCGGATCGTACGTCTACCGGTTCCGCGCCGAACAGGCCGGCACCTACTGGTACCACACCCACCAGGTCTCCGACCAGGGCGTGCGGATGGGGTTGTACGGCACGCTCGTCGTGTCGCCCCGGGTCCCGTCCACGGTGGAATCGGTGGACCTCGCGCTGCCCGTGCACACGCTCGACGGCGCAGTGATCCTCGGCGACCGCGACACCGCCGAGGAGCGCCGGGTCGCGCCGGGCACGCCGGTACGGCTGCGCTTGGTGAACACCGACAGCGGGCCCCACCGGTTCGCCCTGGCCGGCGTGCCGTACCGCCTCGCGGCTGTCGACGGCACCGACCTCAACCGGCCCGGCGAGCTGACCGAGGCCACGCTGCGCCTGGCGGCCGGTGGCCGGTACGACCTCGCCTTCACCATGCCGGCGGGTGCCGTGGCGCTCGTCGTCGACGGCACCGCCGGCGCCGGCCTCCGGCTGGCGCCCGACGGGGTGCCGTTCGCGAGGACGGGTCCCGAGGTGGCCGGCTGGCCGGAGGTGGACCTGATCGCGTACGGCGCGCCGGCGGCGACCCCGTTCGGGTCGGGCAGCCGGTTCGACCGCCGCTTCACGCTGGTGCTCGACCGCGGGCTCGCCGTGGTCGACCGGTTGCCGGCGTACGCCTACACGGTCGACGGCAAGGCGTTCCCCTCGGTGCCGACCCAGGTGGTCCGCGCCGGCGACCTGGTGGCGATGACCGTCGTCAACCGCGGCTTCGCCACTCATCCGTGGCACCTGCACGGCCATCACGTGCTCGTACTGTCTCGCGACGGGCGCCCGGCCGGCGGCAGTCCCTTGTGGATGGACACGTTCGACGTGCGGCCGGGCGAGGTCTGGGTGGTGGCGTTCCGCGCGGACAACCCGGGGGTCTGGATGAACCACTGTCACAACCTCAGCCACGCCGGCCAGGGAATGGCCCTGCACCTGGAGTACGCCGGGGTGACCACCCCGTTCCACGGCGGCCACGGTGCGGGTTAGCGGGTGACGACCGGAACGCGCTCGGCGGCCCGGTTCTCCACGATGCGGTGGCCGAGCGGGAACAACGCGACCGGGATCAGCTTGACGTTGGCGACCGCCAGCGGGATCCCGATGATCGTGATCGCCTGGGCGATCGCGGTGACCAGGTGGCCGAGCGCGAGCCACCAGCCGGCGACGATGAACCAGATCACGTTGCCGATCGCGGACAGCACGCCGGCCGTCGGCTTCGGCACGAGCGAACGGCCGAACGGCCACAGCGCGTAGTTGGCCATCCGGAACGAGGCCACGCCGAACGGGATCGTAATGATCAGGATGAAGCAGATGATCCCCGCCAGGGCGTAGCCGAGCGCCAGCCAGAGTCCACCGAAGATCAGCCAGATCAGGTTGAGCAGCACCCGCATGGGTCCATCGTGGCGCGCCGGAGCAAGGTCATGGGAGCGTTCGGCGGTCGGCCGGCCAACCCAGGGCGTCACCCCGGCAATGGCGCTCGACGGGATTGGGTGGAGCCGGCATCATCGGCGCGATCCCGGCGATATTCGCACGAACGTCGCAGGCGGCAGTTGTGGAACAGGTAGGTACGGCTATCCCATCAACCCCGGACGTTCCGCCGTCACTTGCTAGAGTCGTCGGCTACCGGTGCATAGCGGGCGAGCCCGCGCAGGGGGCGATTGGATGCCGCGTGCAGTTTCGGTCATGCGGACGGCGTTGTCATCGGGGCTCGGCTCCGGCGTGTTCGTCGTGCTCGGCCTCGTCGCCGCCGCTGTCTTCCTGACGGCCGACCAGGCGGCCAGCGCCGTCGCGTTCGTCGTCGTCGGCATCGGCACGGCAGCGGCGCTCGCGGCCGGTCCCTTCCTGTTCCGGGTCGACCGCCGCTGGCCGTGGCTGGTCCTGTCCATCGCCTGTGTCGCCTTCACGATCGGCGCGGTACTGCGCCCGTGGGCCGCCGGTCGCACCGGCCCCGAGTCGCTGCTCGCCGACGCGTTCACGGTTCCCGGCTACGGGCTGATATTCGCCGCCCTGGCCGGGTTCGCCCGCACCCGGGTGGGTGACAAGCGCCACGCGCTGATCGACGGCTTCCTGGTCGGCATCGGCGCCGCGATCGTCGCCGCCCTGCTGTTCTCGTTGCCGGCCGCCGGCATCACCGACCGCTCGGACGCGATCTCCGGGCTCGCCGGCGTATATCCGCTGTTCGACGTGTTGCTCGTCCTGCTGGTGCTGAACCTCGCGTTCGCCACCGCGGTGCGGGGGGCGAGCTATGTCCTCATCATCGTGAGCTCGACGCTGCTGCTGATCGGTGACGTCGCGTACGCGGTCATCGGGCGCACGGGCGCGCTGACCGGCCCGCGACTGCTCGACCTGCCGTTCGTGTTGGGGTTTGTGCTGATCGGCGCCGCGGCGCTGCACCCGACGATGAAGGAGCTCAGCCGCACCGTGCGGTTGCCCGTTCAGGCCTGGTCGCTCTGGCGGCTGCTGCTCATCGGGCCGGCGCTCGCGGTGCCGTTCATCCTCACCGCCGTGCTCGCCAAGACCACATCGCTCGACCGGCTCATCCTGGCCGCGGGTGGCGCCGCGATGGTCGCGCTGCTGATCAGCCGGGCGGTCTCCGCCGTCCAGGGGTATGCGGCCGCGCAGCGCCGGTACGAGCACCAGGCGACCCACGACTGCCTCACCGGATTGCCCAATCGCGGGCTGCTGGTGGCCGACGTCGGCCGGATGCTGGCCCAGCCGGCCTCGGCCGACCGCCCGCTCTGGCTCTATTTCCTCGACCTTGACGGGTTCAAGCTGGTCAACGACTCGTGGGGGCATGACGCCGGTGACCGGGTCATTGTCGAGGTGGCCCAGCGGCTGCTGCGGCTGCTGCCGCCCGACGCCGTGCTCGCCCGGGTCGGCGGAGACGAGTTCGTCATCGCCCGGGTGTGCCCGGTGGCCGAGGCGGAGTCCCTGGCCGACGCCGTTCTCGACGCGCTGCGCCAGCCGTTGCCCGCACCCGCGGGCGACGTCGTGGTCGCCGTGTCGGTCGGTGTGGCCAGCTCGGCGGTCGGCGTCACCGGGGTCAGCGCGGAGGATCTCCTGCGCGACGCGGACACCGCGATGTACCAGGCCAAGGCCGACGGCCGCGGGCGTTGGGTGATGTTCGACCCGTCCATGCACGACCGGGTCCGGGAGCGGATCGACATCGAGTCAGCACTGCGCAGCGCGCTCGACAACGGACAGCTCCACCTCGCGTACCAACCGATCGTGACGCTCGGCGACTCGCGCCTCGCCGGGGCCGAGGCGCTGATCCGTTGGGACCACCCGCACCGCGGATCCGTGCCGCCGACGTTGTTCGTCCCGGTCGCGGAGGAGACCGGCCTGATCGCGGAGATCGGGCGGTGGGTGCTGCGCGAGGCGCTCTGGCAGCTCGCCGAATGGCGGGCGACCGGTGTGGTCTCGGAGGCGTTCTGGATGTCCATAAACATTTCGCCGCGGCAGCTGCGCGACCCGCGGCTGCCCGAGCAGGTTGCCGACGCGCTCGCCGAGTACGGTCTGCCCGGCTCGGCGGTGATGCTGGAGATCACCGAATCGGTGATGATCGACTCCACCGAGGTGACCGACGGAGTCTTCGCGCAGCTGCGCGCGCTCGGCATCCGTCTCGCCGTGGACGACTTCGGCACCGGCTTCTCCGCGCTGGGCTACCTGCGCCGGCATCCGGTCACCGGGGTCAAGGTCGACCGGTCCTTCGTCGGCGGCCTGGGCGCCAACCCCGAAGACGAGGAGATCGTGCGGGCGGTCGTCGCGATGAGCTTCGCCTTGCGGTTGAGCGTCGTGGCCGAGGGCGTCCAGTCACCGGTCCAGCGTGACGTGCTGCGCACACTCGGGGTCACCTACGGGCAGGGGTGGCTGTGGAGCCGACCGGTCGAGCCGGAGACCTTCGCCAAGCGGTGGGGCGCGGGATCAGGCGGCCGTCAGCTCGTACGCCCAGAACGTCTGCGTGTCGATCGTGGTCGTGACGACCTCGGGGGTGAGGGCCTCGAGCGTCCGCCGGATGGCCATCGGGAGACCAATGGTCTCGTTTCGCGCGCAGATGTCGAGCGCCGCAACGCCACGGTCGGCTCGTACGCTATCCCAGAGGCGGTCGATGACTGACTCGAAGACGCCGCTGCCGCGGTGCTCCGGGTGGACGGCGAAGAAGCCGAGGTACCAGATCCGTCGCTGTGCGTAATGGCCCGGCCACCGATGGGCGAAGAACTCGGGCGAGATCAACGGAACCGCGTCGAGGTCGTTGGTGTACGTCGCGAGCCCGACGATGCGGTCGCCGTCGTACGCGACGCACTTGGCGACCCGGTCGTCGGTCATCACGTCGTCGAACTCCGCGCGGTTCATGACGTGGCGCTGGACGGCCATGGCGCGCAGCTCGTCGAAGGCCAGTCCGTACAGCTCCCAGGCCTGGTCCAAGCGCTCTGCTGCGATCACCTTGGTGACGTCGACGTCCATCTTCTGCCTCCGTGGACGCGGACCCGCGGCCATGATCGGCGGTGGTCCGCAGCGGAAACGGTACCGCCCCGCGAAGACCGCGCAAGGCTGTCCACAACCCGCTGGCCCGGTGCGAGGCATGATCGTCACGGGCAAATCGGGAGAATCACGAACAGAAGACCCGGTCAATCTGTGGCTAAGGACACGTCACTCTGCGTGGCGAAGCGTCGCGGCGGTGCGGTGCCGCGGCAGGTCCGTCGCCGCGCCGGTGACTCAGCCGCGAGCGGTCCCGGCGGGGCCGGCTGAACCGCTACGGCGGCGTACCGCGGATCTCGAAGCCGGCCGCGCCCTCCACCGGTTCCGCGCGCACGTCGACACCGGTGACCGCGGCGTGCGGCGGACCGGTGCGCACCCACGCCACGAGCGCGTCCACGGCCTCGGGCCGACCCTCGAACGCCGCCTCGACGGTGCCGTCGGCGCGGTTGCGCACCCAGCCGGCGACGCCGCGGCGCGCCGCTTCCCGCCGGCACGTGTCCCGGAAGAACACGCCCTGGACGCGGCCGGACACGATGACTCGCCGTCGGATCACGACGACGACGCTACCGACGCCCGCGACGGTCGCGGCCGGGAAAGCGGGACGGTCGGGCAGACCGCCCGCAACCAGTGGGGGCTGTCGAAGGCCGCGCTCCGGCTCCGACGTACCGGCATGACAACGGATCAACTGACGGTCGCCGGCACCGTGATCGGCCCGGACGACCCTACGTACGACGCCGCCCGCGCGGTGTTCCTCGGCGGCGTCGACAAGCGCCCGGCGCTGGTCGTCCGGGCGGCCGGCGCCGCTGACGTGGCGGCGGTCGTCGCGTACGCCCGCGGGACCGGCATGGACCTCGCGGTGCGCAGCGGCGGGCACACGGCGTTCGCCACCAACGACGGCGGGATCGTCCTCGACCTGGGAGACCTGGACGCGATCGACATCGACACGGAGGCCCGTACGGCCTGGATCGGGCCGGGCGCAACCGCGGCGGCGGTCACCTCCGCCCTCGTGGCCCGTGGCCTGGTCATCGGCTTCGGCGACACCGGCTCGGTCGGCGTCGGCGGCATCACGCTCGGCGGCGGGGTCGGGTACCTGGTGCGCAAGCACGGTCTCACCGTCGACAGCCTCCTGGCCGCCGACATCGTCACCGCGGACGGCGTCCTGCGCCGGGTCGACGCCGGGCACGAGCCCGACCTGTTCTGGGCGATCCGGGGCGGCGGTGGCAACTTCGGCGTCGCCACCCGGTTCCTGTTCCGGCTGCACGACCTGCCGCCGGTCGTCGGTGGCCTGCTCGCGCTGCCCGGCACGCCCGACGTGATCGCCGGGTTCGTCGCGGCGGCGCAGGCCGCACCGGAGGAACTGTCGACGATCGCGAACGTCATCACCGCTCCGCCGCTGCCGTTCCTCCCGCCGGCGGTTTATGGCAAACCTGTGCTGATGGCCGAGCTGGTGCACGTCGGCGACGAGGCCGACGGGCAGCGCGTGCTCGACGGCTTCCGGGCACTCGCCACGCCGTACCTCGACATGACGCGACACATGCCGTATTCGGAGATCTATCCGCCGGACGATCCCGACTACCACCCGATCTCCGTGGCGCGCACGCTGTTCGTCGACGACGTCGACCTGCCGATGGCCCGGACGATCGTGGCGCATCTCGAAGCGTCGGACGCCGCGCCCGCGATCGCGCAGATCCGGGTGCTCGGCGGCGCGATGGCGCGGGTCCCCGCCGATGCGACGGCGTTCGCGCACCGGGCGCAGCGGGTGATGGTGAACGTGGCGGCGGTGTTCGCCGCGACCGAGGATGCGCCGCCGCACCTGGCCTGGGTGGAGGCGTTCAAGGACGCGCTCCAGCCGGTCGCGACGGGCGCGTACGTCAACTTCCTCGGTGAGGACGGCCCGGATCGACTGCGGGAGGCCTACCCGCACGGGACCTGGAGCCGGCTGCGCGAGATCAAGCGACGGTACGACCCGACCAACCTGTTCCGCGGCAACCAGAACGTCTCGCCGGGCTAGCACCCAGGACCCATACGATGGCGGTTGATGGAGCTGTGGGGGCGGTCCGAGGCCCTTGCCACGTTGGACGGCCTGCTGCGGGACACCGCGACCGGCGGCCGGGTGGGGCTGGTCGCCGGCGAGGCCGGAATCGGCAGGTCCGCGCTCGTGCGGGCGTTCGCGGCCCGCGGCTCCGCCCGGGCACGGTTCCTATGGGGACTCTGCGACCCGCTCGTCACCCCACGCGCGTCCGGCCCGCTGCACGACATCGGGCAGCAGGCCGGGGGCGTCCTGGCCGCGCGGCTGGCCGCCAGAGCCGACCGGCAGGAGGTCTTGGCCGCGCTCGTCCACGAGCTGTCCGGCCTGCCCCAGCGGCAGCGCCGGGTGGTCGTGATCGAAGACGCGCACTGGGCCGATGAGGCGACGCTCGACACGATCGTGCTCCTCGGCCGCCGCATCGAGCGACTCCGGGCGCTGCTGCTCGTCACCTACCGCGACGACGGGTCGGCCCGGACCACCCACTGCACGGGGCGCTGGCGGTGCTGACCCGCGGCGTCGTGCGGCAGGTGCCGGTCGCGCCGCTGTCCGCGGCGTGCGCGGCCGAGCAGGCCACCGCCGCGGGACGCGAGCCCGCGGAGACGTACGCCCTGACCGGTGGCAACCCCCTGCTCGTGACGGAGCTGCTCGCCGCGGCCGGACCCGGCGTGCCGGCGAACGTGCGGGATGTCGTGCTGGCCCGGCTTGCCGCGCTCCCTCCGCCGGCCCGCGAAATCGCGCGGCTCGTCGCGGTCATGCCCAGGAGCGCCGAGGCCGCCGTCCTCGGTGGATTGGAGGAGCCGGTCGACGCGTGCCTCGCGGCCGGGCTGCTCGTGTCCCGGGCCGACGCCGTCTCGTACCGGCACGAGCTGCTCCGCCGGGCGGTCGAAGACGCGCTGTCGCCGGCCGCCCGGGCCGCGCTGCACCGGCGCGTGCTCGCCCTCCTCACCGGCCTCGACGGCACCGACCCGGCCCGCCTCGCGCACCACGCCCTGCACGCCGGCGACGCCGACGCGGTGCTCCGCCACGGCACGCGGGCCGCGGCGCGCGCCGCGGCGCACGGCGCCCATCGCGAGGCGGTCGCCCACTACCGCGCCGTCCGGCCGTACGTCGGTCGGCTGACCGGCCCGGAGCGGGCCGATCTGCTCGAGGCCTACGCGGTGCAGGCGTATCTCGCCAACGACGCCGACGAGGGACTCGACGCGCTGCGCGACGCGTTGGCCGAGTGGGAGCGCGCCGGGGACCGCATCCGGGTCGGGGCAATCCTGCGCTGGACGTCACGGCTCGCGTGGTGGTCGGGCCACAGCGTGCTCGCGCGGCAGGCCGCGACCCGGGCGGTACGGGTGCTGGAGGCGGCCGGCGAGCCCGGACGCGAGCTCGCCATGGCCTACAGCAACCGCTCGCAGCTGCACATGCTCGCCCATGAGCTGCCCGCCGCGATCGAGTGGGGCGAACGCGCCCGGGAGCTGGCCGAACGGGTGGGTGACACGGACACCTCGCTGCACGCCGCGTCGAACGTGGCCACCGCCCGGTTGCAGAGCGGGCATCCGTCCGCCGGAGTCACGCTGCGCCGCCTGCACGCCGAGGCGGCCGCCGCGGGCTTCCCTGACCACGCGGCGCGGGCGCTGGTCAACCGCGCCGCGTCGCTCGTGGAAGGTTCCGACTACGTCGGCGCGGAGGCCGCGGTCGACGAGGCGCTGCGCTACGTCGCGGTCAACCACCTCGACGGCTACCTGAAATACCTGTTCGGGGTGCGCGCCGGGGTGCGGCTGGAGCGGGCCGAGTGGGACGCGGCACTCGGGGATGCCGAGGAGTCGCTGGCACGGCCGGGCGGCGCCGGCCAAACCGTGGTGCCCGCGCTGGTCGCCAAGGCCCGCATCCTGTCCGCCCGCGGCAACGGCGCCGCACTGTCCATCCTGGACCGCGCGGCCGCCGTCGCCGAGCAGCTCGACGAACTGCAGCGCATCGGGCCGGTGGCCGACGCCCGGGCGGAGCACTCCTGCTTGCCGGCCAACCGGGCCGCGCCGCCGCCGAGTGCCGCGCGGGCCGCGCGCGACGACGGCGGCCAACGCCGCCGGGCTCACCGCGCGCCAGCTCGAGGTGCTGCGCCTGCTCGCCGAGGGTCTTATCTAACGCGGACATCGCGTCCCGGCTGACGCTGTCGACCAGGACCGTCGAGCACCACGTTTCCGCGGTGCTCGCCAAGCTATCCGCGGTCAACCGGGGGCAGGCCGTGGCGACCGCGCACCGGCTCGGGCTGGTCGCCGCGGAGCCGCGAAGATAGGGATTTACCCCCAGGAGCGTCCGCTGGGCGGCGTCCTACCGTTCCGCCATGACCTACCTGAAGACCCCCGACGATTCGCCCATCTACCCGGAGGTCACGGCGGAGCGGCGCTTCGTCCCGAACTACGCGCGGATCTGGGCGCTCGTGCCGGAGGCGTACGCGGGCTGGCTGACGCTCGGCGGCGCGATCCGGGCCGGGATGGACGAGCGGCGCTACGAGCTCGTCACGCTGGTCGCGGCGCGGCGCCTCGGGTCCTGCTACTGTGCGGCGGCGCACGCGAGCGTCCTGCGCGACAGGTTCTTCGACGACGAGACACTGCGCCTCATCGCGACCGACCGGCACCACGCGGGACTGGAACCGGCGGACATCGCCGCGATGGACTTCGCCGAGCGCATCGCCGCCGACCCGCACGACGTGATCGACGCCGACATCGTCGCGCTGCGCGGCCGCGGGCTGTCCGATGCGGACATTTTGCAGGTTGTTTTGGCCGTGATCGCGCGCCGCTTCTTCGCCGGTGTGGCCGCGGCGACCGGGGCCGTCACCGATCCCGAGTACGACGTCTTCGACGACGCCGTCGTCGCGGCGTGAGGAGGATACCCAATGCCCGGAAAGGTCGTGGTCAGCCTGACGACCGGCTTGGAGGACACCGAACGCGTCACGGTCGCGTTCCTGGTCGCGGTGGGCGCCGCGGAGGCGGGCCGACCCACGTTGATGTTCCTGACGAAGGAGGCGGCACGGCTCGCGATCGACGGCGGTCGCCTGCGAGGGCTGCCCGCCGCTGGCCGGCCTGGTCGAGCGCTACGCCGCCGCCGGCGGTCGCTATCTGGTCTGCCCGATCTGTTTCGACGCTCGCAAGCTCGACAAGGAAAGCTCGTCGGCCACGCGGACCTCGGCGGAACCGTCCCGATGTGGGAGTGGATCGGCGACGCGGGCGCCACCACCTTCAGCTACTGATCCCGCCCGCATCCATGATCATGGCGTACCGGTAGGCGTGACGCCGCCGGAATCCGCCATGATCATGGATGACGTGTCAGCGGTGCGCAACGCCTACCTGGACGCCATGATCACGGGGTTCGACGAGGTCGGCGAGCCGCCGGAACAGGACGGCGGTCGCCCGCCGCGCCGGTTCGGCCCGTGGGGTACGCGGAGCGGGCTCGCGCGCCACAGGCGCGTGGGGCAGTGCGGACTCGACGTACGCACGTTGGGCCCGGATGGCGAGCAGCGCTCCACCGAGGTTGTCGATCATTTCCTTCACTCCTTCGATGCGGGGGCCGTTGAGGCCCGGACAACCAGCTCGGTCGGCAGTACGACCTGCCGACCGGCGGGATCCTGGGGCGGGTCGAGCAGCAGGCGTCCGCTCGCCCGGCCACGCTCGACCGCCGACTGGCGGACGGTGGTCAGCGACCTGGTCGCCGACTCGGGGATGTCGTCGAAGCCGAGCACGGACACGTCGAGGCCCGGCCGCAGGCCGCGGGCGGCGAGTGCGTCGAGCACGCCCAGCGCGAGCACGTCGCTCAGCGCGGCGATCGCGGTCGGGCGGGGCGCGCGGTCGAGGGCGTGAGCCGCGGCGACGGCGCCGGCCTCCCGGCTGTTGACGGTCGCGTTGATGGTCGTGACGCCGGCCCAGTCGATGCCGGCCGCGGTGAACGCCTCGTGGTAGCCGCGCACCCGCTCGCGGCTGCTGAAGTAGGGCACGTCGTCGGGCTTCGACACGGGCACCGGGCCGTCGACCTCATCGGCGGTCAGGTAGTCACCGACAACCGCGATCCGTCGGTGTCCGAGGCGGGCGAGGTGCTCGCCGGCCACCCGGGTGGCGGCTGCCTCGTCGATGCCGACGAACATCGTCCCCGGGCCGTCGCCGGGGCGACGCTGGCCGCTGACCGCCGGCAGGCCGCGGGCCTGGATCGCGTCGAGCGAGGGATGCCAGTCCGGCATGCAGAAGATGGCGAACCCGTCGACGACGGCGTTGCGCACCGCGTCGACCGCGGTCGCCTCGTCGTCGAGCGACTGCGGCACGAGCAGTAGCCCGCTCTCCTCCCGCTGCGCCGACTCGGCGACGCCCCGCAGGTACTGCACGGCGTACGGGTCGGTGAACGCGTAGGACAGCGAGGCGGTGAAGAGCACGCCGATCGCCCCGACGCGGCCGCGGCGCAGTGAGCGCGCGGCGGGGTCGGGGCCCGCGTAGCCGAGCCGCCGGGCGGCCTCGAAGATCTTCTCGCGGAGGTCGGGGGAGAGCTGGTCAGGCCGGCTGTAGGCGTTGGACACCGTGCTGCGCGACACCCCGACGGCGTCGGCAACGGTGCGCAGTGTCGGCCTCATCGCCCGCTCCTCTGTATCGATCCAGAACACTCTGGATCGATACAGTACGCCTCTTGCGCGGGAGTGCAAGTGGAATGTGAGCAGCGTCGCTCTGGACCGTTTCAGTGCGCGGCGAGCAGCGGGCTGAGCGCGGGGTTGTCGATGTCGGCGGCGAGCAGCCGCGCGGCGGCAAGCGCAGCGCGGTCGCCCATCCGGTAGCGGTGCACGTGCGCCCGTACGACCAGCTCCCGCATGTCGGTGCGGGCCGCCAGCTGGGCCAGCGTGGCGACGATCGGCCGTGCCCGGTCCGGGTCGCCGCGCGCGATGGCGGCGGCGGCCG
>DATDJX010000025.1:0-6809 GCA_036520275.1 Asanoa sp.
TGCTCACGAAAGAGGCCAAGAAGCGCCGCGAGGCAGCCACGGCGTTCGCCGACGCGGGCCGCGCGGAGCAGGCGGCCAAGGAGAGCGCGGAGGGCGAGGTTCTCGACCGCTACCTGCCTCAGCAGGTCAGCGACGCGGAACTGACCGACGCGGTCAAGGGCGCGCTCGCCTCCGGCGGGTTCACCGGTAGGGCCCAGATGGGCCCGGCCATGAAGGCGGCGCAGGTCGCGGTGGCCGGCAGGGCCGAGGGCGGCCGGGTGGCGCAGGAGGTACGCCGCCAGCTCGGCGCGTAGCGGCCGACGGGACCATAGCGGCTGCGGTACCGTCGCCGACCACGCGCGGACGCGGCAGACGGCGCGGCCGCCGGCTCAACCGGCGCCCGCACCTGGTCATCTCCCGCCACCGCCGCCGCCGCCGCCGCCACCGCCGCCACCGCCGCCGCCGCCACCGCCGGGGCCGCCTGGGTTGCCGGGGCCGCTCGGCGGTGGCGCACCCTTGCCGTTGCTGACCTGGATGATCACGATGCCGCCCTTGATGGTGCGGCCCTCGGGGCTGGTGCCCGCGACCGTGCCGGCCGGGCAGGGCGACGGCACCTGCAGGGGGTCGACTTCGACGTCGAAGCCGGCCGCGCGCAGGCGAGCGCGCGCGACGTCGACCGGCTGGCAGGCAAGCCCACCGGGGATCGCGCGCTGTTCGCCGTTGACGATCTTGCCAGCCGGCGGCGTGAAGTTGCGGCTGGGTTTGCCCTTCATCGCGTCGCGCAGCGTCTCGTAGACCGCCGGGTTGACGATGGGGTGCTCCATCCTGTGTGTGGTCTCCGCCCAGTCCGGGTCGGCCAGGATGCCGGCGACCGCGAGCTGTTTGGTCATGACCATGAGCCCGGCGGTCCTATCGTGGTCCGTCGTGCCGGACTTGCCGGCGACCGGGTGGCCGACGATGTCGTGGACGATGCGGGCGGTGCGGCTGCCGCCGCAGCGCGACGTGGACGAGTTGTCGCCGACCGGGCAGCGGGCGGCGTCGACGGCAGCCCGCGCGACCTCCGGCCGTACGGCGTCGCGGCAGCGCGGGTTGGCGACGTCGAGCTTGTTGCCGTCGGTGTCCTGGATCTGCTGGACCGGGTTGGGCTCGCAGTACTTGCCGTCGGCCGCGAGCGTCGCGTAGGCGTTGGCCACGTCGAGCGGGGTCGTCGCCGAGACGCCGAGGGTGAAGGCGCCCCACTGGTTGGCGGCGTCCCGGTTGTTGGCGATCACGGCGTCGTTCTTTGCCCGGAACTTGATACCCATCCGCTTCGCCGCATCGACGACGTTCTCCGCGCCCGCGCGCTCCTCGAGCGGCACGAAGAACGTGTTGACCGAGGCGCCGAAGCCGTCCCACATGTTGTGCACGCCGGTCATGCTCTTGGACGCGTTCTGCGGACAGTACTTGTTCGTGCCCGGGCAGGCGGCGGGGCTGTCGGCCTGCACGATGTACTTCGACATGTAGGTCGGTTTCGCGTTGATGGTGTATGCGAGCGGGTAGCCCTTCTCCAGCGCCGCGACGAGCGTGAAGACCTTGAACATCGAGCCGCCCTGGTAGCCGGTGATGTCGCCGCCGCCGGTGAGCAGCGGGTTGGTCGTGTTGGGGTAGGTGCCGCGGATCTT
Organism: Asanoa sp.; assembly: GCA_036520275.1. GTDB lineage: Bacteria > Actinomycetota > Actinomycetes > Mycobacteriales > Micromonosporaceae > Asanoa. The sequence continues at coordinate 1,641 of DATDJX010000025.1, forward strand.
CCGCTTGGCCTTCGCGGGGTTGGTGGAGATCTTGTTCTGCGGTTTCTTCGGGTCGTCGATCTTGTAGTTGCGGTTGACTGCGAGCGCACGCACATAGCCGGTGCCGGGCTCGATGGCCGCGACCATCAGCGCGTTGGGGTTGCCGGTCTTGTAGTACTGCTCGACGTTGGCCTTCGCCGCGTCCTGCACCTTCGCGTCCAGCGAGGTCGTGATCCGGTAGCCGCCGCTCTTCAACCGGCGCTCGCGCTCGTACGTCGTGGCGCCGAACGCCTCCTGGTCGAGCCACCAGCGGTAGAAGAAGTCGCAGAAGAAGCCCCAGCTGTTCTTCGTGGTGGCCACGCACCCGTTGGGCGCCCGGGTCCCCTTGACTACCAGCTTGGTCGCCTTGGCCCGGTCGGCCTCGGACTGGGTGATCGCGCCGGTCTCGACCATGTTCTGGATGACGTAGTTGCGCCGGTCGAGCGCCTGTGGGTAGCCGGTCGGCGTCGTCGGGTCGAACGCGGACGGCGCCTTCACCATGCCGGCGAGCAGGGCGGCCTCCTCGACCTTCAGATCCTTGGGCTGCTTGCCGAAGTAGACCTGGCTGGCCGCGTACACCCCGTACGCGCCGCTGCCGAACGGCGCGATGTTGAGGTAGCGCTCCAGGATCTCGTCCTTGCCCATCTCCTTGTCGATCTGCAGCGCGTAGCGCATCTCGCGGAGCTTGCGCTTGCTGGTGTCCTCGGTCGCGGCGATGACGTCTGCCGGGTTGGTGGCGGAGTAGGCGATCGCGAGTCGTACGTACTGCATGGTGAGGGTGGACGCGCCTTGCTGGGTGGCGCCGGCCTGGTTGTTGGCGACGAGGGCGCGCGCGATGCCCTTCACGTCCACGCCGTTGTGCTTGTAGAAGTTGTGGTCCTCGGCCGCGATCATGGCCTGCTGCATCGCCTTGGAGACGGCCTTGAGCTTCACGTCGCGACGGTTCTCGTCGTACATGGTCGCGAGCGGGGTCCTGTTGTCGGACGCGTAGATATAGCTGATCTGTGGCGGCCGCTTCAGCGTGAGATCGGTGGGCAGCTTGTCGAACGTCTCCGCCCCGGCCTTGGCGGCCAGGCCCGACATCGCCACCGCGGGGAACGCAGCCGCGGCGACCACGACGCCCGCGAGCCCGCCACAGATCAGTAGCGATGCCGCGTTGGCGAAGATGTTGTGGTCACGCTTACGCATCCAACTCACGCGTTGAGGGTACGGGAACGCGCAACGACACCGCCTGCCGTGATGATGCCGCGGAGGCGGCGCACCTGCCGCGGGCACGAGGCAAGTCTTCGCGGCGGCGTCGTCGTTGGGTTAGGCGCCCACGACCCTTCGGCGTGCGGTTGGACCCCGCCAGAGTCTGCCGCACGGAGGAAGGCTCTGTTGCGTGTTTGCCCGCATTGAGCCGGCAAGCCTTCTGCCGCCGGGAGGCAGGACGAGCCGGACTGTCCGCTTTGATGGATTTAATGGACAACGTTGCGTAATCGGATGACTACGGAGCATGATGGTCCGGCGAGTGCATGCACCCTCCGTCTCCTGGTTGACGGGCAGGCGGCGGGTGTCCGGGGGAACACCTGCCGCCTCGGGCCGGGAGAGCCGGTCGGTGTGGCGGAGAGCGGCAACGGGACACAAGGGGGGACGTGTACAGATGGGCATGATCGCAGATTGGCCGACGATGGCGGCGTGTCAGAACGGCGACCCGGACGCGCTGTTCGTTCAGGGTGCTGAGCAGAACGTCGCGAAGCGGATCTGCCGCAGCTGCCCGGTGCGTTACGAATGCCTGGCCGACGCACTCGACAACCGCATCGAGTTCGGGGTCTGGGGCGGCATGACCGAGCGCGAGCGGCGGGCGCTGCTGCGTCGCCACCCGCAGGTGGCGAGCTGGCGGAAGATGTTCGATGCCGCGCTGCGCAACCAGAGCAAGGACCTCGTCACGACAGGCTGATCGCCGCGCCGATCGCGCGCAACCCGTCGACGTCGTGCACGTCGGCGGGTTGCGCCGGTACGGGCACCGTCGGTACGGCCGGGAACTCCCTGGTGAAGGCGCCGGCCACCCGCTGCTCACGGGCGACGAGGTCGGACAGGGCGGCATGCACGCGCAGCGCCTCCGCGGTGATCTCGTGCCCGCCGAGCTTGTCGAGCTCGACCGCCGCCCCGAGGCTCCGCTCCGCGGAGAGCTCGACGGTGGTCGTGTGTACCCGGTTGAGCAACAGCCCGGCCAACGGCATCGCCTCCTCGCCGAGCCGGCGGGCGAAGAAGGCGGCCTCGCGTACGGCGTCCGGCTCCGGTGAGGCCACGACGAGGAACGCGGTCTCCCCGGCCTGCAGGATCCGGTAGGTCTCCTCGGCCCGCGTGCGAAACCCGCCGAACATCGAATCGAGCGCCGCGATGAACCCGGACAGGTCTGTCAGCAACTGGGCGCCGAGCACCTTCTGCACGACCCGGGAGAACATCGAGAACGAGGCCGTGACCAGGCCGAAGATGCTGCGTCCACCGGCCCGCGCCGGCGCGAGCAGCACCCGCAGCATCTTGCCGTCGAGGAAGCGACCCAGCCGGGCCGGCGCGTCGAGGAAGTCCAGCGCCGAGCGCGACGGCGGGGTGTCGACCACGATCAGATCCCAGTCGCCTTCGGCGTGCAGCTGGCCGAGCTTCTCCATGGCCATGTACTCCTGCGTGCCGGAGAAGGTGGAGCTCATGGCCTGGTAGAAGGGATTCGCGAAGATCTCCTGCGCCCGAGCCGGGTCCGTGTGCGCCAGCACGACCTCGTCGAATGTGCGCTTCATGTCGAGCATCATCGCGTGCAGCGAGCCGCCGGTGGACTCCACGCCCTTCACCGGGCGGGGCGTATTGTCCAGCTCGGTCAGGCCGAGGGACTGTGCCAGCCGGCGTGCCGGGTCGATGGTGAGCACGACCGTCCGGCGGCCGTGCTGCTCGGCCGCCCGCAGCGCGAGCGCCGCCGCCGTGGTGGTCTTGCCGACGCCGCCCGAGCCGCCGCACACGATGATCCGCACCCCGGGATCGGCGAGGATCCGGTCGAGGTCGAGGCGCGGGGCCGCGACAGGCTCGGCTGACTCGACAGGCTGGGCAGTCACCATCCGAGCGTACTGAGTTCTCGTCAATTCTTCGTTCGGACGCCCTTACGCCTCAAGTGAGCAAGATCGCGGCGAGTATGTCCAGGGCGGCGCGGTCGATTTCGGTGGTGAGCAGCGGCAGCTCGACCAGCGGGCGGCCGATCTCGACCAGGTCGCCGCGCAGGGACTCCTCCATCTCGCGCCGGGTCAGGTGGTCGCGAGCCTCGGTGTGCAGGCCGGTCACGGTGGCCCGGTCGGTCGGTAGCTCCACCGCGGCCAGGCCACGTTTCAGCTCCGCTTGAGTGATCTTGGAAGCGCCGGTCAGCAGCCGCGGCCGTGCCTGGTTGACGATCACGTTGCCGACCGGGATCCGCAGCCGATCGAGCTCGCCGATCGCGTCGATCGTCTCCTGGACCGGCATCTCCTCGAGCAGGGTCACCACGTGCACCGCGGTCATCGGGGACCGCAGCAGTGCCTGGACGCTGTCGCTCTGCGTCTTGATCGGCCCGACCCTCGCCAGCCGCGCGGTCTCCTCGGTCACGCTGAGGAAGCGCCCGATCCGGCCGGTCGGCGGTGCGTCGAGCACGACGGCGTCGTACGCCCGGCGGCCGTTGCTGGCCCGGGTGGTCGCCTCCTTGACCTTGCCCGTGAGCAGCACGTCGCGGATGCCGGGCGCGATGGTGGTGGCGAAGTCGATCGCGCCGAACCGACGCAGGGCCCGGCCGGCGGCACCGAGTTTGTAGAACATCTCCAGGTATTCGAGCAGCGCCGCCTCGGCGTCAACCGCCAGCGCGCGCACCTCGCCGCCGCCCGCCGCCTCGGCGATCGGGCGTTCCTCGTACGGCAAGGGTTCGGTGCCGAAAAGCTGCGCGATTCCCTGTCGGCCTTCCACCTCGACGAGCAGGGTGCGCCGGCCGCCCGCCGCGAGCGCGAGCGCCAGCGCGGCCGAGACGGTGGTCTTGCCCGTGCCGCCCTTGCCGGTCACGACGTGCAGGCGGGCGTGCCAGGGGTCGTGGCGTCGTCGGTCGCTCTTCGTCACGTATCGAGCGTATGTGGTCAGCTCACGTCGCAGACCCACCAGCCGGCGGTCCGCACGACGGTGAACGTGAGCCGCTGCTCCGCGCTGCGGTCGTCGGCGGTGGTCATCCTGACCTTGGTGGAGACGATCGCACGCTCCGCGTTCTGGTCGTCGATCTTGGGCTTGTCCCAGCGGAAGCGCGGGCTGGGATACGCCTTCGCGTAGTCGCGCACCTCCGCGACCTTTCGCTCGATCGCGCCGGCGTCGCGTGCCGATCGGCAAACCATGGCGTTCGCGGCGGCGGCGTTCTGGTCGGTGTAGACGGCTTCCAGGAACCTTTCCACGGCGGTGACCGGCTCGTCCGCGCCCCGCCCGGTGTCGGCGCGCCGCAGCACGAGAAACGCGGCGAGTCCGCCACCGCCACACAGCACGAGCACGACGGCCAGCACGATCGAGGTGATGACCAACCCCCGGTGCTTGCGCCTGGGAACGGGCGCCGCCTGCTGCCACGGCGGCGGACCGGGCGGCCGCCCCGGCGCTCCCATGGTTGGCGGTTGCCTGGGTGGCGGTTGCATCGGTGGTGGCTGGGTCGGCGGCGGCGGCGCCCAGACCGGGGGCGAGGGTACGGGCCGCGGAGCGTCGCCCGCCGGCGGCGCGGAGCCGGGCCGCGGCCCGGGGACCGGCCCGGCCGCGGCGGTTGCCGGCGGCGTCGGCGCATCCCACGCCGGCGGCGAGTACGGCGCCGAGGCGGCTGGGGCCGACGAGGGCGGGGATGCCGCGGGCGCCGAGCCTCGGGGCACCGGCGGGGCCGCCGCGGCCGGTGGCGCCTCCAACACCGGCGCTGCGGGTGGATCCTCCGGTGCCCCAGGGTCTTCGGCGGAGCCGTGGGTTGCGGACAGGGCCTGTGCCGCCCGCGGGGCTTGGGCGGACGACGGGGTTTGGGCGGACGACGGGGTTTGGGCGGACGACGGGGTTTGGGCGGACGGCGGCCCGGACGCCGGCGGCTGCCCCGGCGGCGGGTGCCGCCGCGAGTGTCCGGGGTCGGCCGGGGGCGGCGCGAGCGGCGCC
>DATDJX010000026.1:0-17977 GCA_036520275.1 Asanoa sp.
GCCCGCGGGGGCGGCGGCCGACGCCGCCGCCGCGAGGGTGGTCTCCTTCTCGAACGCGTCCACCGCCGGCCCGTACGCGTCGACGATGGTCTTGTCGCCGGGCACGGCGGCGCCCAGTTTCTGGATGGCCGCGAGCCCGGCCCGCAACCCCGTTCCCAGTTCGCCCACCGACACCGACGGAGCGCCGGTTGGCAACGCCTTGCCGATCGCCCGGAAGGCGGTGCCGTACAAGGGCCCCGACGCGCCGCCCACCTTCGACACCAGCGTCGCGCCGGCCTTGGTGAACACCTCGCCCACGCCGTCGGGCACGGCCTCGGCCAGCGCGGCCTGGACCGCGGTGAAGCCGCGATGAAGGTTGACCCCGTGGTCGGCGTCGCCGATCGCCGAGTCGAGCTGGGTCAGGTAGTCGGTCTTCGCGGCGACCGAGGCCGCCACGGCCGCGATCCACGACTGGGCGAGCGCGATGTCCACCGGGTCCTCCACGGGCGGGCCTATACGCCCCAGCGCAGCGCCGGGGTCTTCACCGGAGCGTCCCACAGCCGCAGGATCTCCGGATCCGCCCGGCAGACGGTGATCGACATGCCGGCCATGTCGAGGCTGGTCACATAGTTGCCGACCAGCCGGCGGGCCACCCGAACGCCGGCCGTCTCGAGCACCCGGGCCACTTCGCCGTAGAGCAGGTAGAGCTCCAGCAACGGCGTGCCGCCGAGGCCGTTGACCAGCACGATCGTCTCGTCGCCCGACGACAGCGGCTTGGTGCCGAGGATCGCGTCCATCGCGATGCCCGCGATGTCCTTCGCCGGTAGCAGCTTCTCGCGGCGCCGGCCGGGCTCGCCGTGGATGCCGACGCCGACCTCCATCTCGTCGTCCGGCAGGTCGAAGCCGGGCTTGCCGGCCGCCGGCGTCGTACAGGCGGTCAGCGCCACCGCGAACGACGCACTCCGCTCGTTGACCCGAGAGCCGACGCCCGTGACCGCGGCGGCGTCGCCGCCCTCCTCAGCGAGCGCGCCGGCCACCTTCTCGACGATGAGCGTCGCGCCGGTGCCCCGGCGTCCAGCGGTCCAGGTCGAGTCCTCGACGGCGACGTCGTCGTCAACCAGCACGGTGTGCACGGTGACGCCCTCGTCGTCGGCCAGCTCGGCGGCCATCTGGAAGTTCATCACGTCGCCGGTGTAGTTCTTCACGACATGGACGACGCCGACGCCGCCGTCGACGGCCTTGGTGGCCGCGAAGACCTGGTCGGGCACCGGAGAGGTGAACACCTCGCCGGGGCACGCCGCGTCGAGCATGCCGACGCCGACGAACCCGCCGTGCAACGGCTCGTGCCCGGACCCGCCGCCGGAGAGCAGGCCCACCTTGCCGGGCCGGGGGGCGTCGGCCCGTACGACGATCTGGTTCTCCCGATCGACGCGCAGCTCGGGGTGCGCGGCGGCCAGGCCGGCGAGCGCCTCGGCCACGACGGTGTCGGGGTCGTTGATGAACTTCTTCACGGCCGTGCTCCTTCGGGCTCGGGCGTCACGACGGCGGGCACCGCCGCGGCGCGGCGCGCGGTGCGCGCGGTGGCGACGGCGGCGTACGCGAGGCCGGCGAGCAGGGCGCCGGTGAACTCGGCGACCAGGTAGACCGGCAGTTGTCCCCAGTGGATGGTGCCGCCGGCGATCTGCTGCACCAGCATGGGTCCGACCGTACGCGCCGGGTTGATGGAGGCGCCGGTGGCGGGGGCGACCGGGATGATCGCCGCGAACACGGCCATGCCGATGGCGAGGCCGGCGAAGCCGCCGGGCGCCCGTCGGTCGATGGCCCCGAACACCACGAACGCCAGGATGAACGTGCCGAGCGCCTCGGCGAGGAATGCCTGGCCGATGCCGACCCCCGGACCGTAGGTGGCCACGCCGAGGCCGACGTCGACGGCCGCGCCGCCGAGGACGCCGATGATGGCCGTGGCGCCGAGGATCGCGCCGGCGACCTGGGCGCCGACGTAGCCGGGGACGTCGCGCCACGGCATCTTGCCGGTGGCCGCGAGCGCGATGGTGACCGCGGGGTTGATCTGGCAGCCGGAGACGTGGCCGAGCGCGTAGATGAGCGCGACGACCACCATCGCGAAGGCGAACGAGATCATGCCGAGCTGCGCCATCGTGAAGGGCGCGTCGCCGGCGACGATCAGGGTCGCGGGGACCGAGCCGACCCCCACGAAGACCAGGAGCCCGGTGCCGATGACCTCGGCGACGAGCTTCTGCGGGTACGAGATGTCTGCCATGGGACGCACACCTCCGAGCGTCGAGAGCTTGTTCGGCAATGCCGAATGGTGTTCGGAAACTAGACCCGGTTGCGTGCGTGTGTCAACGGTCCTCGGGCCGCAATGGCACGGATCGGAAGAGCGGGCGTCAGGACGCCGCCGCGATCCACCCACGCGCGGCCGGACGGCCGCTGCCCAGATCGCGGGAGAGGTGCCGCGCGGTCTCCCGTACGGCTACCGCCAGCTCGGACCGGTTGTCGCCGAGCAGCCGCTCGACGGGGCCGACCAGGCCGATAGCGCCGGCGACGGCGCCGGTGTGGTCGTACACCGGCGCGGCGAGCCCGGCGTCGCCGATCGCGGCCTCGCCGTCCTCCACCGCGTAGCCGGTCGCCCGTGCGGAGGCGAGCTCCTCGCCCAGCTCGGCCGCGTCGGTCAGCGTCGCGCCGGTCAGCGCCGGCAGCGGTGCGCGCAGCAGCGCGGCCCGCTCCGGGTCGGGCAGGACGGCCACGATGGCCTTGCCCAGTGCGCAGGTGTGCCAAGGGACGGCGGCGCCGACCTCGAGGATCTGCACCGCGCCCTCGGGCCGGAACGCGTGGTGCACGACGAGCACATGGTCACCACTCAGCACGCCGACCCAGACCGCCTCGCCGGTGCGCGACGCCAGGCCGTCCGCCCAGGCGACCGACCGGGCGCGCAGCTCATGGGTCTCCAGGTAGGCGTTGCCGAGCTCGAGGAGTGCGGGGCCGAGCCGGTACTTGCCGGTTTCCGCGTCCTGGGCGACCAGCTGCCCGGCCTCGAGGGTGCGCAGCAGCGCGTGTGCGGTCGGCTTGGCCACGCCGAGCCGCTCGGCGACCTCGGTGACGCCGGCGCCGCGGGCCGCGCCGCCGAGCACCCGCAGGATCTCGATCGCACGGGCCACCGATTGCACCATTCGCGGTATCCCTCGTTCGCTATTGCCGAACAGTGTTTGCGAATCTACCATCTCAACTCATGACGAGACCCGTGGGGATCGTACTCGTGTCGCACAGCCGCGACCTGGCGGCCGGGCTGCGGGCGCTCGCCGGTCAGGTCGCCGCCGATGGGGCCGCGATCGAGGTGGCGGGCGGCACCGACGACGGCGGGCTGGGCACGAGCTACGACCTGATCCGCGGCGCCATCGAGCGCGCCGACCACGGCGCGGGCATCCTCGTCCTGCCTGACCTGGGAAGCTCCGTGCTGACCGCGCGGGCGGTGCTCGACGACCATCCCCGCGCCGACGTGCTGCTCGTCGACGCTCCGTTCGTCGAGGGCGCGGTCGCCGCGGCCGCGACCGCCGCGGCCGGCGCCGACCTCGACGCCGTCGCCGCCGCCGCCAGAGAGGCCCGCGATGTTCGCAAGCTGTGACGCGACCAGCTCCGAGGCCACCGTGGTCCTGCCGGCCGACCTGCACGCGCGGCCCGCGGGCAAGGTCGTGCAGGCCGCCGCGCGTTTCGACGCGCCGGTCGAGATCGCGTACGGGGACAGGGTCGCCAACGCCCGCGGCGTGCTCGCCGTGATGGCTCTGGGTGCGACCGCCGGCACGACCGTCACCGTCCGGTCGACGGGTCCCGACGCCGGCGCCGCCGTCGACGCCGTCGCGGCGGTCCTCGCCGAGCCGTGACCGCGAGCCGCCGATGGGATCGCTGGGGCGGCCGGTGCGGCCCGCCTCCGAACGGAAGCATTACCCCGGAATGAGACTAGCCTGATGGGCGTGAAACGCCGCGCGAAGATCGTCTGCACCCTCGGCCCCGCAACCTCGACGCCGGAGCGCGTCCGCGGTCTCGTGGACGCCGGCATGGACGTCGCCCGGCTCAATTTCAGCCATGGCGACCACGCCGACCACGAGAGCGTCTACCGGCTGGTCCGCGACGCCGCCGAGGCCACCGGCCGGTCCGTGGCCGTCCTCGCCGATCTGCAAGGCCCCAAGATCCGACTCGGCCGCTTCGCGGACGGTCCGTACGAGTGGCGCACCGGCGACTCCGTGGTGATCACCAGCGACGACGCGCTCGGCACCGCCGACCGGGTCTCCTGCACCTACAAGAAGCTGCCGCAGGAGGTCAAGCCCGGCGACCGGCTGCTGATCGACGACGGCAAGGTCGCGGTCGAGGTCACCGAGGTCAACGGTCCCGACATCCGGGTGCTCGTCGTCGAGGGCGGTCCGGTTTCCAACAACAAGGGCGTCTCGCTGCCCAACGTCGCGGTCAGCGTGCCGGCGATGTCCGAAAAGGACACCGAAGACCTGCGCTTCGCGTTGCGCCTCGGCGTCGACCTGGTCGCGCTGTCGTTTGTGCGCTCGCCCGATGACGCAAAGCTGGTACAGGCGATCATGGCGGACGAGGGCGTACGGCGGCCCGTGCTGGCCAAGCTGGAAAAGCCTGAGGCGGTCGGCCGGCTGGAAGCGATCGTCGGCGCGTTCGACGGCGTCATGGTGGCCCGCGGCGACCTCGGCGTCGAGCTGCCCCTCGAACAGGTACCGCTGGTGCAGAAGCAGGCCGTGCAGATGTGCCGCGAAGAAGCGAAGCCGGTCATCGTCGCCACCCAGATGCTCGACTCGATGATCGAGAACGCGCGCCCTACCCGGGCGGAGGCCTCCGACGTCGCCAACGCCGTCCTCGACGGCGCCGACGCGGTGATGCTGTCCGGCGAGACCAGCGTCGGCAAATACCCGATCCTTGCGGTCAGCACCATGGCGCGGATCATCACCACCACCGAGTCCGGGCCGATCGGCGTGCCCCGCCTGATGCACGACCCGAAGACCCATGGCGGCGCGCTGACCGTGGCGGCCTCGCAGATCGCCCGCATGATCCGCGCCAGGGCGCTTGTCGCGTTCTCGCAGACCGGCGACACCGTACGGCGGCTCGCGCGGCTGCACTGCGAGCTGCCGCTGCTCGCCTTCACCCCGGTGCCCGAGGTCGAGCACCAGCTGGCGCTGTCGTGGGGGGTGGAGACCTTCCACATGCCGTTCGTGGAGCACACCGACGACATGTTCCGCCAGGTCGACCAGGCGCTGCTCGGTCTCGGCCTGGCCGACCCGGGCGACTACGTGGTGGTCGTCGCGGGCAGCCCGCCCGGCACCCCCGGCTCGACCAACACGCTGCGGGTACACCAGCTCGGCTCGCTCGTCGACCCGGGCACCGTCCCCCGCACGCCGGCATGACCCAGGTCGCGGGGCAGCCCGCCGTCGACCAGCTCCTCGAGTTGCTCGACCTGAAGGCGCTCGGCGACTCCACGTTCCTGGGGATCAGCCCGCCGGTCGGTCCGCAGCGGATATTCGGCGGCCAGGTCGCCGGGCAGGCGCTGGTCGCCGCGGGCCGTACGGTCGATCCGGAGCGTCGCGTCCACTCGCTGCACGGCTACTTCGTCCGGCCGGGCGACCCGACCACGCCGATCGAGTACCGCGTCGAGCGGATCCGCGACGGCCGGTCGTTCTCCGTGCGCCGGTCGGTCGCGGTGCAGAACGACGAGACGATCTTCTTCATGTCGGCGTCGTTCCACCGGCCGGAGGAGGGCCTCGACCACCACGTGCCGGGGCCGCTCGACGTGCCGCCGCCGGAGGAGGTGCCGACGCTGGCGGAGCGGCTCGCGCGCTATCCCGAGCGCAGCGAGATCTGGGAGACGATCCCGCAACCGATCGACGTGCGGTACGTCGGCGAGCCCGGCTGGGTGCGGCCCGGCGACCGGCCGGCGGAGCCCCGCCTGCGGGTGTGGATGCGCATCGACGGTACGTTGCCCGACGACCCGCTGATCCACGCGTGCGCGCTGACATACGCGTCCGACCTCACCCTGCTCGACGCCGTGTTGTCGTTCCACGGCCAGGTCTGGGGCCCGGGCGGGGTGGTCGGCGCGAGCCTGGACCACGCGATGTGGTTCCACCGGCCGTTCCGGGCCGACCAGTGGTTCCTCTACGACTGCTGGAGCCCGTCGGCGTCCGACGCGCGCGGCCTCGCGGCCGGCCGGATGTTCGCGCGCGACGGCCGGAACATCGCGACCGCCGTGCAGGAGGGCCTGCTGCGCCGCGTCGGCGGCTAGTCTTCCGGCATGCGGCTGTCCGCCCGGGTCGACTACGCGCTACGCGCGATGACCGAGCTCGCCGCGGCCGGCGGCGGCCGGCCGGTAACGGCCGAGCGGCTCGCGCGGGCACAGGGCATCCCGCCGAAGTTCCTCGAGAGCATCCTGCTGCAGCTGCGACGGTCTGGGCTCGTGCACGCCCAACGCGGCCCGGACGGCGGCTACCGGCTGGCCCGCGCGGCGGGCCAGATCTCCCTGGCGGCGGTGATCCGCGCGATCGACGGGCCGCTCGCGAACGTGCGCGGCCAGCGGCCCGAGGACTTGGGATACGCCGGCGCCGCCGCCGCGCTGCAGGAGGTCTGGATCGCGCTGCGCGCGAGTGAACGCCAGATCCTCGACCTGGTGTCCGTTTCCGACGTGGCCAACGGCACGCTGCCCGAGCGGGTGCGCGCCCTCGCAGCCGACCCGGCGGCGTGGGCCTGATCCCATCCTCCGGACACCGCTTGACCGGCCGGCGGTCGTCCGGCATTCTCCACTAAGCAAGTAGGAATACTCGAATTGGTGGGAGTTGGCGGAGTGCGCAAGCTGATCGTGCTCGCGCTGGTGGGCCTGGCCGCCCAGCTCGTCGACGGTGCGCTGGGCATGGCGTACGGCGTCACGTCCTCGACGCTGCTGCTCGTCGCCGGCAGCGCGCCCGCCTCCGCGTCCGCGTCCGTCCACCTCGCCGAGATCGGCACCACGCTCGCCTCCGGCGTCTCGCACTGGCGGTTCGGCAACGTCGACTGGCGGATCGTGCGCCGCATCGCCGTTCCGGGCGCGCTCGGCGCATTCGCCGGCGCCACGTTCCTCAGCTCCATCTCGACCAGGGCCGCCGCGCCGTGGATGTCCACCATCCTGTTCGCCCTTGGCGCCTACCTGCTGGTGCGCTTCTCCCGGCCGCTGCGGATCGCCCGAGAGGTGCGCCGGGCACCCGGCAAGCGGTTCCTCGCCCCGCTCGGCCTGGTCGCCGGCTTCGTCGACGCGACCGGCGGCGGGGGGTGGGGCCCGGTCGCCACGCCGTCGCTGCTCGTCTCGGGCCGGGTCGAGCCGCGCAAGGTGATCGGTTCGGTCGACACCTCCGAGTTCCTGGTCGCCGGGGCCGCCAGCGTCGGCTTCTTCGTCGGCCTCGGCGGCCGGGGCTTCGTGCTCCCCACCGTGGCCGCACTGCTCGCAGGCGGCCTGCTCGCCGCCCCGATCGCCGCGTACCTGGTGCGGGTCGTCCCGGCCCAGCTGCTGGGCGCCCTCGTCGGCGGCCTGATCGTGCTCACCAACGCCCGCACGATGCTGCGGGCGTACGGCGTCGCCGCCGACTGGCGCACCGCCGTCTACGCGTTCGTGGTCGCGGCCTGGATCGCCGGCGCGGTATTCGCCGTCCGCGCGCTGCGCCGCACCCGCCGCGCCGATGCGGCGGCCGCCGCCACCGCCGAACCGGTGCGCGCGCTCGAGCCGGCCGCCGCCTGACCGACCCGGCCGGTCGTCGATCCGTCTCCGCCGACTGCCCGATGTGGAGGAAACCCGCTGCACGATCGGGCGCGTGCGCGAGGCCGTGGCGGTCCGGAGCTCGCATCACGGACCGCCGCGGCGTCACGGGGGCGAACCGCCGGACCGGCAGCGACCGCCGAGGTGGTAGTGCCATCGAAGCATGTCGCCGGCCCGGGCCGGCGACTTTTTCGTCAACTCCGCAGGGCTTCGACGGCCGCTGCGGAGACCAGCCGCCACACCTCGTCGATGTCGGCGGCCTGGGTCTGCGGCGACCCTACCGCCAGCCGCAACACGTAGTCGCCCCGGACCACGGTGTGCGTCAGGTAGGCCCGACCGCCGGCGTTGACGCGTGCCAGCACCGCCGCCGAGGCGTCGTCGCCGGCACGCAGCCGGAAGCACACCAACGAGAACGGGTGCGGCGCGACGATCTCGAACCGCGCGTCGGCCGCGACCTGCGCGGCGAACCGCTGGGCCAGCTCCACCGAGGAGCGTACGTGCGCGCGCAACCCCGCGACGCCGTACCAGCGCAGCACGAACCAGAGCTTCAGCGCCCGGAACCGCCGCCCGAGCGGTACCTGCCAGTCGCGGTAGTCGAGCACCGCGCCCGACTCGGTGGCCGCGTTGCGCAGGTAGTCCGGCATGATCGTGAGTGCCTCGATGAGGGCGGCCCGGTCGGCGACCCAGAACGCGTCGCAGTCGAACCCGGTGAGCAGCCACTTGTGCGGGTCGAAGCAGTACGAGTCGGCGTACTCGACCCCCTCGTGGGTCCAGCGCAGCTCGGGGCAGACCGCGGCGGCGCCCGCATATGCGGCGTCCACGTGCAGCCACACCCCGTACTCCCGGCAGACCGCGCCGATCGCGGACAGCGGGTCGACCGCCGTGGTCGACGTGGTGCCGATGGTCGCGACCACGACAGCGGGCCGCAGGCCGGCGGCCACGTCGGCGGCCAGCGCGGCGCGCAGGGCGTCGGGCCGCATCGCGAGCGTCAGCGGGTCGACCGCGACGGCGCGCACCTGCCCGTCGCCGATGCCGGCGATCCGCGCGGCCTTCTCGATGGACGAGTGGCCCTGGGTCGACGTGTACGCGGTGTAGGTGCCGTCCACGCCGGACGTGCGCCACCGGCCGCCGCCGGCGCGGTGCAGCCCGGCCAGCGTCGCGACGAGCGCGGCCGAGGAGGCCGAGTCCTGGATGACGCCGCCGCCCGGGCCGTCGGAGCGGAACGCCGCGGGCAGGTCGAGCAGGCCGGCCAGCCAGTCGAGCATGACGGTCTCGACCTCGGTGCAGGCGGGCCCGGTCGCCCAGAGCATGCCCTGGACGCCGAGTCCGGCGCCGACGAGGTCGCCCAGCACGCTCGGACCGGACGTGTTCGCCGGGAAGTAGGCGAAGAACCGCGGGTGCTGCCAGTGCGTGAGCCCGGGAACGACCACCCGGTCGAGGTCGTCGAGGACGCCGGCGAGCCCGTCACCCTCGACCGGCGGCGCCGCGGGCAGCCGCGCCGCCACCGCGCCGGGCGGAGCGGTCGGCAGCACGGGCCGATCGGGCAACGACGCCCAGTAGTCGGCGATCCAGTCGACCAGCGCGTGCCCGTGCCGGCGGAACTCGTCCGCGGTCATGTGCCCGGCCATCAGGACAACTCCCGGAAGAACGCGCGGATGTCGTCCGCGAGCCGGTCGGGCTCCTCCGCCGCGGCGAAGTGGCCGCCACGCGGGAAGGCGGTCCAGCGCCGGACCGCGTAGAGCCGCTCGTACCAGGTGCGCGGCACGGTGCCCTCGTACGCGAAGGCGTGGTCGAACACGGCCATCGCGGTCGGCACCCGGACGAAGTCGTCGGGCCCGATCTCCGGTGCGTCGCGCCACCGGTTGTCGAAGTAGTCGCGTGTGGACGTGGTGATCGACCCGGTCGCCCACCAGATCGTGAGCATGGCCAGCAGGAAGTCCCGCCCGAACCGGCGGTCGAGATCGCCGCCGCTGTCCGACCACAGCCGCCACTTCTCCAGCACCCAGGCGGCGAGCCCGGCGGGCGAGTCGGTCAGCCCGTACCCGAGGGTCTGCGGCCGGGTCGACTGGATCGCGCTGTAGCCGCGCTCGGTCACGTCCCAGCGCGCGACGTCGTCGAGGTAGGCCTGCTCCTCGGCGGTCGGCGGGGGCGCGCCGGGCCCGGTGTACGGCTCCATCTCCGGCGTGCTGAGGTGGATGCCGATGACGCGATCGGGCTGCTGCAAGGCCATGTGGGTGGCCACGCCCGCGCCGAAGTCGCCGCCGGCTGCGCCGTACCGGTCGTAGCCGAGCCCTCGCATGAGGCGGTGCCAGAGCCGTGCGACGTACGCCCGGTCGACACCGACCCGCGGCGGCCGCGGCGAGAACGCGTAGCCGGGCAGCGAGGGCACCACCAGGTCGTACGCGTCGCCCAGCCGGTCCACCAGCGGAAGCAGCTCGAGGAACGTGCTCGGCCAGCCGTGGGTGAGGACCAGCGCGGGCCGGCCGCCGCCGGGCGCGCGGTGGTGGACGACGTGCACGGGTGCGCCGTCCACCTCGACCATCCGGTGGTCGTAGCCGTTGAGCTCCCGTTCCCGCGCCCGCCAGTCGAAGCCGTCCGCCCAGTAGGCGAGCAGGTCGCGCAGATAGGCCAGGTCGGTGCCCTGGCTCCAGGGTGCCCCCGGCGCGGGCTGCGGCCAGCGGGTGTTGCGGATCCGGGCCCGCAGGTCGTCGAGGACCGCGTCGGGCACGTCGATGACGTAGGGGTCGTTGCGCACGCGGCGATCGTAGATGCCGGTGGCCTCGGTGTCGGTGGCCTCGGTGTCGGTGGCCTCGGTGTCGGTGGTCCGGCCTATCGTGGCGCGCATGGAGGCACGGGAGGCGTTCGACGCGCTCGTCGCGCACGACGCGGCGCTGCCCGGGGTCAGCGTCGGGCGGCTGTTCCGCAGCGACGGCCTGCGGGTCAACGACAAGATCTACGCGATGTTGGTCGTCGATCGGTTGGTGGTGAAGGTGCCGGCGGACACGGTCGCGGCGATGCGGGCGTCCGGCGAGGGCGATGAGTTCACCTCGGGCGGGCGGGTGATGCGCGAGTGGGTCACCATTCGCGGCGTCGACCCCGCGCGGTGGCGGGCGCTCGCCGACGAGGCGCGGGCGTTCGTGGCAGCCGGACCGGCCGGCGCGGCGGGTGCGAAGGCGGCGGGTGCGAAGGCGGCGGGCACCGAGCGCCCCGCGAGCGACGGCCGCGCCATTGGTCGCAAGCGTGGTTGACCTCCGGCTGGCGCCGCTCGACGAAGACCTGGTCCGAGAGATGCTGGCCGTCGCGGTGGCCGGCGCGACGCCGGCCGAGGTGATGCCGCCGGTCGACGGCCCGCCGGGCTGGACGGAGGCCTACCGCGAGGCGTTCGTGGCGTTCCACCGCGAGCGGCACACCGGCCTGGACGGACCGACGCGCACGGTCATGCACGCGATCCTGGTCGACGGGGCCGTTGCCGGCATGATCCGGATGACCGTGGTCGAGCCCGGCATGGTCGAGACGGGCATGTGGCTGGCCCGGTGGGCCCGCGGCCGCGGCCTCGGCACGGCCGCCCTGGCCGCGCTGCTCGAGCGGGCTCGGGCCGCCGGCGCCGACTGCGTGGTCGCCGACACGGCGCCCGGCAACGCGCCGGCGCTGGCCGCGCTGCGGGGGCTCGGCGCGACACTGCGTCCCGACGGCGACAAGGTCTACGCCCGCTTCGACCTCGGCCGCTAGCCCCGTCGATCTCGTGGTTCGCCGGCCCCGAACCGGCCGACGACGCCGAAGGCCGGCGGAAATCGCAAGATCGCGGGGTCGGGGGCAGGCCTTAAGGTGTGCACATGCTCCCGGTGACCGTGGTGACGGGCGGCTCACGCGGCATAGGCGCGGCCACCTGCCGGTGGCTCGGGGCGCACGGCCACGACGTGGTGGTCGGCTTCCGCACCGATCCGGACGCCGCCGAGGCGGTCGCCGCCCAGGTGGCCGAAGACGGCGGCCGCGCGACGGCGGTGTGGGTCGACACCACCGACTCCGCGGCCGTCGCCGACCTGTTCGACCGCGCGGAGGCCGCGTTCGGGCCGGTGACCGGCCTGGTGAACAACGCCGGCATGGGCAGCAAGATCGGCGCGTTCGTCGAGCTCGACGAGGCCGATCTGCGCCGGGTCGTGGAGGTCAACGTGGTCGGCGTGATCCTGTGCGCCCGGGAGTCGGCCCGCCGGATGCCGCCCGGCAGCGCGATCGTCAACATCTCCTCGGGCGCGGCGACGCTCGGCGCGCCCGGGGAGTACGTGCACTACGCCGCCACCAAGGCCGCGGTCGACGCGCTGACGATCGGCCTGTCCAAGGAGCTCGGCCCGGCGGGGATCCGGGTCAACACCGTCACGCCGGGGATCATCGACACCGAGTTCCACGGCACGCAGAGCGGCGAGCCGGGCCGGGCCGGCCGGCTGGGGCCGAGTGTGCCGCTGGGCCGCGCCGGCCAGCCCGAGGAGGTCGCGGCCGCGATCGGCTGGCTGCTCGGCCCCGAGGCGTCGTACGTGACCGGCGCCAACCTGCGCGTGGCCGGCGGCCGCTGACGGGGTTTCCGCCGCTCCGTCGCCGGGCATCATCCGGAGCGAGAGGTGGTGATCACCATGCCGAAGGGCAAATCGCCGGGCCCGTCCGTGAAGAAACCGGACACCTACGAGGCGCTCAAGGACAAGGACATGTCCAAGGAGCGCGCCGCCAAGATCTCCAACGCCCAGGCCAACAAGGAGAAGGGCAAGAAGTCCACGAAGAGTTAGGCGTCCGCCGGCTGGCGGTGCAGCGTGCGGCTGAGGCCGCGGAACTCGGCGACGACCCGCTCGCCGCAGCGCACCGTCACGTCGTACACGCCGGACCGGCCCGACCGTTGCCGCTCGTCCGCGACCGCCTCCAGCTCCTCGCCCTCCCGCGCCGGGCTCACGAACACGATGCTGGCCGACGCCGCGACGGTGACCGCGCCCGGGTAGTTGCAGGCGCCCGCGAACGCGCTGTCGGCCAGCATGAACACGTAGCCGCCGTGGGCGATGCCGTGGCCGTTGACCATCATGTCGGTGACCGTCATGGCTAACCGGGCCCGGCCGGGCGCCAGCTCACGGACGGTCATGCCGAGCGCCCGGGACGCCCGGTCCGCCTCGAACATGGCCCGCGCGCCGGTGGGTGTGGTCATGCCCGCACCCTACGGCGTGTCGATCGCGCGGTGCGCGGTCGGATACGTCACTAGGGTGGGCCGGACCGGACCTCACGGCGTAGGGAGAGACACGCGATGCGGTTCATGCTTCTGCTCAAGGGCGACCCGGTCGGTGAGCTGCCCAGCTCCGAGCTGATCGGCGCGATGATCTCCTTTCAGGAGGAGCTCACCAAGGCCGGCGTGCTGCTCGCCGCCGAGGGGCTGTACGACAGCTCGTTCGGTGCGCGGGTCATCTATGACAGCTCGACGCGCCGCAAGACCGTCGTCGACGGGCCGTTCACCGAGGCCAAGGAGCTGGTCGCCGGCTTCCTGCTGATCCAGGTCGGCTCCAGGGAGGAGGCGATCGAGTGGGCGAAGCGCTGCCCGGTGGAGAAGGCGGTCGAGGGACGCCCCGACCACGTGGAGGCGGTGGTCGAGGTGCGGCAGGTGGGCGACATCGACGACCTGCCAGACGCGACCGACGACCAGCGCGCGGCGGAACGGCAGCAGCGGGCGGACCGCGGCCGGCGCTAGTTGCGGCCGATGTGCTGTGATTGGTCGTCGTGACGACGGTAGACGCCCATCGGACCGTCGAGGCGGTGTGGCGGATCGAGGCACCGCGCCTGATCGCCGGCCTCGCCGGCCTGGTCCGCGACGTCGGCGCCGCCGAGGAGCTGGCCCAGGACGCGCTCGTGGCGGCCCTCGAGCAGTGGCCGTCGGAGGGCGTGCCGAGCAACCCGGGCGCGTGGCTGATGGCCGTGGGCAAGCGGCGCGCCGTGGACCTGATCCGGCGCGACCAGCGGCTGCGGCGCAAGACGGCCGAGCTCGGCCGCGAGCTGGAGATCTCCGGCGGCGACCGGACCGAGGCGGAGTACGACGCCGTCGTGTCCGACGAGATCGAGGACGACCTGCTGCGCCTCGCGTTCGTCTCGTGCCACCCGGTCCTCACCACCGAGGCGCGGGTGGCGCTGACGCTGCGGCTGCTCGGCGGCCTGACCACCGACGAGATCGCCCGGGCGTTCCTCGTCTCCGAGGCGACGGTGGCGCAGCGCATCGTGCGCGCGAAGCGGGCGCTGGCAGACGCGAAGGTGCCGTTCGAGGCGCCGGAGCCGGCCGAACGCCCGGCCCGGCTCGCGTCCGTCCTCGAGGTCATCTACCTGATCTTCAACGAGGGGTACGCGGCGACCGCCGGCGACGACTGGGTGCGCCCGACCTTGTGCGAGGAGGCGCTGCGGGTGGGCCGGGTGCTTGTCGGGCTGATGCCGGCCGAGCCGGAGGTGCACGGCCTCGTCGCGCTGATGGAGGTCCAGGCGTCCCGGCTACGCGCCCGTGTCGGCGCAGACGGCCAGCCCGTACGGCTGCTCGACCAGGACCGGCGGCGCTGGGACCGGCTGCTGATCCGGCGCGGCCTCGCCGCCCTCGAGCGGGCGGCGGCGCTCGGCGAGACAGCGGGGCCGTACGCCGTCCAGGCCGCCATCGCCGCGTGCCACGCCCGGGCCCGTACCCCGGGGGAGACCGACTGGGCGCGGATCGCGATCCTGTACGCGGCGCTGGCGCGTCTCACTCCGTCGCCGGTCGTGGAGCTCAACCGAGCGGTGGCCCTCGGCATGGCGTTGGGCCCGCGGGCCGGGCTGGAGCTGGTCGACCAGCTCGTCGACGACCCGGCGCTCAAGGCCTACCACCTGCTGCCCAGCGTGCGCGGCGACCTGCTGGCGAGGCTCGGCCGGGAGGCGGAGGCGAAGGCCGAGTTCGAGCGGGCGGCGACGTTGACCCGCAACGCGCGCGAGCGGGAGCTGCTGTTGGGCCGCGCAGCCGAGATGGCCGAGGACGGCTCCTAGCGCAGCGCCGCGGCCGCGGCGGCGGCGACGGCGGCGGTCAGCGACCGCAGGAGCGGCGAGTCCAGCCGCCAATGCTGCCAGTGCAGCGGCACGTCGAGGTGGCGACCCGGGGCGAGATCGACCAGTGTGCCGGCGTCGAGGTCGGGGCGGGCGACCTGTTCAGGGACCAGGCCCCAGCCCAGGCCCAGCCGCACCGCCTGCACGAACCCCCAGGCCGACGGCACGTAGTGCACCGGCGGGTCGAGGTGCCGCCGCGCAACCGCGCGTAGGAATCGGTGTTGCAGCTGGTCCTTGCGGTTGAGCACGAGCACCGGCGCCGCGGCGAACGCGGCGGCGCCGGCGCCGCGCGCGAACCATCGATCCACACCGGACGGTGCCGCCATTGCGAGGTAGCGCATCGTGCCGAGCCGTACCGACCGGCAGCCCTGCACGGGCGCGTCGAGTGAGGTGACCGCGGCCATCGCGGTGCCGTCGCGCAGCAGCTCGGCGGTGTGGTCCTGGTCGTCCTCGCGAACGTCGAACAGGGCGAGGTCGGCGGGCAGCGCGGCGAGTGCGGGCAGGAACCAGGTGAACAGCGAGTCGGCGTTGACGACGACCGTGGCCCGGACCCGTGACCCGCCGACCGTACCGCGGGCCGCGCCCATCGCCTCCCGTTCGAGCAGCGCGACCTGACCCGCCAGGCGCAGCAGCGGCTCGCCCGCCGTGGTGACGCGGCACGGCCGGGCGCGGCGGACCAGCACCTGGCCGACCGACTGTTCGAGCGCCTTGACCCGTTGGCTGACCGCGGACGGCGTGACCCGAAGCGCCCGTGCGGCGAGCTCGAAGCTGCCCTCCCGGACGACGGCGTCGAGCGTCGCGAGCTGCTGCGCGTCGATAGACATGAAGCAACACTAATGCAAGTACAGAATCTTTAGTTGGCCTGCAGGACCCCGGCGGTCGTACGGTCGAGTCGTGCTCGCGTCCGCGCTCGCCGGCTTCGGCTCGTCGCTCGCCCTGATCGTCGCGATCGGCGCGCAGAACGCGTTCGTCCTGCGGCAGGGGACTCGGCGCGAGCACGTCTGGCCGGTGGTGCTCATCTGCGCGGCCTCCGACGCGCTGCTCATCGCGCTCGGCGTTGCCGGGCTGGGCGCCGTCGTGGCCGACCACCGGGCCGCGCTGGCCGTCGCGCGTTGGGGCGGCGCCGCCTTCCTGCTCGGGTACGCCGTCCTCGCCGCCCGGCGCGCGCTGCGCCCCGGCGCGCTCCTGCCGGCCGTGGCGTCGGCCGGCCGGCTGCGGGCGACGCTGCTGACCTGCCTCGCGTTCACCTACCTCAACCCGCACGTCTACCTGGACACCGTGCTGCTGCTCGGCGCCCTGGCCAATCAGCAGCGCCACCAGTGGGTCTTCGCGGCCGGTGCGGTGGGCGCGAGCGCCGCGTGGTTCGTCGCGCTCGGCGGGGGCGCGCGCCGCCTCGCCCCGCTGCTCGCCCGTCCCGCCGCCTGGCGGGTGCTCGACGCGCTCATCGCGGCGGTGATGGCCGGGCTGGCGATCCGCCTCCTCCTCGGATAGGCCGTTAGCGAAGTCTTCGCCGCGGGTTCTCCTCGACGCCGCGAGGCACTACCGGACGGCGTCAATGCCGGGCCCCGCGCGTGCGCAGCCCCGCGGACCTCGAGGAGGCAGCCATGCCGCCTCGCCGTGACCTGCGACCACGGGGCGCGCTTGCGGCGCCGTCCCGCCGGTCACGTCGACACCGGCGGGACCCGCCTGCGGGTCGGCACGCGGTGCAGCTCGGTCCGCGGACCGGGGCGTCGATCGTCCCGGGTGCTTCATGCGGTTGCCGGCTCCTGCTGGTGGAGGCTCGGGCCGGCCGGGTGGTGGACGCTCGGGCCGGCCGGCACCCCGTCCGGGCGGACCAGCAGTGCGCCGCCATCGGTTATGCCCAGGGCGCGGGCGGACATCCCGTCGAGCGTGCGGACGGTCAGGGGAGGCCCGCCGGCCGCCTCCGGCCGGGCGCCGCGCGGCCCGGTGAACAGGGTCAGCCCCGGTCCGAGCAGGTCGAGCGTCGAGGTGCGCGACCCGGGCAGCCACCGGTGCGGTATCCGGCCGCCGAGGTCGGCGTGCAGCTCCTCGTCCACGCCGCGCCGTGAGCCCGCCGGATCGGCCGAGCGGGCCACGTTGTGCTCGGCGACCGGCCGGCGCTCGGCTTCGTACGAGTCGAGCAGCGCCTCGGCTGCCCAGCCGCATAGCACCCAGCCAAGCTTCCAGCCCAGGTCGAAGCCGTCGGCGATCGCGGTGTTCATGCCGGTGCCGCCGCGGGGCGTGACCCGGTGTGCGGCGTCCCCGGCGAGGAACACCCGTCCCTGCCGGAACCGGGCCGCGAGCTGGGCGGCGAACGTGAACGTGCCGACCCGCTCCACCCGCACGGGCAGGTCGGGCACGCCCGCGTCACGGCGGATCAGCGCGGCGAACCGCTCCGGCGTGAAGTCGGCCGGTCCGACCCGGTCGGGGTGGTAACCGCCGACCCCGTACAGCCAACGGTCGTCCGGCCCGGCGGGCAGGAAGCTTCCCCAGCGCCCGCCGTGCGCGACGCTGTAGATGCCGTAGCGGTGTGTGCCGAGCAGGTCCCACAGCGGCGCGTGGAACAGGGCGATCGCGCTGTGGGCGAGGCGGTCGGGACCGTGCATCGGGATGCCGAGGGCGCGTCGCACCGTACTGTGCGCGCCGTCGGCCGCGACGACGTACGCCGCCTCCAGGACCCGCGTCGCGCCGGTCCCGCCGCGCAGCGTCACCCGAACGGCCTCCGGTCCGTCGGCGACCGCGACCACCTCCGCGCCAAGTTCGACCTCGGCGACGGGCAGCGTGCGCAGATGCGCGAGCAGCACAGGCTCGAGGTGGTCCTGCGGCACGCAGGCGGGAGCGGTCGGGCTCAGCACCGCGCTCTGCTCCGGCGTTGGGTAGCCGACCGCGAGGGAGACCCCGGCGTCCGCTCGGGCGAGGGACTCGCACACCCACATCTGCCACTGGACATCCGGGCCGCCGGCGCGGACCGCCTCCGCCAGGCCCCAGCCCCGGTAAATCTCCATCGACCGGGTGCTGACGACGGTGGCCCGCGGCAGGCTCGACAATTCGCGCCGCCGCTCCACGAGCAGCGTTCGCACGCCCTGCCGGGCCAGCGCGATCGCCGCGGTGAGGCCCGCC
>DATDJX010000027.1:0-3069 GCA_036520275.1 Asanoa sp.
TTAACCCCTGCTGACCCTCATCCGCGGCCGCGGCTGGCATCGGGGGCAGCTGTAGGAGGAGCGGTTCATGAAGGCCTCGCGGCGGATCGGCGTGCCGCACCGGTTGCAGGGCAGGCCCTCGCGCCCGTAGACGTTGAGGCCCCGTTCGAAGTAGCCGCTCTCGCCGTTGACGTCGACGTAGAGCGAGTCGAAGCTGGTGCCGCCCTCGGTGATCGCCTCGGCGAGCACCGCGCGGACGTGGCCGAGCAGCCGCGCGGCGGCCGGCCGGGTCAACTTGTCGGTGGGTCGGGCGCCGTGCAGCTTGGCGCGCCACAGCGCCTCGTCGGCGTAGATGTTGCCAACACCCGAGATCAGCGTCTGGTCGAGCAGCGCCCGCTTGACCTCGGTATGCCGCTTGCGCAGCGCCGCGACGAAGGCGGCGTCGGAGAACTCGGGATCCATCGGGTCGCGCGCGATGTGCGCGATCTCGCCGGGCAGGGTGGCGCCGCCCTCGGACACCGCCAGGCCGCCGAACGTGCGCTGGTCGACGAAGCGCAGCTCCGGCCCGTCGTCGGCGAAGGTGAACCGCACGCGCAGGTGCGGCTCGTCGGGGGCGGTGGACGGCCGCAGGAGCAGCTGCCCGGACATGCCGAGGTGGCCGACGATCGCGTCGCCGCTGTCGAGCGGCATCCAGAGGTATTTTCCGCGGCGACTCACGTCGAGGACCGTGCGCCCGGCGAGCACCGCGGCGAAGTGGTCGGCACCCGGCAGGTGGCGCCGGACCGCGCGGGGGTGGCGCACCTCGACCGCCGCGATGCGGCGGCCGACGACGAACGTCGCGAGACCCATGCGGACGGTCTCGACTTCGGGCAGCTCCGGCACGGCCGCAAACCTACCGTCCACCCCCGACCCTCCCTCGCCGATCTTGCACTTGTCATGGCCCAAGTCGGGCAAATCGACAAGATAAGTGCAAGATCGGCGAGGAGGGTGGGCGTTTAGGGGGCGTCGGCCGGCGCGCGGGCCGGATCCCCGATGGGCTCTCTCGAGGCCTCCCCGGCGGGCTCCTCGACCGGCGCCCCGATCGGCTCGGTCTCGGCCGCGTCCTCGGACAGCGTTTGCCACGCCGTCTCGGCCGCGCGCTGTTCGGCCTCCTTCTTGCTGCGTCCCTCGGCCCCGCCGTATCGCTGGCCGGCCACGATCACCCAAGCCGTGAATGTCTTGGCGTGGTCCGGACCGGCCTCGTCGATCCGGTACTCCGGCACGCCCAGGCTGAGCGCCGCCGTGAGCTCCTGCAGGCTGGTCTTCCAATCCAACGCCGCGCCGCGGCCCGCCGACTCGGTCATCAGCGGGTCGAACAACCGGTGGATGACGATCGCGGCGGTGTCCAGGCCGTACTGCAGGTAGATCGCGCCGAGCAGGGCCTCGAGCGTGTCGGCGAGGATGCTGTTCTTGTCGCGGCCGCCGGTCGCCTCCTCGCCCTTGCCGAGCAGCAGGTAGGCGCCCAGCCCGTCCGCGCTCAGCCCGCGGGCAACGTCGGCGAGCGCGCGCATGTTGACCACGCTCGCCCGCAGCTTGGCGAGCTGACCCTCGGGCAGGTCGGGATGATTGTGGAACAGCGCCGTCGTGATCACCACGCCGAGCACCGAGTCGCCGAGGAACTCGAGTCGCTCGTTGGTCGGCAGGCCGCCGTTCTCGTACGCGAAGGACCGGTGCGTGAGCGCCCGCTCCAGCAACTCGGGGTCGATGGCAACGCCGAAGGCCGCCTCGAGGTGGGCCACGGGCGGCCGCCGCCGCTTGTCGTTGGTCATGCGGTCACCTCGGATCGGGCGGGAAGCGGTGGGAGGTCGGCGCAGACAGGTCGGCGATGTCGTCGAGCGTCGCGGAGATGCGGCTAACGGCGCCGCGTCGGTGCAGAACGGCGGCGAGCGTGATGCCGGAGGCCACGTCGTCGCCGGTGGCGGCGCCATGGCAGAGCACCACCGTGCCGCGGACGCCGAGCAGGGCGGCCGCGCGGGGCACGCCGCCGGACACGGGCGGGCCGCCCGCCATGGCGTACGCCCCCTCGATGCCCTTGAGGAGCACGTTGCCGGTGAAGCCGTCGGTCACGACCACGTCGGCTCGGTCACCGGTCGCGACGTCGTACGCCTCGACCAGGCCGACGTAGCGCGCGTCGCCGCCGAGCTTGATGCCGGCGAGCAGCGGGTCGGCCGCCCGGCGGGCCCGGTCGCCCTTGCCGGCCTCGGTGCCGATGGACAGCAGGCCGACCCGGGGCGCGGCCATGCCGTGGACGGCGGCGGCGTACGCGGCGCCGAGCAGGGCGTGGTGGGCGAGCGTCGTGGGCCGGGCCTCGACGGAACCGCCCACGTCGATCAGCACGACCGGGCCGCGCAGCGCCGGCAGGGTCGCGATGAGCGCCGGGCGGCGGATGCCGGGCCAGCGGCCGAGCGCGACGGCGGCGGCGGTGACGACGGCACCGGTCGCGCCGGCGGAGACCATGGCGTCGGCGGCATCCTCCACGAGGGCCGCCGCGGCTCCGCGGACGGTCGTGTCGGGCCGGCTGCCCTTCTGCGGCGGGTCGGACATGCCGACCACGCCACCGAGGGAACGCACCGAGACCCGATTCCGGTCACCGGGTGGGAGCGCGGAGATCAGCTCGTCGGCCACCGCTTGGGGGCCTACGAGCAGCAGCCGCAGGTCGGGATCAGCTCCGCACGCCCGCAGAGCGCCGTCAACCACGACGGCGGGAGCTCCGTCCCCGCCGAGGAGGTCGACGGCGATCCGCACGACGCCCGGTGCGGCCCGAAGGCCGGATTCCGGCGCGCCGGGCGTCGACGCTGCCCGACCGGAGATCGGGTGCGTCACGCCGATGTCAGACCTCGATGATCTGACGACCGTTGTAGGTGCCGCACACGGAGCAGGCGGCGTGGGGCAGCTTCGGCGACCGGCACTGCGGGCAGGCCACGGTGGCGACCGGCGTGGTCTTCCACTGCGCCCGGCGCGACCGGGTGTTGCTCCGCGACATCTTGCGCTTCGGAACGGCCACGGTAGTTACTCCTCTTCACGGGTCAATCGCGACAGGGCCGCCCAGCG
>DATDJX010000028.1:0-5522 GCA_036520275.1 Asanoa sp.
CTACGTCGGCAGCCTTTAACCCCGGCGCGGCGGTGACGCCCGGCCTCTAACCCGGCTCGGCGGTGGCGCGCGATCTTGCAGTTTCGGGGGTTGGATGCGGCATTCACCCTGATTGTGGGGACCGAAAGCGCAAGATCGACGGGTCCTGCCGCCGGGGCACCGGGGTGGCCGTACGAGCCCTTGGTATATCGTTTCCGGTATGGCCGAGGAACCGCTGCCCCTGTTGCCCGGATTTCGGGAGATGGCGCAGCGCCGCCGCGACGTGCTCGCCGAGCTGGCCGCCCGCCGGCGAGCGGCCGGTCTGTCCCAGGCCGCGGTCGCCGACCGGATGGGCACCTCCCAGCCGGCGGTCGCTCGGCTGGAGGCCGGCGTCGTCGACGTGCGGCTGTCTACACTGGAGCGTTACGCCGAAGCCGTGGGCGGGCGGCTCGAAGTGCGCCTGTTGAAAGGCTGACCGACATGCCGCTCTCCGATCATCCGCGCCGTTGGGGAAGCCCGCCCGAAGTACCGCCGTGGCAGGAGCCCGGGCGCCGGCCGGCACAGGACGACGGGCCGCCGCTCGCGCCATGGCTCGAGGAGAAGCTCTTCGACCGGCGCATCATCGTGGTGCAGGGGCCGGTCACGCCGTCGTCCGCCACCCGTACGGCGGCTGCCCTGCTCACGCTCGACGCGCTGTCCGCGACGGACCCGGTCGAGCTGCACGTGCGCGGCGCCGACGGCGACCTTGACGCCGTGTTCGCGGTGATCGACGCCCTCGACGTCATGCACGCGCCGGTGCACGCGCTCGCCACCGCCGAGGTCGGTGGCGGTGCCATCGGCCTCTACGCCGTGGCCAAGCGCCGGCGGGCGTTCCCGCACGCCCGGTTCCGGCTCGCGGAGCCCCGGGTCCACAGCGTCGCCGGCACCGCCGACGACGTCGCCACCGCGGCGGGTCAACACCTGCGGGCGCTGGAAGACCTCATCGTGCGGATCGCCGGAGCCACCGGCCAGCCGCGGAGTCGGGTCGAAGACGACCTGCAGTCGGGCCGTTATCTCACCGCCGAGGAGGCCAAGGCGTACGGCCTCGTGCACGAGATCGTCGCGCCGGGTCGCACCGGAAGCGGCTAGGCGGCCTGGCGGCACGGTCGCGCCGGCTCGTCCGACGTGGACGGTGCCGGGAAGCACGAGCGCGCTGTGGAGGTCCGGCACGGCGCTGGACCACGATCGTCTGGTCGATGACCATCATCGCCACGGCGAACGCCATCGCCCTCGGGCGACGTACGTCCTCGACCCGAACGGCCAGGGTGGAACGGATCAGCTCCCGGAGACAACGAAGAGAACCCCGTCGGTGCCGACGGTCGGTGCGAAGCCGGCCGCGGCGAAGGCCGCCGACACCCTTCCGGCGATCTCGGACGTACGGGATCCGGGGGGCTCGTAGAACGCGTACAGCCGGCCGCCCGGCGCGAGCGAGGCGCGGGCCAGCGCGAGCTCGGCGGTGGCCGGCCCGGTCCAGAACAGGTTGACGTTGACCGAGAAGACCTTGTCGTACGTACGGCCTGCGAGCCCCGCCGCCGCCAGGTCCTCGGCGGTGAAGGCGGCCCGGTGCACGCCCGCCCGACCGGCGGCGACGCAGGACGCGTTGCGCCGCAGGGCCCGCCCGACCGCGACCGCCGACCGATCGATCGCGGTGATGGTGCCGCGGTCGCCGAGCCGCTCGCAGACCAGCGAGATCGCCACGCCCGGCCCGCAGCCGATCTCCAGCAGTCGATCGCCCGCCGCCACGTCCAGCGCCGCTACTGCCGCCCGGATCCGTTTCGGCACCACAGTTATCCGTCACCTCACCTCTCACGTCTCCCGCCGAACCGACGTCCTCGCCGTCGACGCCGGGCCGCCGTGCCCGGTGCGGCGTGCGGTCGGCCGGCTCAACCGGGCAGGTAGTCGTTGCGGATGACGAGGATCGCGATGTCGTCTCGCGGGTCTTCGGGTGAGAAGCCGATCACGGTTCCGCGGAGCCGGGCCGCGATGATCTCGGCCGAATAGGCAGCCAATGGCGCGGCGGCATCGCGGAGCCGGTGCAGACCGAACAGCTCCCGCCCGCGCCGGCGCTCCGTCACGCCGTCGGTGTAGAACACGAGCGTCTCGCCCGGCTTGAGCGTCACGTCCAGCGACGGCGTCGCGACCGCGTCCAAGAGGCCGAGCGCGGTGCCGCACGTACCCACGTAGGAGGCCATGCCGTCGGCGCGGACCAGCACGGGCCGGTCGTGGCCGGCCAGGTGCAGGCCGACGGTCAGGTCGCCGTCGGGGCGGGGAGTCACCGCCGCCAGCGCGAGCGTGCAATACCGGCCGCCGCCCCGTTCGACCAGGGTGTCGTTGAGCCGGGCGAGCGCCTCGGGCAGCGGTCGCGCATCGCGCACCAGCACCCGGATCACGTCGCGGACCAGGCCGGTGACGGCCGCGGCCTGCACGCCCTTGCCGGAGACGTCGCCGACCACGACGAGCCACCGGTCGTCGGGCAGCGGCACGACGTCGTAAAAGTCGCCGCCCACCTCGGCCGCGTCGCCGGTCGGCACGTACTCGGCCGCGAAGCCGATGCCCTTGACCACCGGCAGCACCGGCGGCAGCAGCGACTGCTGCAACGTGTGGGCCACCTTGCGCCGTTCGGCGTGGATGCGCGCGTTGTCGATCGCCAGCGCCGCCCGCCGGGCGACGTCTTCCAGCACCGCGACCTCGTCGGGATCGTGCCGGTGCCGCACGTGGCGGCCGACCGCGAGCGTGCCCAGCCGCTGGCCGCGGGCCACGAGCGGCACCGCGAAGCCCTCCATCGGCGCCCCGATCGGCACCTGCGAGCCGCTGCGCGACGCCTCCCGCAGCCGGGCCAGCAGCGAGTCGGCACCGCTCTCCGCCAGCACCGCGTGCAGCCGCGGCAGCATCGACTCGTCGGCGTGCGTGCAGGCGGCGAGCTGAAGCAGGTGCCACTCGTCCGTCGTGTGCACCGCGCACCACTGGCCGAGCCGCGGCACGACGAGCTGCGGGATCAGCGCCATCGTGAGGTCGACGTCGAGCGACTGCGCGAGCAGCTCGCTCGCCTCGGCGAGGAACGTGAGCCAGCCCTGTCGGCGCAGGTCGGTGCGGCGCAGCCGGTCGTTCTCGACGTGCAAGGAGAGCCGCTCCGCGACGAGCGTGGCGAGCGGCTGGGCATACCCCGAGGGCGCCGCGTCCAGCTCGAGCTCGCCCGCGTACGGCCGGCTCACCGCGAGCGGCACCCGCACCAGGTCGTCGGTCGGGCCGGCGTGGCGGCCGTACCGCGCCAGCACCTTGAGGCCCGCCCCGTCGCCGCGGTCGAGCCGCACGACGCCGCCGGCCGCGCCGGCCATCTCGGCGACCCGGGCCAGCAGCGTGGCGGCGAAGTCGCGCAGCGCGTCCTCCGCGTACGGGTCGGGTGCCGTCTCGCTCAGCGCGGCGATCTCGCCGGCGGTCGGCACCGGCCCGGCCGCCGGAACAGCCTCGGTCGTCGGCGGCGACACCGACGGCACGGGCCACGGCGCGGCTGCGTCGGTCATGACGCCCGCGCGGTCGAGCCGGAACCACACGCCCTTGCGGCCGGCATCGTGAATCGTGCCCCAGCGGCTGGCGAAGTGGTCGACCAACAGGAGCCCGCGCCCTCTTTCGGACACTTGCGAGATATCGGAGACGTCGTCTCGAGGCTCCGCGACCACCGTCTCGATCGGCCCGCCCGCGAGGTCCGTGACCGTCACCGTCAGCCCGTAGGCGTCGGTGGCCACCTCGATGTCCAGCTCGGTCCCGGCGTGCATGACGGCGTTCGTGGAGAGCTCGGTGGTCAGCAGCAGCGCCTCGTTGCGCAGGTCGTCGAGGTCGGCCTCGGCGAGCACCGAGCGGACCAGCGCGCGCGCCGTCGCGGGCGTACGCCGGTCGGCGGGCAGCCGGATGCGCCGCACGTGCTGTGTGGTCCCTGCCGCCGCGGACACGTTTAGCATCCTGCCTTGGGGCGTGAATTGTTCCAAGCCGCCGGCGGCGGACGATCACCCTCGGCCGATACCGTGGCCTCGCGCCCTCATGCGCCGAAAGGCGATGATGGGGGTTGTCCCCACCGCCCCGAGTCGAGCGAGGAACCCATGACCACGGCGAAACAGCTTCGCGCCGCGGACAGCGCGGACACCGCGAGGACCGTCGACAGCTCGTCCGCCGACCGTACCGTCACGGAGGAGTCGGCACAGCTGCGTGAGCTCGCCGAGGCGCTGCGCCGGGTGGCCCGGGGCGACCTCAAGGTCCGGCTGCCCCGGCGCGCGGGCGTGGCGGGGGACGCGGCCGACGCGTTCAACGAGGTCGTGGCGCTGCAGGAGCGGCAAAGCCTCGACACCCGGCGGATCGCCCGGGTGGTGGGCCGCGACGGCCGGCTGACCGAGCGGCTCGACGACGAGGCGCTCGAGGGTGCCTGGGCCGACGGGCAGCGCGCGATCAACGCCCTGATCGACGACCTCGGCCGCCCGACCACGGAGATCGCCCGCGTCATCATGGCCGTCGCCGACGGCGACCTGTCGCAACACATGGCGCTGGAGATGGACGGCCGGCCGCTGCGCGGCGAGTTCCTACGCATCGGCCGCACCGTGAACACGATGGTCGACCAGCTGTCCTCGTTCTCCAACGAGGTCACCCGGGTGGCCCGGGAGGTGGGCACCGAGGGCAAGCTGGGTGGCCAGGCCGACGTCCGCGGCGTGGCGGGCACCTGGAAGGACCTCACCGACTCGGTGAACACGATGGCGTCCAACCTGACCCACCAGGTGCGCTCGATCTCGCAGGTGGCGACCGCCATGGCCCGCGGCGACCTGTCCCAGCGGATCACCGTGTCGGCCCGGGGCGAGGTCGCCAAGCTGGCCGACACGATGAACTCGCTCACGGACACCCTGCGCCTCTTCGCCGAGCAGGTCACCCGGGTCGCCCGCGAGGTGGGCACCGAGGGCAAGCTGGGCGGTCAGGCGCAGGTGCCCAACGTGGCCGGCACCTGGAAGGACCTCACCGACAGCGTCAACTCGATGGCGTCCAACCTGACCTCCCAGGTGCGCAATATCGCCCAGGTGTCGACGGCGGTGGCGAAGGGCGACCTTTCGCAGAAGATCACGGTGGCCGCGCAAGGCGAGATCCTCGAGCTCAAGGACACCGTCAACACGATGGTCGACCAGCTCTCGTCGTTCGCCGACGAGGTCACCCGGGTCGCCCGCGAGGTGGGCATAGAGGGCAAGCTCGGCGGTCAGGCGCAGGTGCGCGGCGTGTCCGGCACCTGGCGCGACCTCACCGAGAACGTGAACCAGCTGGCCGGCAACCTCACGTCCCAGGTGCGCAACATCTCGCAGGTCTCGACGGCCGTCGCGAAGGGCGACCTGTCGCAGAAGATCACGGTCGACGCCCGCGGCGAGATCCTGGAGCTGAAGAACACCGTGAACACGATGGTCGACCAGCTCTCGTCGTTCGCCGACGAGGTCACCCGGGTCGCCCGCGAGGTGGGCACGGAAGGCAAGCTGGGCGGT
>DATDJX010000029.1:0-2542 GCA_036520275.1 Asanoa sp.
GGTGGTGTCCATGCGCTCCACGACCCCGCCGGGGACGACGTCCGTGGGGTCGTCGGCATCCTAAGGGCGATCCCTTCCGCGGCGAGTCCCCTGAATGTGATGTTGCACCACCCAGCCCGCCGAACCGACCGCTCGCCGAAGCGGGCGTTCGACGTCAGGCACCGAGCTCGGCGCGCAGCGCGTCGAGGGCTCCGCGGAGCTCTCCGACCTCGCCGCGCAGGGCGGCCAGCTCGGCCTCCAGGCGGTCGATCCGGGGGTCGGGCTCGGGGTGGTCCGTGGACGCTGCAGCGACGGGCGCGGCGACGGCGGCGACCGGCGCGGCGACGGTGCCGACGGGCGCAGCGGCCGGCGCCGCGGTGGGCTCTTCGGCCTCTTCGCCCAGGAGGTGCGTGTAGCGCTCCTCCTTCTGCCCGGGCCGGCGGCCCAGCCGCGCGGCGAGCTCGCGGTCGATCAGGCGCTCGAGCGTCGCCTGCACGGCGCCGAGGTCGGCGAGCGGGTGCAGGCGCTCGGTGCGCTGCTTGAGCTCGCCGGGCGTCTGGGCGCCGCGCAGCATGAGCACGCACAGGACGGCGACCTCGTCCTGCGGCAGGCCGAGGGCCTCGTCGAGGAGGTGGCGGTACTTCGGCGCGCGGCTGCCCGGCCCGCTGGCCAGCCGCGCCCAGCGGCGGCGCGAGAGGCGGTGCAGCGCGTCGCGGATCGTCGCCTCGTCATAGTCGACGACGGGGTCGCGGTTGGTCGACTGGTTGCAGGCGAGCCTCAGCGCGTTGAGGCTGAGGGGGTAGGCCTCGGGCGTCGTGCGCTGCTTCTCGAGCAGACACCCCAGGACGCGGATCTCGGCGGCGGTCAGGTCCACGACGAGGCAGCGTAAACACGGCGCCGCCACCGCGACTTTCCGCGCCGGCGTGCTGTTGTGCGCTCACATGTGGCAAGGATCGCTTCGCTTCGTCGCCGGCGCAGTCCTGGGTGCGGTCGCACTGTCGTTGGCTCCGGCCAGCGCGTCGGCCGACTGCCCCGGCGGCGGCGCGGTCTGCCCCTACGTCTCCGCCGCCCAGATCGGGCAGCGCGGCGGCGGGGTGCTGCGATTCCCGCAGGCGGTCGCCGTCGGGCCCGACGGATCGGTCTACGTCGGCGACCAGGGCTCGCACGTCGTCCAGGTCTTCGGTCCCGACGGCACGTTCCGCCGCGAGGTCGGCATCGCCGGGACGCGGCCGGGCGAGCTCAGCGCGGTCGGCTCGCTCGCGGTCGCGGGCGACGGGAGCCTGCTGGTCGCCGACGGCGGCTCCAACCGCGTGGTGCGGTTCGATGCCAGCGGGGCGCTGCTGAACTCGTGGGGCGGCTCTGGCACCGACGTTGGGAGCTTTCACTTCGGCGCCGGCGGCGGCAACTCCGCGGCCGCGGGCGGCGGGCTGGCGGCCTCCGGCAACGTGGTCTACGTCGCCGACACCGGCAACGATCGCGTCCAGCGCTTCACGATCGACGGCGGCCACGGCGCGGAGATCGTCGCGCCGGGCACGCTCGCCAACCCGCGCGGCGTCGCAGTGCGCGGTAGCCGCATGGCGGTCGCGGACGACCAGCACCACCGCATCGTCGTCTTCGACACCGGCGGGCACGTGCTGCGCACGGTCGGGACGGGGCCGGGGACGATGCCCGGACAGCTGAACTTCCCGTACGGCGTCGGCTTCGATCCGCAGGGCCGGCTGTTCGTCGCCGACGACCTCAACCATCGCGTGGTGCGCTACAGCAGTGGGCCGAACTACCCCTTCAAGGCGCGCTGGGGCTCGTATGGCACCGCTCCGGGGCAGCTGGCCTACCCGCGCGGCCTCGCGCTCGACGCCGGCGGCAACGTCTACGTCGCCAACACGGGCGACGACCGCATCGACGTCTTCAATCGCGGCGGTCGGCTGCTGCGCTCGTTCGGCTCGTCGGGCCGCGCCGTGGGGCAGTTCGACGAGCCGCTCGGGGTCGCGGCCGACGCGAGCGGGATCCGCGCCGTCACCGACGCCGTCAACGGCCGCGTCGAGCTGCTGAACCCCGACGGCACGGTGGCGACGGTCTGGGGCTCGCCGAACCCGGGGCCGACGATCCTGCCCAACCCGGTCGCGGCCGCGTTCGACCCCGCGGGCAACCTCTACGTGCTCGATCGGCGGCGGGACCGCATCGTGGTCTTCGCCCGCGGGACGGGCGTGCCGACGCGGACGATCGGCGCGCCGGGCGGCGGTCCGGGCCAGCTGCTCGATCCTGCAGCCCTGTCGATCGCGGGCGCGACGATCTCGGTCGCCGACAGCGGCAACGATCGCGTCTCCCTGTTCTCGACCGGCGGCTCGTACCTGGGCTCGTTCGCCACCGAGGGGGTGTCGCGAGGGATCGCGGTGACGCCGGACGGCGCTCGCACCTACGTCAGCGACACCGCCAACCGCATCACGGTCTACGACCCGAGCGGCGTGCAGCTGGCGCAGTTCGGCGGGACGGGCTCCAAGCTCGGCAAGCTCAATGCGCCTGCGCAGATGACGCTGGACGCCGCGGGCGACCTGTGGGTCGCCGA
>DATDJX010000030.1:0-16418 GCA_036520275.1 Asanoa sp.
GGGTTCCTCGCGATCGCGTTCGGCTGGGGCGCCGCGGTCGCGACGCTCGTGGCGTACGGCGTCAACACTGGCGCCGCCGCGCTGTTCGACGGCTGGGGCCTGCCGGAGAGCCTGGTGGCCGTGTTGGTGGCCCCGTTCATCGAAGAGTCGATGAAGGCGCTCGGGCCTGCGCTGCTGCTCCTACTGATCCGGCACGAGTTCTCCGGTATCACCGATGGCATCGTCTATTGTGGACTATCTGCGGTGGGATTCGCGATGGTGGAGAACATCCTCTATCTCGGCGGGCACGGCTACGCGGCGGGCGCCGAGCAGTATGGCCCGGCGACCGGCGCCGAGATGCTCATCGCCATCTTCATCGTGCGCATCCTCCTCACCGGTTTCGCCCATCCGCTGTTCACGTCGATGACCGGGATCGGCCTCGGCATCTCGGCGCGGGCCGTCGACAAACGGGTGCGGATCCTCGCGCCTATCGCCGGACTGCTGCTGGCGATGATGTTGCACGGCACCTGGAACCTGGTGCCTTCGCTCGCGGCCGTGACCGGCCAGACCATCATCGTCCTGTACGGCTACATCGGCGTGATGGTCCCGGTCTTCTTCGCGGTCGTCGGTCTCGCCATCCTCGTCCGCGGCTGGGAGGGCAGGCTCACCGACCGGGTGCTGCCCGACTACGTCGCGGCCGGCTGGCTCTCGCCGCCCGAGGTGGCGTCGCTGGGCAGTCTGGCCGGCCGGCACTCGGCCCGGCGGTGGGCGCGCCGCGTCGCGGGCGAACCCGGCCGGCGGGCGATGCGCGAGTTCCAGGACGCGGCGACCCGGTTGGCGCTGGTGCGCGACGGGGTGCGGCGCGGGCTGGACAGCTCGCCCGCCGACCGGCAACGGGCGCTCGCCGAAGAGCGGCGCCTGCTGAACGAGATCGCGCGGCATCGGCAGGTGTTCGTCGGGCGGGACCCCCAGGCACCGGTCGCGCTCTGGGACGGCGGGCGCTACCACATCACGTTCCCCGACGGCGTACGGCGGGCGCTGGAACCGCCCGACGTCCCGGTCGTGCCGATCCCGGTGGTGCTGATGCCGACGCCGTGGCAGCCCGTGCCCTACAGGTAGAGGCCGGTCGAGTCGTTCTCCACCCGTTGCGCGGCCACGGCGTGCACGTCACGCTCGCGCAGCAACACGTACGCGCGGCCGTGCAGCTCCACCTCGGACCGGTCGTCCGGATCGAAGAGCACGCGGTCACCGGCCACGATGGACCGTACGTGCGGGCCGACGCCGACGGCCGTTGCCCAGGACAGCCGGCGGCCCATCGAAGCGGTGGCGGGGATGACGATGCCCGCCGTCGACCTCCGTTCACCCTCGGCGCCTTCGAGCCGGACCAGGACGCGGTCGTGCAGCAACCGGATGGGCAACCCGTCATCGACGTCTGGATCCGCGGCCACCTGCGGAACGGTACTCCGCCGCCCGGCGAACGCTCGCTTCGGGGAAATCGGGGTGACGTCGGGGTCCGATGGACCTGGCGATGTCGATCCGGACGGCTACGGTTGGGTTGCGATCGCAGTCTGGAGGGGTCAGGTGAGCCGGCTGGAGCAGGTTCGGGCGAGCATGAGGCGCGCCTACGAGTCGGGTCGCGACTCGGTGCGTGCCACACGGGCGCGCGAACGCGCCGCGTCGGACGACAACGGTTCCGACGGCAACGGTTCCGCCGGTTCCGACGGCGCCGTCCCCCGTTCGGTGGTGATCGAGCCGCCGCCGGAACCCGTCGAGGCGCACCCGTCGACCGCCAGTCGCGACGACGCCGACGTGCCACATGCCCTGCGCATCGCGGCGGCCTGGTCCTGGCGACTGATCGTCATCGGCGTCGTAGCCTGGGCTGTCCTCCGGCTCGTCGGCGAGATCAAGATCGTCATCATCCCGCTGGCGATCGCCCTCCTGCTGTCCGCGCTCTTGGCTCCGGCGGTGGGCTGGCTGCTGCGCGCCCGGCTGCCCCGCTCGCTCGCTACGGCGGTGGTGCTCCTGCTGGGCATCGCGGCGGTCGCCGGCACGCTGACGCTGGTCGTCAACGAGTTCATCAACGGCGCGCCCGATCTGGCCGACAACGCCGGCCGTGGGGTGCAGCAGATCCAGAGCTGGCTGCGCACCGGGCCGTTGCACCTGTCCGACAGCCAGGTCGACAGCTACGTCGCCCAGGGCCAGCAGTGGTTGACCGACAACCGCCAGCGGCTGACCAGCACCGGCCTGTCCACCGCCGGCACGGTCGCGGAGGTCCTCACCGGCGCTCTGCTGGTGCTGTTCTCGACGTTCTTCTTCCTGCGCGACGGCCGGCGGATCTGGCGCTTCCTCGTCCGGCTCCTGCCGGTGGCCGCCCGATGGCGGGTCGACGACGCCGGCCAGGCGTCGTGGTCGACGCTGGGGTCGTACGTCCGGGCGACCGTCCTGGTCGCGTTCATCGACGCGGTCGGCATCGGCATCTTCCTGATGATCTTCCGGGTGCAGTTCGCGTTCGCCCTGGCGGCGCTGGTCTTTCTGGGCGCGTTCATCCCGATCGTGGGCGCCACCCTGTCCGGCGCGGTGGCCGTCCTGGTGGCCCTGGTCGACCGCGGCCCGGTGATCGCGTTGATCATCCTGGGGGTGGTGATCGGGGTTCAACAGCTCGAGGGCCACGTGTTGCAGCCGCTCATCATGGGCCGCGCGGTCGCCATCCATCCGTTGGTGGTGATCGTCGGCATCGCGACCGGCGTGGTCACGGCCGGCATCGTCGGCGCCCTCGTGGCGGTGCCGCTGATCGCGGTGCTCAACACCGCCATCCGGCGGCTGAGCAAGCGCCGGCCGCCCGAGGTGCCACCCGACGCTGTGGTGGTGGCGGCCAGGGCTCCTTCCTAGCGCTGCTCGCCGGGTCGGTCGTGCCCTCGCGGCCGAGGCAGCGCTGTCACGACGTGGACATGGCCTCGAGGTCGCGGCGGACGGCGTCGGCCGTGTAGCCGTCGGAGGAGGAGACGAGCCGCGCCGGGGTGCCTTCGAAGATCACGCGGCCGCCCGCGGAGCCGCCCTCCGGGCCGAGGTCGATGATCCAGTCGGCGTTCTTGATGACGTCGAGGTTGTGCTCGATCACGATGACCGAGTTGCCCTGGTCGACCAGCCGATCCATGATCGCGAGCAGGTGCGCGATGTCCGACATGTGCAGGCCGGTCGTCGGCTCGTCCAGCACGTAGATCGTGCCGCTCTTGTGCAGCTCCGTGGCCAGCTTGATGCGCTGGCACTCGCCACCGGACAGTGTGGACAGTGGCTGACCCAGTCGCAGGTAGTCCAGGCCAACGTCGTTCACCGCGGTCAGGATCGCCCGGAGCTTGCGCTGCGGGAAGAAGTCCAACGCCTCCGCCGCGGTCAGGTCGAGCACGTCGGCGATCGACTTTCCGCGCAACGGGTAAGCCAGCACCTCCTCGGAGAACCGCCGGCCGTGGCAGACCTCGCACGGCGACTTGAAGCCCTCCATGAACGCCAGGTCGGTGTAGAGCACCCCGAGCCCCTGGCAGTTGGGGCACGCACCCTTCGAGTTGAACGAGAAGAGCCCCGGATCGACCCCGTTCGCCTTGGCGAACAGCTTGCGGATGTCGACCATCATCCCGGTGTACGTCGCCGGGTTTGAGCGGATCGTGGCGCCGACCGCCGCCTGGTCGATCACGATCGCCGACGGGTGCGCGGGCAGAAACACGTCGTTGATCAACGTGCTTTTTCCGGAGCCGGCCACACCGCTCACGACCGTCAGCACGCCCACGGGCACGGAGACCGAAACATGCTTGAGGTTGTGCACCGCGGCGTCGACGATCTCCATGGAGCCGGTAGCGGCCCGCACGACGCGGCGCAACGGCAGCGCCCGCTTCATGAAATCGCCGGTCACCGTCGGCGCCCGCGGCAGGTCGAACGGCGGT
This sequence comes from Asanoa sp., assembly GCA_036520275.1. Taxonomy (GTDB): domain Bacteria; phylum Actinomycetota; class Actinomycetes; order Mycobacteriales; family Micromonosporaceae; genus Asanoa. The sequence goes on from DATDJX010000030.1 coordinate 3,915, forward strand.
CCCTCGAAGACCACCCGTCCACCCGCCGACCCGGCTCGTGGACCGAGGTCCACGACGTGGTCGGCGACGCCGATCACGTCTCGGTCGTGCTCGACGACCAGCACCGTGTTGCCCTTGTCGCGCAGCTTGACCAGCAGTTCGTTCAACTGTCGTACGTCATGGGCGTGCAACCCGATGCTCGGCTCGTCGAAGACGTACATCATGTCGATGAGGCTGCTCGAGAGGTGCCGCACCATCTTGATGCGCTGCGACTCGCCGCCGGAGAGCGTCATCGTCTCCCGGTCCAGGGTGAGGTAACCAAGCCCGATCGTCACCAGGTCGCCCAGCCGTTCGAGCAGCGACTCGATGACCGGCGCGGCCGCCGGCTCGGTGAACAGCCGCAATACCGAGATCAGCTCGGTGACCTCCATGGCCAACAGCTGCGCGATTCCGTAGCCGTCGATCTCCGCCGCGAGCGATGCCTGGTTGAGCCGGCCGCCGCGACACAGTGGACAGACGGCCTGGGTGACGTACCGCTCGAAGACGGCCCGGTTGCGGTCGGACATCGTCGCCGCGTCCTTCTTGACGTAGAGCCGGGTGAACTTGTCGACCAGACCCTCGTACGTCGAGTTGATCTTCCCGCCCTGCCACTCGACCGGGACCTTGCCGGTGCCGTGCAGCAGTTGCTGCCACTCGTCGGCCGAGTAGTCCGCAAGCGGCTTGTCCGGGTCGAACCAGCCCGACATCAGGTAGCTGTTGAGGAACCACCCCCCGGGCGCGAAGTCGGGGTGCCGCACCGCTCCGCCGGCGAGCGACCTGGACCGGTCGAGGAACGTGTCGAGGTCCAGCGCGGTGACCCGGCCCAGCCCCTCGCACTCCGGGCACATGCCCACGGGGTCGTTGAACGAGAACATGTTCGCGTAGCCGAGGTACGGCTTCGCCACCCGCGAGTACAGCAGCCGGATCAACGGGTTGATGTCGGTGATCGTGCCGACGGTCGACCGCGAGTTCCCGCCGAGCCGCTTCTGGTCCACGATGATCGCCGCCGACAGGTTGGCGATCGAGTCGACGTCGGGCCGTCCGTACGACGGCAGGAAGTTGCGCGCGAACGCCGTGAACGTCTCGTTGAGCTGCCGTTGCGCCTCGGCCGCGACCGTGTCGAAGACCAGCGAGGACTTGCCGGACCCGGACACTCCGGTGAAAACGGTGATCTTTCTCTTGGGGATGCGGACGGAAACGTCCTGCAGGTTGTTCTCCCGCGCACCGATGATCTCGATGTCGTCGCTCGACATCCGTACAGTGTACGGTGTCAGGTCAGGTGGAAGGTCGCCGTCCCGTCCGCGGCGAGATCCAACCGCGGCGTGACCGGCGTCGCCGTGTCGCGACCGGCCGCCGCCGCGAACACGGCCGGCACATCGGCGCACGAGGCCAGGCCGGCGAGCGTCGCCCGGGTCGGCGGCAGCAAGGTGATCTCATCCGCGTCGGCCCGCGCCAGCGCGTCGACCGGCCGCACCCACATCGTGTGGTCGGCCTCGCCGGACACGTCGCGCGGCCGCTGGCCCTCCGGCAACGCCGCGACGAAGAAGTACGTGTCGAAGCGGCGCGCCTCGAACTCCGGCGTGATCCACCGGCTCCACGGCGCGAGCAGATCGGAGCGCAGCGCCAGCCCTTGCGCCGCGAGGAACCCGGCGAAACCGAGCGTGTGCGCGACCAGCGCCTGTCGCGCGGTCTCCCACTCCGGGGCGCTCACGTCGTCGACCATCGTGTCCGGCTCCAATGGCGGGCCGGCCAGCAGGATGCCCGCCTCCTCGAACACCTCTCGCGCGGCGGCGCACACGATCGCCTGGGCGCGGTCGGCGGGCACACCCAGCCGCTCGCCCCATGACGTCGGCGACGGCCCCGCCCAGCTCAGGTCGACCGAGGCGTCCGACGCGTCCACCCCGCCGCCGGGGAACGCATACACCCCGCCGAAAGCCATCCCCGCGACCCGTCGAAGCATGTACGCCTCGACGCCGCCGCCGGGCCCCGGCCGCACGAGCACGACCGTGGCGGCGCCCCGCGGGGTCGCCGGCTCGGCGCCCGACGCGTAGAACCGGCGCGCGTGCTCGACCATGCGATCCGGCAGCGGAAAGGTCACCCCGCGATGCTAACCACGTCCGGTTGTTAGCGTTCGGCCATGACGCGTTGGGGGATCCTGGCCACCGGCGGCATCGCCGGCCGCTTCGCCGACGACCTGCACCGGACGCCGGGCGCAGAGCTGGTCGCGGTCGGCTCGCGTTCGGTGCGGAGCGCGCGGGCGTTCGCGGACAAGCACGGCATACCCCGGGCGTACGGGTCGTGGGATGCACTCGCCGCGGACGCCGACCTCGACGTGGTCTACGTGGCGACCCCCCACGCCGGGCACCACGCGGCGGCGTCCACTTTGCTGCGCGGCGGCCGCGCGGTGCTCTGCGAGAAGCCGATCACGCTCGACCGCGCCTCGGCGGCGGAGCTGGTCGACACGGCGCGTGCCGCCGGGCTGTTCCTCATGGAGGGCATGTGGACCCGCTGCAACCCGGCCGTACGCCGGGTTCAGGCCCTGCTCGACGACGGGGCGATCGGCGCCGTGACGACGCTGTCGGCCGACTTCGGTGCCGCCGGCCCGTTCCCGCCCGAGCATCGGATGCGCGCGAAGGCGCTCGGCGGCGGCGCCCTGCTCGACCTGGGCGTGTACCCGGTCGCCCTCGCCCACCTGCTGCTTGGCGTGCCCGACGAGGTCCGGGCGTGGTCGCGGCTCGGGCCGGAGGGCACGGACGAGAACACCGGGATCATCTTCGGGTACGCGCGGGGCGCGCTCGCCGCCCTGACCTGCGGGATCGTGGGGGAGACGCCGAACCGGGCCACGGTCACCGGGCAGACCGGCCGGATCGAGCTGGAACGGTTCTTCGCTCCGACCCGCTACATCCTGGCCCGCGACGGACACGACCACCTCGTCGTCGACCTGCCCGACGAGGGCTTCCGGCACGAGATCGAAGAGGTGCAGCGCTGTCTCGACGCCGGCCTGTTGGAGAGCCCGCTCGTCCCACACGCGGCCACCCTCGAGGTGATGGGCCTCCTCGACGCGATTCGCGAGCAGGTCGGCCTGGTCTACGCGGAGAGCGGGCGGGCGACCAGGTAGACGAGCATCGCGAAGAGCGCGGCACCCGGGAAGGTCAACACCCACGCGGTCACGATGTTGCCGGCCACACCCCACCGGACGGCCGACAGCTTCTTGGTCGCGCCCACACCCATGATCGCCGACGTGATCGTGTGGGTCGTGGAGATCGGCAGCCCTAGCTGCGCGGTGGTGAACAGGACCGCCGACGCGGTGGACTCGGCCGCGAAGCCCTCCGCCGGACCGAGGTCGATGATCTTGCGGCCGAGGGTACGGATGATCCGCCACCCGCCGGCGTAGGTGCCCAGGGCCAGGAACGTCGCCGAGGTGAAGAAGACCCATTGCGGGATGTGCGTCTTGCTGTCCTGGTATCCACCCGCGTACAGCGCCAGCACCACGATGCCCATGGTCTTCGCGGCGTCCTGGGTGCCGTGTCCGATCGACATCGCCACGGCGGAGACGGTCTGCGCCCACCGGAAGCCGCGGTTGAGCCTGCCGGGGTTACCTCGGCGGAAGATCCACATGATCGCGAGCATGACGATCGCGCCGAGGGCGAATCCGACCAGCGGCGAGGCGATCATCGGGATGATGACCTTCTCGACGATGCCGCTCCACAGCACCGTCGCGTCGAGGCCGAACCAGATTGCCGCGAGCGTCGCGCCGACCAGGCCGCCGAACAGCGCGTGCGACGACGACGAGGGGATGCCGAAGTACCAGGTGGTGAGGTTCCACCCGATCGCGCCCACCACGCCCGCGAATACCACGCTGAGGCTGTTCATGCCGGCGGGCAGGTCGACGAGGCCGCTGCCGACCGTTGCCGCCACGTTGCCGCCGAGGTGGGCGCCGATGAAGTTGCCGATGGCGGCGACGATCAGCGCGACCCGGGGGGTAAGCGCCCGGGTCGAGACGCTCGTGGCGATCGCGTTGGCGGCGTCGTGGAAGCCGTTGGTGTAGTCGAAGACGAACGCGACGACGATCACCGCGAGCACGGCTATCAGCGTGGTGCTCACCTGCCGAGCTCGCGGCGCTCGACGATCCCTTGGCGTGGGTGGCCCAGCCGGCTCGACCCGCCGCGGCGGGTCATGACTCCTTCACCGTGATCGTCTCGACCGTGTTGGCCACGTGCTCGAACGCGTCGCAGGCCGCCTCCAGCTCGTCGGCGACCTCCTTCAGCTTCAGCACGGTCAACGCGTCGTACTCGCCGGAGAAGAGCCGGACCAGGAGCATGCGGTAGACCCGGTCGCCGTCGTTCTCCAACCGGTTGCACTCGATCCAGTACTCCTCGAGGCCCTTCATCGGCCGCAGCCGGGGCATCGCGTCGGCGGTGAGCTTCGCCTGCTTGTCGAGCACCTCGACAAGCTCGTGCATCTCCCGTGGCAGCGAGGGCAGCTTGGTCAGCCCGTACAGGTAGAGCAGGCTGCCGACCGCCTCCAGGTGGTCCATCACGTCGTCTAGCCGGGAGCCGAGCTGGTAGATGTCGGACCGGTCGAACGGCGTGACGAACGTGGAGTTGATCTTCTTGTAGAGGTCGTGGGTGATCTGGTCGCTGTCGTGCTCGAGGTCTTCGAGCCGCTCGCTGACCGACTGCACGTCGGCGCCCGGCAGCGCGAGCTCCTGGAGCAGCACCGTGCCCTTGACCAGATTGGCCGCGGCTCGGGTGAAGAGGTCGTAGAAGGCGCCCTCGGTGGGACGCAGGGAGAACTTCACGAAAGCCTTTCCGGGTAGTCGGGGTAGCAGAGATGCTAGAAAACCTCGGATCGGCGCTTCCCGGCGGCCTCCAACCTGCGGCGTTCGGTGGCGACGTCGAAGGTCGGTGGCGGGTACCCCCCGCGCATGCCGATGAACGTCTCCATCACGAGCTGGGCCACCGCCCAGTCGCGGTACCACTTGCGGTCGGCCGGCACCACGTACCAGGGCGCCTCGTCGGTGCCGCACCGGGCGAGCGCCTCCGCGTACGCCGCCTGGTAGTCGTCCCACCGGGCTCGCGCCTGCAGGTCAGCCGGGTTGTACTTCCAGTGCTTGGTGCGATCGTCGAGCCGCTCCAGCAGGCGCAGGCCCTGCTCTTCGTACGAGATGTGCAGCATGACCTTGATGACCGCGGTGCCGCCGGCCGCGACCTCGCGCTCGAAGTCGTTGATCGCCTCGTACCGTGGGCGCCAGACCGACTCGGGAACGAGTCCGTTCACGCGCGCGATCAGCACGTCCTCGTAGTGCGAGCGGTTGAACACGCCGACGTAGCCGTGCGGCGGCAGCGCCTTGCGGACCCGCCAGAGGAAGTCGTGACGGCCCTCCTGCGCGGTAGGCGGCCCGAACGCGGTGATCCGCAGGCCGAGCGGGTTCATCGCTCCGGCGACCCGCTTGACGGCGCCGTCCTTGCCGCCGCAGTCCATGGCCTGCAGCACGAGCAGCAGACTGCGGCCCCGGGTCGGGTCGACCTTGGCGGTCGCGAACATCATCTCCTGCTGCCGGGCCAGCTCGTCGCTCATCGCGTCGACCTGGCCGCGGGCCCACGTCTTGCGGTCGACGCCGGTGACCTTCTTCGACGGGAACCCCGGCGTCGACGCCGGGTCGGTCGCGCCCAGATCGACCGGCTTGTCGGGGTCGTTCGGCGTTACCCGCAGCAGCTCGCGCATCTCGACCATGCTCATGGCGGGATCATTACCCAGGTAACGGCGCCTCTCCCCCCGCATTCGGTTCGCCGGTCTGGTCACGAGAGCGCCACAATGGGCCGGTGCGGGATCTCGCGACCGAGTTCGAGGCCGAGCGCGATCACCTGACCGCGGTCGCCTACCGGATGCTGGGTAGCCGGGCCGAGGCCGAAGACGCCGTGCAGGAGGCGTGGCTGCGGTACGCCTCGGCGCTCGCGTCGCCCGACGCCCGGGCCGAGGTGCGCGACCTGCGTGGCTGGCTGACCACCGCCACCGCGCGGATCTGCCTCGACGTGCTGCGGTCCGCGCGGGTACGTCGGGAGGCCTACCCGGGTCAGTGGCTGCCCGAGCCGATCGTCAACCGCCTGCCGTCGGGGGCGCCCGATCCGTCGGAGTCGGCCGCGGTACACGACCAGGTCGGCATGGCGCTGATGGTGGTGCTGGAGCGGCTGACTGCCGAACAGCGCGTGGCGTTCGTGCTGCACGACGCCTTCGCGGTTCCGTTCGAGGAGATCGCGAACGCGCTCGGGACGTCGGTGGAGTCCGCGCGGCAGCTCGCGTCGCGGGCCCGCCGGGCGCTCGCGTCGGGCGGACCCCGGCACACCGCCGACCTGGCCGAGCAGCGACGGGTGCTCAACGCATTCCTGGAGGCGACCCAGACCGGCGAGGTCACCAGGCTGATGGCCGTGCTGGCGCCCGACGTCGAGTTCGTCGGCGACAGCGGCGGCGTGTTCCCGGCGGCGCGCCAGCCGGTGGTGGGCGCGGAGCAGGTGGCCCGGTTCGTCTTCGGGCTGCTGCGCCGGATCCCGTACGACACGATCGACCTGCGCACCGAGGCGATGGAGGTCAACGGCGGCCTCGGTCTGGTGATGCAGGCGCGTTACCGCGGATCGGCGGACTACCGGTCGGTGATGTCGTTCGCGATCTCCGACGGCCGGATCACCGGCATCTTCAACCAGCTCAACCCCGCGAAGGTCAAGGACGCGCCGATGCCCGCGCCCGGCGCGGAGCAGTGGCCTAGCTCTTTGTGACGGCCTCCAGCCACTTCTTGAACGCCGTGGCGAACGGCTCCGTGCCGTCGCCGAGCGCGTCGTACAGCCACTCGGCGGCCGCCTCGGCGCGGGCGACGAGCTCGTCGGGGTAGTGCCAGCGGACGCGGTGGTCGGCGAACTCGTCTTCGTCGCGCAGTTCGACGAGCCCGCTCTCCCGGCGGCGCACCACGTCGAGGTCGAGGTCGACGATGTGGACGGTGTTGCCGCGCCACCGCGCGGGCGTGGCGATGTCGCAGTAGACCTCGCTGGTGCGCGGCGGCGGGTTGAACATCCCCGTCCACCATCCTTGGTGGGGGACGAGCAGCACGAACGGGATGCGCTCGATGCTCGGACGGCCGTGGTAGACCGACGCGGTGCCCTCGGAGACCCCCAGCCAGGTGCCGAGATCGTCTTCGGCCAGCCGGCGAGCGGGGTAGTCGCGATGGGCCGATCCGTCGTACTTGCGATAGACGACCCGGACGGTCTCGCTCGGCATGAACCGAGACTAGCCTTCAGTCCGAGTTGGGTGTGGCGGGCGGGACTAGCCTTGAGTCGGGTTTGCGGTGTGGCGGTCGAGACTCGCCTTCGCTCCGGTTTGGGTGCGGCCGGCGGGACCAGGCGGTCGAGCCGACGGTCCCGAGAACCGCCGGCACGCCTGTGGACAAATCGGCGGAACCGTCGGCCGGTGCGGGTACGGTCGCTTGGTGGCCGTCGCAACCCCTCCCTCGCCCGGCGCGCGGCTGACCGGCCGGCCCACGGTCGCCGATCTGCTCGCGGCGGCGGTGGGCGCGGTGCCGGGTGGTGTGTCGCGCCCCGGGCAGCAGGAGATGGCGTCGGCCATCGGCGCGTCGCTGGCCTCCGGCGACCACCTGCTGGTGCAGGCCGGCACGGGCACCGGCAAGTCGTTGGCCTACCTGGCGCCGGCCCTGACCGTCGACGGGCCGGTGGTGGTCTCGACCGCAACCCTTGCCCTGCAGTCGCAGCTCGTCGACCACGACCTGCCGCGGATGGCCGACGCGGTCGAGCCGCTGCTCGGCCGGCGGCCGACGTTCGCCGTGCTCAAGGGCCGCCACCATTACCTGTGCCTGGCCCGGCTGGAGGCGTCGACGGAGGAGGAGCCGGAAGACACGCTCTTCGATGCGCCGTCGGCGGCGCCGACGAGGTGGTTGGGCGAGGCGGGCCGGTTGGGCAAGCAGGTCCAACGGTTGCGCGACTGGGTGATGGAGACGGCCACCGGCGACCGCGACGAGCTCGACCCTGGCGTCGACGACCGGGCGTGGCGACTGGTGTCGATGCCCGCGCGTGAGTGCGTGGGCGCCGCCAAGTGCCCGTTCGGCGCCGAGTGCTTCGCCGAGGCTTCGCGGGCCCGGGCGCGCGAGGCCGATGTGGTGGTGACCAACCACAGTCTGCTCGCGGTCGACATGCTTGCCGGCCGCCACATCGTGCCGCCGCACAAGCTGCTCGTCGTCGACGAGGCCCACGAGCTGGCCGACCGGGTCACGTCGGCGTCTCAGGCGGAGCTGACGTCCGATCTGGTCGACCGCGCGGTGCGGCGTGCCCGGCCGTTGATCACACCGGAGATCGTCGAGGCGCTGATCGAGGCGGGCGACGCGCTGACCGTCGGCCTGGCCGAGGCGCCCGCCGGCCGGGTGACGGCCGGCCTGCCGTCCGGTCTGCGCGAGGCCTGCACGTTGCTCGACGGCGCGACGCGGCGGGCGCTCGACAAGATCGGCGACGTCAAGGCCGACGACCCCGACCCGGTTCGCAAGCAGCAGGCCAAGGCGCTGCTCGACGAGATGTCGACGACGGCGCAGCGGCTGCTGGATGAGTCGGAGCACGACGTCGCCTGGGTCGAGAAGCCGGAGATGGGCGGCAACGGGCGGCGCGCGCTGGTCGTCGCGCCGCTATCGGTCGCGGGCACGCTCGCGACCCACCTCTACGCGGAGCGCACGGTCGTCGCGACCTCGGCGACGCTTGCGCTGGGCGGCCGGTTCGACACGATCGCGCGCGCTTTGGGCCTGCCGCCGCCCCCGCTCGAGACGCCCGCTGCGCTGGATGCGGCGGCACCGGGCGGGCGGAACGCGCGCGGGGATCGCGGCGACTTCGCCGTCATCCCGGCAGGCGGCCCGTCCGGGCCGGTCCCGGATCGTGCCGCCCTGCCCTCGGCCCGCACGGCCGGCGCCTCACCCCGCAAGCACGGCGGGCCGCTGGTGCCGGGCGTCGGCGCGCCGGATCCGGGCGACGACCTGCACTGGCGCTCGCTCGACGTGGGATCGCCGTTCGACTACGGCAAGCAGGGCATCCTCTACGTCGCCGCCCACCTGCCGCGGCCCAGCGCGTCCGGCCTGCCCGGCGCGACCGGCGAAGAGCTGCTCAGGCTGGTCGGCGCGCTCGGCGGCCGCACGCTCGGGCTCTTCTCGTCACGACGCGCCGCTCAGCAGGCCGCCGAGCTGGTCCGGGCGCGCACCGACCTGCCCGTGCTGCTCCAGGGCGAAGAGGCGTTGCCCCTGCTGGTCAAGCGGTTCCGGGAAGACCGGGCCAGCTGTCTGTTCGGCGTGATGTCGCTCTGGCAGGGCGTCGACGTGCCCGGCGAGGCCTGCCAGCTCGTGGTGATCGACCGCTTGCCGTTCCCCCGCCCCGACGAGCCGCTCGCCGCGGCCCGCGCGGCGGCGGTCGACTCGTCCGGCGGTTCCGGCTTCGCCGCGGTGAGCGTCCCGATCGCCGCCGTCCGCCTCGCCCAGGGCGTCGGCCGGCTGATCCGCTCCACCGTCGACCGCGGCGTGGTGGCCGTGCTCGACTCGCGGTTGGAGACCGCGCGCGGCTACGGCGCGTTCCTGCGCGGGTCGCTGCCGCCGTTCTGGTACACCACCAAGCCCGACGTCGCGATCGGCGCCCTGGCCCGGCTGGCGAAGGACTGAGGCGTCAGCCGTCGGCCACCGGCTCGGCGCGGTGGTCGACCGCCGTCTCGCGGCTCGGCGCCGCGCTGACCGCCCGGTAGAGCAACACCATGCCGAGGATCTGCGCGAGGTGGTAGACCGACGTCGGGTCCAGCCCCAGGTGCCCGGTCACGGCCGGGCTGAGCGCTCGAGCGCCCGCCGCCGCGCCGCTGGCCAGGATCGCCGCCAACACCGGGAGGGCCATCGGCTGCCGCCGGTGCGCGGCCAGCACCCACAGCGCGATCACGCACACGAAGGTGATGCTCTCGCAGGCGAGCAGCGACGTGACGCCCGCGTGGCCGGCGACGGCCAGCCCGATGTACGCCAGCAGTCCGGCGGAGCGCAGCACCCAGAAGACCCGGCCGTGGTCGGGGCCGAGCACCTCCTCCACCGTCGCGGCGAGCAGGTAGGACACCGCTACCACGACCATCACGCTCAGGATCGCCCAGCTCACCGCGGCCACGGCCGGCCAGCGCACCAGGAAGCCGTGGTGGACGAACCCGCCCAGCGCGCCCAGGCCGGCCCACCAGAAGGCGGCCTGCCAGTAGCGATGGCCGGACGACGCCCGGCGCAGACCGAGCGCGAGCCCACACACCACGCATCCGAGCAAGAGATCGGTCAGCGCCTGCGCCGGCTGGGTCAGCACCCACCAACCGTAGGCCAACGGTGATCGCCGATGATTGGGACCATGGCCGACGAGGCGGGACGCGCGCATGTCGACTGGGCAACGCGCGGGCGGGAGATGATCGAAGACGCGGAGGTCACGGCGCCGATGGTCGACCAGGCGCTCGCCTGGGTCGCCGCGCGGGTGCCGGACGCCAGCGACGTGCTCGACGTCGGGAGCGGACCCGGCGTGGCCGCCTGCGCGCTCGGGCGGCTCCTGCCCGGCGCCCGGGTACGGGCGGTCGACGGCGCGCCGCCGCTGCTGGCGCTCGCGGCGCAGCGGGCCGCGGCGGCCGGCCTGGCGGACCGGTTCACGACCGCGGAGATCGACCTGCCCGACGGCCTGCGCGACCTGACCGCCGCCGACATCGTCTGGATCAGCGGGGTGGTCCACCACCTTCCCGACCCGGTCGCGGCTCTCCGCGCGCTTGGCGACCTCGTCCGGCCCGGCGGCCTGCTCGCGGTCCGGGAAGGCGGCCTGCCGTTGCGCTTCCTGCCGGACGGCGTCGCGCCCGGGCTCCTGTCGCGTCTCGAGGCGATCGGCGAGGACCGCGTCGAACACGGCGACCATCCGGGCGGGGTGGTCGCGCACCGGGGCGGCTGGCCCGACCTGATGCGCGCGGCCGGCCTCGAGCCGGCGGGCACCCGGACGTTCCTGCTGGACCTGACCGCCCCGCTGACGCCGAAGGCCCGCCGCTACGTGCGACGGGCGCTGGAGATGCGGCGCGACTTCGCCAGCGACCAACTGGGCGAGACCGACCGGCAGATCGCAGACCGCCTGCTCGACGACGACCACCCCGAAGGGATCATGCGCCGCCGCGACGTGTTCCTGCTCGGGGCGAGTACCGTCCACACCGCCCGCGCCGCCTCGTAGACGGGAGCGCCGAGGCACCGTGGCTACCCGATGCGCGGCTAAACTCCTACCTGACGCCCTGCGGCACGCCCCCGTGCGCGGGAGTCGGCGGCCATTTCCCCGACCGGTTCGGCGACCCCTCCAGACCGTTCTTCTACACCACGACCAGGACCGCCCAGTACCGCCAGGAGACTCCGTACCAAACCTCGTGGTCGCAGTCGCGCGTGCACACGCACGCGTAGTGGTTGCCGCCCTCGACTCCGCATCGCGCATCGCGCGGATCTGTGCCCGGCTGACAATTCGTCCCCACGACGGTGCCCGTTCGGCGCTGGTCGGGCAGCTCGCCGCGGTGCTGGACGCCGGCCCCTGGCTGATGGTCAGCGCCGCGCCGCTGCCGGTGGAATGAGCCGGTACCCGATGTTGCGGACGGTGGCGATGATGTGCGGGTTCTTCTGGTCGTCGCCGAGCCGCGCGCGTAGACGCTTGATATGCACGGTCAGGGTGTTGGACGCGTCGCTGTACGGCTCGCCCCAGACCGCGCGGTAGATCTGGTCCCGGGTGAGTCTGCGTGGGTCATCAGGTAGCGCAGAACCTGGTACTCACGCTTCGGGGGAACCATCCTTCGACCGTTGTGCCGGACCTCCATGGTGGCGGGGTCCCGGAGCAGCCGACCGCACGTGAGCGCCGGCTCGACCATGCCGACCGTTTCGGGGTGGATCGCTCGCAGGATCGCAATGAGCTCGGCCGCGCGGCAGGGGCGTGGGATGCAGGCGGTAGCGCCGGCGGCCAGCACCGCCGCCGCGGTCGCGCCGTCATCGGCGCCGATACCGACCATGACCGGAACGCCAGCGCGCTTGCGCAGCGCTGTTACGACGGTGGTTCGGGTCAGGCCTTGCTGCTCGCCGCCCAGCAATACCGCGTCGGGCCGCAGCGTACCCGCGGCGACCAACGCGTCGGCGATGTCGACGCACACCTCGGTATCGACGTGGTGCCGGGCCAGTTCGGTGGCCAGCGATGAACGAAAGGTGAACGAGTCGTTGGTCCGGGCGGGCCAATTGAGAGGTTGCCCGGCCCGCCGGCGGGGCACCCGTCGCCGTAGCCTGGTAGCACGCGCGCGAAGGAGTGTCGATTGGCGGCGATGATGGGAGACGTTTACCTGGAGGAGTTCGACCGGCTCGCGGGGATGCTGGCCACCATGAGCCGGGCGACCACCGCGCTCATCCGCACCGCCAACATCGCCCTGCTGACACCGGACGCGAAC
>DATDJX010000031.1:0-3982 GCA_036520275.1 Asanoa sp.
GATCCCGATCAGGAACAGCCGCCGGTGGCCGAAGAGATCGCCCAACCGGCCCGCGAGCAGGAGGAATCCGCCGAACGTCAGGAGGTAGGCGTTCGCGACCCAGGCGAGCGAGCTCTCCGAGAACGCGAGATCTTCCCGGATCGAGGGCAGGGCGACGCCTACGATCGTCACGTCAAGGACGATCATCAGGTTGCCGAGGCAGACGGTGATGAGTGCGAGCCATCGCCCGGAGTACGTCATACGGTCGGTCATGAGGTTGCTCCTTGTCATTGCGCCTACAGACAAGTCGGAGCGAGCTTGCGGATCTCACCGTTCGGGCGCGGTGACGCACGTCACGGACTCCGGATCGGCCACGATCGCGGATGGCGATGTCGAGAGCGTCGACTCCGCTCCGACCTAGCCACGAGACTCGTCACAGCGAAGGGAGCAGATCATGAAGTACGTCGCGCTCGTCTACAACAACCCGGGCGCGTTCGAGGCGTTGTCACAAACCGACCGCGACGCGCTGATCGGGGACGCCAACACGTACCTCAGGCAGTTCACCGAGTCGGGGGAGCTGCTCGCCGGAGGCGTGGCGCTCGCCGATGCCTCCAACGGCCGGACGGTTCGGGTGCGAAACGGCGTCCCGGCCGTCACCGACGGGCCGTTCGCCGAGACCAAGGAGCAGCTGGCCGGCTACTACCTGCTCGACTGCGAGACCCTGGAGCGAGCGACCGAGATCGTCACACACGATCCGGCCGCCCGGTTCTGGGCCGTTGAGGTGCGGCCGGTCATGGACACCGCCGGCGAAGAGATGTGACCACCCGGGCCGGAACCGAGGACCTGCTGCGACCGCTCGCACGGCGGGTCCTCGGCGTGGTCGTCCGCCGCTTCGGCGCGTTCGAGGCGGACGAGGACGCGGCGCAGGAAGCGCTGCCCGCGGTCGCCCGCCATCGGCCCGAGCAGGAAATCCCGACAAAACGAGGCGTTCCCGCGCCGCGACCGACGCCGACCGCAAGGCCACGCCCGCTATCGGGCCGCCGGCCTGGAGGTGCGGTGATCAGCGATGAGTTCGCCTCCTTGTGGTGGTCTAATCGGGCATGACCGAACTGCCACCTGCTGAGACCACGAATCTTGACCGCTACGGAGACGCCACGCTGCAGTGGAGCCGTGCCCGCGACGCACTCGCCGCCGTGCCGACCCCGGACGTCACGCACTTCCTCGGAACGTGCCGGCCAGACGGCACGCCGCACGCCGCTGGCATCGGCGCGCAATGGCGGGACGGCGACCTCTACTTCACCAGCAGCCCGGCCGCCCGCAAGGCTCGCGACCTGGCTGTCAACCCGCTCTGCACGATCTCCGTCCGGCTGTCGGGCATCGACCTTGTCCTCGACGGCACCGCGGCCAGGGTGACCGATCCGGAGACGCTCGAGCAGGTCGCCGCCGGCTATCGCGCAGGCGGCTGGCCGGCCCAGGTCGACGGCGACGCGTTCACGGCCCCGTTCAACGCGCCCAGCGCCGGGCCACCGCCCTGGCACGTGTACCGGTTCACGTTCCACACCGTGGTCGGCGTCGCGACGACGGAGCCGTACGGCGCGACCCGCTGGCGCTTCCAGCGGTAGCGTCCGTCGCGGGCAGGAAGTCCGCTCTGGCCCGTTCCGATGCTGGGTGACGCCGTCGACGGCGGATATCCGTACCAGCCCGGCCAGGGATCGCCGCGGCGCCGGCGCCTCGCGGCGCTGCCCGTCGAGCATCCGCTGCTTCGCCGTAAGCCTCATCCGCCGTGCCCGCGTCGATGGCGCTCAAACCGGTGCACCCGGCAGCGGTTCGAACTCCTCACGGGCGTCCGCGGACCGATGAGTGCCGGCCATCGCCGCCGTCCCAACCAGGACACCCGCTGCGTTGACTGGAGGACGACCGATGCTACTGCGGGACAAGTGCGTGGTGATCTACGGAGCCGGCGGTGCGCTCGGCGCGGCGGTCTCCCGAACGTTCGCCGGTGAAGGCGCGAGGCTCTTCCTTGCCGGCCGGACCGTGACGCGGCTGGATACGGTGGCCGAACAGATCCGGGCGGGCGGCGGGGTGGCCGAATCGATGGAACTGGACGCCCTCGACGCGCGCGCGGTCGAACGGCACGCCGCTGCGGTGGTCAAGGCCGCCGGCCGCCTCGACATCTCGATCAATCTCATCGGTGTGGACCACATCCAGGGCAGGGCGCTGCTGGAGATGGCCCCGGACGAGTTCACCCGCGGCCTTGAGGACCGCGTGCGAACCCACGTGATCACCGCGCGCGCGGCGGCGCGACACATGACGCGCCAGCGGACGGGCGTAATCCTCATGGTCACCGCGGCACCCGACCGGCTGGGCATCCCACGCGTGGGTTCCTTCGGTGTCGCCTGTGCCGCCCTGGAGGGGCTCGCCCGGACGCTTGCCACCGAGCTCGGCCCGGAGGGTGTCCGGGTGGTCTGCCTGCGGTCGGCCGGATCCCCCGATGCCGACGGAGTACGCAAGGCCCGCGACCTCGTCGCCGACGGCGTGGGCACGGCGGCGGATCGCTCCAGGCGGCACGCGAGGAGCGGGCGCTGCTGCGCCGGCTGCCGCTGCTGGCCGAGGTGGCCGCCGTCGCGGCATTGCTGGCCTCCGATCGGGCCGGCGCCATGACCGCCACGATCGCCAACGTCACCTGCGGCGAACTGCTGGACTGACGGGGCCGCGGCATGCCGGTTTTGGCGTGCTTCAGGGGTCTGCTCGCCCCGGCGGGCTGATCATTGCGTGAAGGGTCGATGGCCGGGAGCGTCGCGTGATGGTCCAAGCCCTCGGATGGCGGAGAGGTATCCGACCGTGGGCGCTCAGAAATCGCCGGTGTGAGCCCGGCGCACCGGGTGTGTCCAGTGCGGCCCAACCCGGTGCCCGCCATCCTCGATGGGGTGACCCGACGGTGTGCGCCGACCTGTGTGGGGCCGGTCGGCTCAGGCGCGAGCGTAACGGCCGACGATCCGACCCGCCGCCAGCACCCGGTGCGACAGCGCCCGTTTCAGGTCGTCCGCAGACGCGCCCTGGCGCAGGTCGAGCCGCTCGGACACCGCGTAGACGGTAAACACGTACCGGTGCGGTGCACCTTTCGGCGGGCACGGCCCGCCGTACCCTCGCTTCCCGAAGCCGTTGGTGCCGGAACCGGCCGGCGCCTGCCCCTCGGCCAGGGCCGCCCGGCCGGCGTCGATGCCCCACGCGACCCAGTGCACGAACGTGCCGCGCGGAGCGTCCGGATCCTCGACAAGCAGGGCAAGCTCGCCCGTGCCCGCGGGCAGCGCGGCGAACTGCAATGGCGGCGACACGTCGTCTCCGTCGCACGTGTACCGGGCGGGGATGTCGCCCTGGTTGTTGAAGGCGGTGCTGGTCACCGCGATCGTCATGGGGGCTGGCGTCACATCCACATTCGGCTCCGTTCCGCCGCAACCGGCCAGCAGGATGGCGACAAACGTTGCCGCGCCGAGTCGCACGCGTCCACGCTAGCCGTCCCGCGGCAGCCTTGTGGGTCCGGCCGGGTGGTAGGCCGAGACTGCCGCCAGGTTCTCGCGCGCCGCACGTCCGTGGGTGGGGTGGTGAACTCGGCGGCCAGCTCGATCATGCGTGCGATCAACCGGTCCGGCATGCGATCCGGCAGGAGCCACGTGAACAGCGGCAGCCGGCCGCGACCGCCGGTCCGGACATCAGCTCATTGTCCGTGGTGGCTTCCGTGGTGAGCACGGATGTGGACCGCGCCCGAGCCGGGAGACGCTGGGATCACAAACGAAACAACCAGGAGCACATCATGACTGCCGGTAACCGAGGAACGGAAGCACGCGAGGAGGTAACCGTGGACACGCAGAAGTCCGCCAAGAGCACCGCGGCGAGCGACAACAGGTACGAGGGATTCACGGACGAGGAACGAGGCGCGATGAAGGACCGCGCCCAAGAGCTGAAGGCGGCCGCGCGCCGCGGCCCGCGCGGGAAAAAGACGGAC
>DATDJX010000032.1:0-15018 GCA_036520275.1 Asanoa sp.
GGGAAGAATTCGCTGGGCGTCCTGCCCGTGGTGGTCGAGGCACCCGACCAGCCGATCGCCGGCGGGCCCGACGTGCTCGCGGTCACGGTCGGCGGCGCCCAGCGGCCCGCGGCGGTACCCGGCGGCGGCGTGCGCCCCGACCTCGCGGTCAACGGCCCGCTCGGCGCGCAGTTCCTGGCCTGGGAGTACGCGACCGCGGTGGCCGGCCGGGTGCTCGGCATCGACCCGTTCGACCAGCCCAACGTCACCGAGTCCAAGCAGAACACCACCCGCATCCTCAGCGAGGGCCTGCCCGACGAGTCGCCGTCGCTCACGGAGGGCGCCGTCGAGGTCTACGGCGGATCCGGCTCCGACCTGGGCTCGGTGCTGCGTGCGCTCGCGAACGGAATCGGCGACACCGGGTACCTGGCGGTGCTGGCCTACCTCGACCGGCTCGCCGACTCCCGTGCCGAGGGCGTGCGGGCGCTGCTCGCCACGGCGTCGGGCCGACCGACGACGTTCGGCTGGGGCCCCCGCTACCTGCACTCGACCGGGCAATACCACAAGGGCGGACCGCAGGTCGGCTCGTTCCTGCAGATCACCGGCGTGGTGGTGGACGACCTGCCGGTGCCGGGCAAGCCGTACTCGTTCGGCGAGCTGCAGGCCGCCCAAGCCGCCGGCGACCGGCAGGCGCTCAGCGAGCGCGGCCGGCCCGTCGTGCGGCTGCATCTCACCGATCGCGCGGCCGGCATCGACCAGTTGCTGTCCGCCCTCTCCTGATCACCAAGGAGCCAAGGTGAACCCGCTGCGTGATCCCCAGGATCGCCGGCTTCCCCGCATCCCGGAGCCGTGCGCTCTGGTGATCTTCGGTGTCACCGGCGACCTCGCCCGCAAGAAGCTGCTGCCGGCCGTCTACGACCTCGCCAACCGGGGGCTGTTGCCGCCGGGCTTCGTCGTCGTGGGCATGGCCCGCCGCGACTGGGGCGACGGCGACTTCGAGTCCCTGGCGTACGAGGCGGCCAAGGCACACGCGCGCACCCCGTGGCGGGAAGACGTGTGGCAGCGGCTCGTCGGCAACATCAAGTTCGTGGGCGGTTCGTTCGACGACGACGCCGCGTTCGATCACCTCGCGCAGACGCTCGACGACCTGCACGACAGCCACGGCATCCCGGGCAACGCGGCGTTCTACTTCGCGATCCCGCCCGCGGCGTTCCCGGTGGTGCTCAAGCAGCTGGCCCGCACGGGCATGGCCGACAACGAGAGGTCCGGCGGCTGGCGGCGGGTGGTCGTGGAGAAGCCGTTCGGCTACGACCTCGCGTCGGCGAAGGAGCTCAACGACCTCGTCGACTCGGTGTTCACCCGCGACGACGTCTTCCGCATCGACCACTACCTGGGCAAGGAGACCGTCCAGAACATCATGGCGCTGCGGTTCGCCAACAACCTGTTCGAGCCGCTGTGGAACTCCAAGTACGTCGACTCGATCCAGATCACCATGGCCGAAGACGTCGGCATCGGCTCCCGCGCCGCCTTCTACGACGCCGCCGGCGCCGCCCGCGACGTGCTCCAGAACCACCTCCTCCAGCTGCTCTCGCTCGTGGCGATGGAGGAGCCGACGTCGTTCGACGCGTCCGAGATCCGCGCCGAGAAGCTCAAGGTGCTCAAGGCGATCACGGTCCCCAAGGACATCGCGAAGGGGACCGTCCGCGGCCAGTACCTGCCGGGGTGGGTCGCCGGCGAGCGCGCCGTCGGCTACCTCGAGGAGAAGGACATTCCGCCCGACTCCACGACCGAGACGTACGTGGCCGTCAAGCTCGGCGTGCAGAACAGGCGCTGGGCCGGGGTGCCGTTCTACCTGCGCTGCGGCAAGCGCATGCCGCGACGGGTGACGGAGGTGGCGATTCTGTTCAAGCAGGCGCCGCACCTGCCGTTCAACCAGGCCGACGTCGAGATGCTCGGGCAGAACCAGCTGGTCATCCGGGTGCAGCCCGACGAGGGCGTGGTGCTCAAGTTCGGCTCGAAGGTGCCGGGCACGACGATGGAGGTCCGCGACATCGCGATGGACTTCCAGTACGGCGAGGCGTTCACCGAGTCGTCGCCCGAGGCGTACGAGCGCCTGGTCCTCGACGTCCTGGTCGGCGATCGCACGCTGTTCCCCGACGCCGCCGAGGTCGAGCAGAGCTGGCAGGTGGTCGACCCGCTCGAGGAGGCGTGGAAGGGCACCAAGCCGGAGCCCTACCGGGCCGGCGAATGGGGGCCGCGCCCGGCCGACGACCTGCTGGACCGCGACGGCCGCCACTGGAGGCGAGCATGATCGGCCTGTGGGACACCACCGGCAACGAGGTGGTCAAGGCGCTGCAGGCGGAGCGGCGCAGCGCCGGAGGCGTCGCCAGCGGGATGGCGCTGACGCTGATCGTCGTGGTCGACGAGAAGAAGGTCCGGGAGGCCGAGGCGGCGGCCACGATCGCCGCGCAGGCACACCCGTGCCGGATCCTGATCGTCGTGCGCTCCGACGTCGACCGTCCCACCAGCCGGCTCGACGCCGAGGTCGTGGTCGGCGGCCGGCTCGGCCCCTGTGAGGCCGTCGTGATGCGCATGTACGGGCGGCTGGCGCTGCACGCCGAGTCGGTGGTCATGCCGCTGCTGGTGCCCGACGTCCCGGTGGTGACCTGGTGGCACGCCGACCCGCCGGAGCGGATCGCCAACGACTTCCTCGGGGTGGTCGCCGACCGCCGGATCACCGACGCCGCGCAGGCACCCGACCGGTTGGCGGCGCTCAAGCAACGGGCGGTCGACTACGCGCCGGGCGACACGGACCTGGCCTGGACCCGGATCACGCACTGGCGCACGCTGGTGGCCAGCGCGTTCGACACGACCGACGAGACGGTCGTCGGCGCCACCGTGGTAGCGCCGAAGGCCGACCCGACGGCGGCGCTAATGATCGGCTGGCTCGCGTCACGGTTGAACATCCAGCCGCGCTGGGTCGACACGTCGGAGTTCCCGCGGATGCGGGAGGTGCAGCTGCTCTGCGCCAACGGCGACGAGCTTCTCCTGGTCCGCCAGAACGGCACGGCGACGTTCCGCCGCAGCGGCCAGGGCGAGCGCCACCTGCCGCTGGTCAAGCGGCCGCTCGGCGAGGAGCTGGCCGAGGAGCTGCGCCGCCTCGACCCCGACCAGGTCTACGCGGAGGCGCTGGCCGCGATGTCCGGGGTGACCGGCCTCGACGAGCGGCCCACCCACCGCGTCCACGTGTGGCGAGACCCGATGGCGACCGCGGGAGAGACGTCCGGGGCCGCCCGGACCACCGCACCGCCGCCGGGCACGCCCTCGGCGGGATCGCCGGCGGCGTCCACCCCCGGCCCCGGCGCATCCACGTGAGCGCCCGTGGCGGGCCGACCGGCCGGCCCTCGCTTCGTTCGGCGACGCGTGCGCGCACGCTGCCGGGCCGTATGAGCGAGCGAAGCGAGCTCATCATCAGGCTCAGTGCGTCGCCTCATGGCGCCGGCTCGCGACCCCTCCGGAGGGCAGCGCCATCTGGCACTGCCTGGAGCGGGGCGGCGGCATGAGCGAGCGAAGCGAGCTCATCATCAGGCTCAGTGCGTCGCCTCATGGCGCCGGCTCGCGACCCCACCGGAGGGCAGCGCCGTCTGGCACCGCCTGGAGCGGGGCGGCGGCATGAGCGAGACGAGGGTCATCGTCCACGCCGACGCCGACGTGCTCGCACAGGCGGTCGCGGCCCGGCTGATCGTGTCCCTGCTCGACGCGCAGAACGAGCGCGGCGCGGCCGACCTGGTGCTGACCGGCGGCCGCGTCGCGGCCGCGGTCTACCGCGCGCTGGCGGCGCTGCCCGCGCGCGACGCCGTGGACTGGTCGCGGGTCCACGTGTGGTGGGGAGACGAACGGTTCGTGCCTGGTGGCCATCCCGACCGCAACGAGACCCAGGCGCGCGACAGCCTGCTCGACGCGCTGCCGCTCGCACCCGGACGGGTGCATCCGATGCCGCCCTCCGACGGTCCCGACGGCGACGATCCGGAGGCCGCGGCGGCCCGCTACGCGCGCACTCTGGCCGAGGCGGCGCGCCCCGGCCACGCTCCGCTACCGCATTTCGACGTGCTGCTGCTCGGCATCGGCGAGGACGGCCACGTGGCCTCGGTTTTCCCGGAGCACCCGGTGGTCTACGAGACCCGCCCGGTGGCGGCCGTCCGTGGCAGCCCGAAGCCGCCGCCGG
This sequence comes from Asanoa sp., assembly GCA_036520275.1. Lineage (GTDB taxonomy): Bacteria > Actinomycetota > Actinomycetes > Mycobacteriales > Micromonosporaceae > Asanoa. The sequence goes on from DATDJX010000032.1 coordinate 4,205, forward strand.
TGCGCATCACGCTGACCCTGCCGGCGATCAACACGGCCGAGGAGATCTGGATCATCGCCGCTGGCCCGGACAAGGCGGGCCCGGTGTCTATGGCACTGGAGGGCGCCGGGCCGCACCAGATTCCCGCCGCGGGCGTGCACGCGGTCAGGACCACGCTCTGGCTCCTGGACCGCGCCGCGGCCGCGGGGGTCAAGCCGACGTTTCGTAGCCTGCGCTGACGGCGGTTGCGTCGGTCTCGCGGCTAGAGCTCCCCGCGGCGTTGGCGCAACGCTGCCAGGGCCTCGGCCAGGATGGCCGCGCCGTCGGCGTCGCTGCGGCGCTCCTTCACATAGGCGAGGTGGGTCTTGTAGGGCTCGTTGCGTGGCCGCCCCGGCGGGTTGGCCTCGTCCTGCCCCGCCGGGTGGCCGCAGCGCGGGCAGTCCCAGGTCGCCGGCGGCGGCACGTCGGCCGCCAGGAGGATCTCCACCGAGTGCCCGTTGGCACACCAGTAGGTGATCGGTCGGCGTGGGGCGGGTTCGCACCGTTCTGGGGGCCTGATCGGCCCGGATCCGACCCGGGTGCCGCGGATTGCGCTGCCACTTGGCACGGTTGCTCGCTCCTGTCGTCGTGCGGGGTCGGCCGCGAGGGCGGCTTTGCGACGCGGATAAGCGGTGCTGCGGGAAGAGCTGCGCGGCCCGACAAAGCGGGCCGCGCAAGAGTGTACGACGAATCGACGCAGAGAGGGTCAGCTATTCATCGCGAGTTTCAGCCACAGCCCCAGTCCCACGATGCTCGCGAACCACACGATGCCCACGAGGATGGTGTAGCGGTCGAGGTTCTTCTCCGCGACCGACGAGCCGGCCAGGCTGGACGAGACGCCGCCGCCGAACATGCTGGACAGGCCGCCGCCCTTGCCGCGGTGCAGCAGGATCAGCAGCGTGAGCAGCACGCTGGTGATGATCAGCAGGCCGATCATCGTGTAGGCGAATGCGATGGGCATGGCGGAACGGGTCCTCTCGACTGGGGTCAGACCCCACAATAGCGGAGCCTCAGCGAGGCAGGTGCTCCGGGAACCGGACGATCTGCGCGAACTCGTCGGCGTCGATGCTCGCTCCGCCGACCAGCGCCCCGTCGACGTCCGGCGCTGCCATGATCGCGGCGATGTTCGCGGCCTTCACCGAACCCCCGTAGAGGATCCGCACCGTGTCGGCCGTCTCTGCGCCGAACGCGGCGGAAAGCCGTGACCGCAGCGCCGCGCACACCTCTTGGGCGTCCTCGGGCGAAGCGGTCTTGCCGGTGCCGATCGCCCACACCGGCTCGTACGCGACCACCACTCGCACGACCTGGTCGGCGGTGAGTCCGTCGAGCGCCGCGTCGAGCTGTTCGCAGCAGTGTGGCACCTGGGCGGCCGCCTCGCGGATCTCGAGGCCCTCCCCCACACACAGGATCGGCGTGATGTCGCTGGCGAGCGCCGCGGCGACCTTCGCATTCACGATCTCGTCGTCCTCGTGGTGGTGCTGGCGGCGCTCGGAGTGCCCCACCACGACGTACGAGCAGCCCAGCTTCGCCAGCATCGGCCCGGAGACGTCGCCGGTGTATGCGCCGGACCGGTAGGGCGAGAGGTCCTGGGCGCCGTATCCGATCAGCAGCTTGTCGCCGTCGACCAGCGTCTGCACGCTCCGGATCGCGGTGAACGGCGGCAGCACCACCGTCTCCACGGCGCCGAGCTGCCGCTCGTCGAGGCTGAACGCCAGCTTCTGCACCAGCGCGATGGCCTCGAGGTGGTTCAGGTTCATCTTCCAGTTGCCGGCCATCAGCGGTCGGCGGGCGGGCGTCGCCATCTCAGCTCTCCAGAGCGGCCAGGCCGGGCAGGGTCTTGCCTTCGAGGTATTCCAGCGATGCGCCGCCGCCGGTCGAGATGTGCCCGAACGCCGACTCGTCGAGGCCCAGCGCCCGGACGGCGGCCGCCGAGTCGCCGCCGCCGACGACGGTGAACCCCTCGACCTTGGTGATCGCCTCGGCAACGCCGCGGGTGCCCGCCGCGAACGGCGCCAGCTCGAACACGCCCATCGGCCCGTTCCAGAACGTGGTGCGGGCGCCCGAGAGGGCGTCGGCGAAGGCGGCGGTCGACTCCGGACCGATGTCGAGCCCGAGCCGGTCCGCCGGGATGTCGGCGACGGACACCACGTCATGGTCCGCATCGGCGGCAAATGCCGTCGCGGCCACCACGTCGGTCGGCAGCATGATCTTGCCGTCTGCCCGTGTCAGGAGGTCGCGACAGCTGTCGACCATGTCCTCCTCGAGCAGCGACTTGCCGACCTCGTGACCTTGCGCCTTGAGGAACGTGAAACACATGCCGCCGCCGACGAGCAGCTTGTCGACCTTGGGCAGCAGCGCCTCGGACACGGCGAGCTTGTCGGAGACCTTCGCGCCGCCGAGCACGACGACGTACGGCCGGTCGGGGTCACCGGTCAGCCTGGCCAGCACCTCGACCTCGCGCAGGACCAGCCGCCCCGCGAAGTGCGGCAGCCGTGCCGGGACGTCGTAGACGGAGGCGTGCTTGCGGTGCACCGCGCCGAAGGCGTCGTCGACGTACGCCTCGCCGAAGGCAGCCAGCCGGTCGGCGAACGCGCCCCGCTCGGCGTCGTCCTTGCTGGTCTCCCCCGGGTTGAAGCGCAGGTTCTCCAGCAGCAGCACCTGGCCGCCCGGCAGCGCGTCGACCGCGGCCCGCGCGGACTCGCCCACGGTGTCCTCGGCGAACACCACCGGGGAGTCCAGCAACTCGGCGAGCCGCTCGGCCACGGGATGCAGCGAGTACCTGGGGTCCGGCGCGCCCTTGGGCCGGCCGAGGTGCGACATCACCACGACCCCGGCAGCGGCGTCGCGCAGCGCCTGGATCGTGGGCAGCACGGCGCGGATCCGGCCGTCGTCGGTGATGGCCGGCGGGCCGGACGTGTCGAGCGGGACGTTGAGGTCGGCGCGCACGAGGACACGCCGACCCGCCACGCCTTCGGCGAGCAGGTCGTCGAGCGTCTTCATCTCAGAGCGACTTCATCTCAGAGCGACGACCCCACGAGCGTGACCAGGTCGAGCAGCCGGTTGGAGTAGCCCCACTCGTTGTCGTACCAGCCGACGACCTTGACCTGGTCGCCGATGACCTTGGTGAGCCCGGAGTCGAAGATGCACGACGCCGGGTCGGTGACGATGTCGGTCGAGACGATCTCGTCCTCGGTGTACGTCAGGTAGCCGGCCAGCGGGCCCTGCGCGGCCGCCTTGTACGCGGCGTTGACCTCGTCGACGGAGGTGTCGCGGGAGACCGTCGCGGTGAGGTCGGTCGCCGAGCCGGTCGGCACCGGCACGCGCAGCGCGTAGCCGTCGAGCTTGCCCTTGAGCTCGGGCAGCACCAGGCCGATCGCCTTGGCGGCGCCGGTCGAGGTGGGCACGATGTTGAGGGCGGCCGCACGGGCCCGGCGCAGGTCCTTGTGCGGGCCGTCCTGCAGGTTCTGGTCCTGCGTGTACGCGTGGATGGTGGTCATCAGGCCACGCTCGATCGTGAACGTGTCGTGCAACACCTTGGCCAGCGGCGCCAGGCAGTTGGTGGTGCAGGAGGCGTTCGAGATGATCGTGTGGTTCGCCGGGTCGTAGTCGCCGTCGTTGACGCCCATCACGACCGTGAAGTCCTCGTTCTTGGCCGGGGCCGAGATGATGACCTTCTTGGCCCCACCCTCGATGTGCCCCCGCGCCTTGGCCGCGTCGGTGAACAGGCCGGTCGACTCGATGACCACGTCGGCGCCGAGGTCGCCCCAGGGCAGCTTGGCGGGGTCGCGCTCGGCGAGCACCTTGAACGTGTGGCCGCCGACCGTGATCTCGTCGCCGGTCGCCTTGACCTCCTGCGGCAGCCGACCCAGGATGCTGTCGTACTTGAGCAGGTGCGCGAGCGTGGCGTTGTCGGTGAGGTCGTTGGCGCCGACCAGCGCGATGTCCGCGCCGGAGGCGAGCGCGGCCCGGAAGAAGTTGCGGCCGATGCGGCCGAACCCATTGATGCCAACCCGGATGGTCACAGGTTTCATCTCCTCGATGTGTCTTGCGTGCTCGGAACGGTCGCGGCCCCGTCGCCGTACTGTCGCCAACCGTATCGGAGCGCCACCGGGGCGGGGCTGCCGGGGCGTCCTCAGGCGAACGCGTCGACGGCGACCGCGGTCGCGAACCCGATCGTGGTCAGCAGGCCGACCGCGCGACCGCCGTTCTCGAACGCCTCCGGCATCATCGTGTCGGCCAACATGGTGATGATCGCGCCGGCGGCGAAGCCGAGGACGATGGCCACGGTCTTGGGCGACGTGTCGGCGAAAATGCCGTAGCCGGCGCCGGTCGCCGCGGTCGAGACCGCCACGACCGACCCCCACAGTGCCACGACCCGGCCGCCCGACCAATGGGCGGCCCGCAGGCCCGCGGTGCCGCTGATCGCCTCGGGCAGGTTGGACAGGAAGACCGCGACGACCAAGGCGACCCCCACCGACCCGCCCTTGACAAGGGTCAGGCCGATGACCAGCGATTCCGGAACGCCGTCGAGCACCGTGCCGAGCACGATCGCGAGGCCCGACCCGCCCGCCTGCTGGCCGCCGGAGCGCTTGCGGTCCCGCCCGCCCCACCGGTCGATGAGCGCGTCGCCGGCGAAGTACGCGAGGCTGCCGGCGAACAGGCCGAAGGCCACCTCGCGCAGCCGCCCGGCGGTGTGGATGCCCTCCTCGACCAACTCGAAGGCGACGGCGCTGACGAGTACGCCCCCGCCGAACGCCATGACGAGGCCCAGCACCGTACGGTTTACCGGGCGCAGCAGCGCGAGGAGGGCACCGACGAGCAGCGAGCCCGAGGAGACGACGCCCCAGAACAGCGCCTCGCCCACGCCGCCGCCTACACGACCAGCATGTCGGGCGTGACAGCCGCCTCGGTGTCCGGAATGCCCAGGTCGCGGGCCCGCTTGTCGGCGAGCGCCAGCAGCCGGCGGATCCGACCGGCGATCGCATCCTTGGTCAGTGGCGGGTCGGCGAGCGCGCCCAGCTCCTCCAGCGAGGCCTGGCGATGGTCGAGGCGCAGCCGGCCGGCCGAGGTCAGGTGGTTGGGCGCGTCATCGGCGAGGATCTCCAGGGCCCGGGTGACCCGCGCGGCCGCGGCCACCGCCGCGCGGGCCGAGCGGCGCAGGTTGGCGTCGTCGAAGTTGGCGAGCCGGTTGGCCGTGGCACGCACCTCGCGCCGGACCCGCCGCTCCTCCCACGCCAGCACGCTCGCGTGGGCGCCGATGCGGGTAAGCAACGCGGCGATCCCGTCGCCGTCCTTGATCACCACGCGGTCGACGCCACGCACCTCGCGCTCCTTGGCGGTGATGCCGATGCGGCGGGCGGCGCCCTTGAGCGCGAGCGACGACTCCGGGCCAGGGCAGGTGATCTCCAGGGCGCAGGAACGGCCGGGCTCGGTGAGCGAGCCGTGCGCCATGAACGCGCCGCGCCAGGCGGCGACCGCGCAGCACACGTTGCCGTTGACGACGTGCTGGGGCAGGCCGCGCACCGGTCGGCCGCGCACGTCGAGCAGGCCGGTCTGGCGGGCGAGCAGCTCGCCGTCCTTGACCACCCGCACGATGTAGTGGCTGGCCTTGCGCAGGCCCCCGGATGCCAGCACGTGGATCTCGCTCGGGTAGCCGTAGACCTCGGCGATCTCGCGTCGGAGGCGGCGCGCCACCGCGCCGGTGTCGAGCTCCGCCTCCACGACGACCCGGCCCGAGACGATGTGCAGGCCGCCGGCAAAGCGCAGCAGCGCCGCCATCTCCGCGCGCCGGCAGCATGGCTTGGGCACGTCGACCCGACTGAGCTCGTCCTTGACCGCCGCGGTCATCGCCATGCTGTCGTCACCTCAGATGCCAGTTGGTCGTGCTTGCTTAACGAGCGGGGCCCAGGACGGGCACCAGGGCGGCGCCGAGCGCGGACGGATCATGCCGGGGGCTGCCGTCCGCGACGGAGACCGGGGCGAGGACCAGCCGCGCACCCAGCGATTCTGCCGCATGGTTGACCGGTTCGGGGTCACCTACGGCCGCGCGGTCGGCCAGAACAGTGTCAACCTTCAGGTCGGGCAGGTACCAGCGCAGGGCGGCGAGGTGATCAGCAGCCGACAGGCCGGCCGTCTCGGTCTCGCTGGCGAGGTTGAGGGTGACCAGGCGACGCGCCGGACTGGCCACAATGGCCGCTGCCAACTCCGGTACGAGCAGGTGCGGGATCACGCTCGTGTACCAGCTGCCCGGCCCGAAGATCAGCCAGTCGGCGTCCAGTACGGCCGCCACGGCCTCGCTACACGCCGGTGGGTCGCTCGGCCGCAGCCGTACGGACTCGACGTGCCCCGGCGCGACGGCGACGTTGTGCTGCCCCCTGACGGTGACCACCGCGTCTGGCCGGCGCGGGTCGGCGCCGCGAACATCGGCCTCGATGCCCACCTGCCGGGTCGACATCGGCAGCACCCGGCCGGCCGCGCCGACCATCCGACCCGCGTGATCCAAAGCGGACACCGGGTCGCCGAGCAGCTCCATCAGCCCCACCAGCACGAGGTTGCCGACCGGGTGGCCGTCGAGCGGACCACCACGGTCGTCCGCCGGCCGGAACCGGTGCTGGAAGAGCGCCGCGGTGCGCTGCGTCTCCGGCGTCTCGGCGGCCAGGGCGGCGAGCGCCTGCCGCAGGTCGCCCGGTGGCAGCGAGGACCGCTCGGCGCGCAGCCGGCCACTGGAGCCGCCGTCGTCGGCGACGGTGACCACCGCGGTAATGGCGACCGGCAGCACCGGGCCGCAGCGGCGCAGTGCGCGCAGCGAGGCGGCGAGGCCGTGACCACCGCCGAACGCCACCACCCGCAGCGGCGCGGAGGCAGTCATTGCGGCACCTCGCTCGGGTCCGTGCGGTCCGTCCGGCTGCGCCGGTCCGGTCGCGAGCCGGCGCCAGGAGGCGACGCACTGCGCCCGACGATGAGCTCGCTGCGCTCGCTCATTCGCGCCCCAGGTCGCGGTGCTGGGCGTGCGCGGACAGGCGGGCGGCCCGCAGCCGGCTCGCCAGCTCCTCGGCGATGGCGACGCTGCGGTGCTTGCCGCCGGTGCAGCCGACCGCCACCGTGAGGTAGCGCTTGCCCTCGCGCTCGAAGCCGGGCGCGGTGGAGTCGATGAGCCGGGCGTACGTCTCGACGAACGGCAACGCGCCGCGCTGGCCGAGCACGTATGTGCTCACGGCCTTCTCGCGGCCGGTGTGGTCGCGCAGCTCCGGCACCCAGAACGGGTTGGGCAGGAAGCGCGCGTCGAGCACGAAGTCGGCGTCGGGCGGAAGGCCGTACTTGAACCCGAACGACAGCACGGTGACCCGCAGCCGCCGGCTGTCCTCGCCGCCGAACATCTCCTCGATGCGGCGGCGCAGTTGGTTGACGTTGAGGTGGCTGGTGTCGATGATGACGTCGGCCTGCTCGCGGGCCTCCTCGAGCAGCTTGCGCTCGGCCGCGATGCCGTCGGCGAGCCGACCGTCGCCCTGCATGGGGTGCGAGCGCCGGACGCTCTCGAACCGGCGGATCAGGACGTCGTCGTCGGCGTCGAGGAAGACGACGTGCGGTTGAAAGCCGCGCTCCTTCAGCGCCCGCACGGCGCCGGCCAGGTCGGCGGAGAACGCGCGGCTGCGTACGTCGAGCACCATCGCCGTCATGCGGGCCGGACCGCCGGCCTGGAACGCGAGCTCGGCCATGTCGAGCATCAGCGCCTGTGGCAGGTTGTCGACGACGTAGAAGCCGACGTTCTCGAGGGCGCGTGCCACGGTGCTGCGACCGCCGCCGGAGACGCCGGTGACCACCACGAGGGTGGTGTCGGACCGCGTCACCTCGTCGTGTTCCCTGTCACTGGCGTGCTCGGTCACCGCCGAATCCTAAGCCTGAAGGCTAGCCATCCGACGCGGCGTCCGATGCGCCGCCCTCACCCGGCTCGCCTGAAAGAGCCGTCTTGATCGCCTCGGCGGTGCGGCGCCCGACCCCGGGCACCCCCGCGATCTCCTCGGCGGACGCGGCGGCGAGCCGCTTGAGCGAGCCGAAGTGCCGCAGCAGCGCCTTACGGCGGACCTCGCCGAGCCCCGCGATGCCGTCGAGCGCCGAGGCGGTCATCCGCTTGGACCGCCGCTGCCGATGGAATGTGATCGCGAACCGGTGCGCCTCGTCCCGGACCCGCTGCAACAGGTACAGGCCCTCGGACGTGCGGGACATGATGACCGGGAAGGTGTCGTGCGGGACCCACACCTCTTCGAGCCGCTTGGCCAGGCCGCACAGCGCGACATCGTCGATGCCGAGGTCGGCGAGGACCGCGGCGGCGGCCCGTACCTGTGGCTCACCGCCGTCGACCACGACGAGCTGCGGCGGATAGGCGAACTTGCGCGGCCGGCCGGTGGTCGGATCGATGCCGGGCCGGTCCGGGTCGGAGGCGGTCTCGTCGCCGAGCTCGCCCGTCTCGGCGCGGGCGTCGAGATAGCGGGCGAAGCGCCGGCGCAGCACCTCGGACAGCGCCGACAGGTCGTCGGTGGCGCCGCGGACGACGAACCGCCGGTATTCGGTCTTGCGCGGCAGCCCGTCTTCGAACACGACCATGCTGGCGACCACGTCGGTGCCCTGGATCTGCGACACGTCGTAGCACTCGATCCGCAACGGCGCGGTGTCCATGCCCAGCGCCTCCGCGATCTCCTCGATGGCCTGGCTGCGGGTGGTGAGGTCGCCGGAGCGCTTCAGCTTGTGCCTGGTGAGCGCCTCGTTCGCGTTTCGGGTGACGGTATCCAGCAGCGCCTTCTTGTCGCCGCGCTGCGGCACTCTGATCTGGACCCGGCTGCCCCGCTTGCCCGACAGCCAGTCGGCGAGCGCGCCGGCGTCGGCCGGGCACTCCGGCACCAGCAGCTCGCGCGGCACGTCGGACTCGCCCTGCTCGCCGCCGTAGATCTGGGTGCAGAAGTGGTGCACGAGGTCGCCGGTGGTCAGGTCCTCGGTCTTCTCCACCACCCAACCGCGTTGGCCGCGCACCCGCCCGTCGCGGACGTGGAACACCTGGACCGCTGCCTCCAGCGGGTCCTGCGCGAAGGCGACCACATCGGCGTCCGTGCCGTCGCCGAGCACGACCGTCTGCTTCTCCAGTGCCCGCCGCAGGGCCGCGAGGTCGTCGCGGCGGCGCGCGGCGAGCTCGAAGTCGAGCTGGTCGCTGGCCTCGTGCATCTCCCGCTCGAGCCGGCGCACCATCGTGTCGGTCTTGCCCGCCATGAAGTCGACGAACTCGTCGACGATGCGGCGGTGCTCCTCCGCGGAGACCGAGCCGACGCAGGGCGCCGCGCACTTGCCGATGTAGCCGAGCAGGCACGGCCGGCCGATCTGGCCGGCCCGCTTGAACACGCCTTTGGAGCAGGTGCGGGCCGGAAAGACGCGCAACAGCAGGTCGAGCGTCTCCCGGATCGCCCAGGCGTGCGAGTACGGCCCGAAGTAGCGCACCCCCTTGCGCTTGGCGCCACGCATCACCTGCAGCCGCGGGAACTCCTCGTCGAGGGTCACGGCGAGGTAGGGGTACGACTTGTCGTCGCGGTAGCGGACATTGAACCGGGGGTCGTACTCCTTGATCCACGTGTATTCCTGCTGCAGCGCCTCGACCTCGGTGCCGACGGTGATCCAGTCGACGGAGGTCGCCGTGGTGACCATCTGCCGGGTGCGCTGATGCAGCCCGAACGGATCAGCGAAGTATGAGCTGAGGCGGCTGCGCAGGCTCTTGGCCTTGCCCACGTAGATGACCCGCCCGCTGGCGTCGCGGAAGCGGTAGACCCCGGGTGCGTCCGGGATGGAGCCCGGCGCGGGACGGTAGGTCGACGGGTCTGCCACGGCGGCAAGCCTATCGCCGGGGTGCGTCAACCCAGCACGATGTTGTCGCCGTCCACCTTCACGGGTCGCGACGTCAGGGGCCTGGTGGCCGGCCCGTTCGCGGGCGTGCCGTCCGTCAACGAGAACTTGCTGCCGTGGCAGGTGCAGTTGATCGTGCCGCCCTCGACGCTGGCGATGGGGCAGCCCTGGTGGGTGCAGACCGACCGGAAGCCCTTGAAGGTGCCGGCCGCGGGCTGGGTGACGACGACCTGCTCGGCGCTGAAGATCGCGCCGCCGCCGACCGGCACGTCGGACCTCTTGCCGAGGACGGTGGCGTTGCTGGTGCTGCCGCCCGTGTCGTCGCCGGTGTCGTCGGACGGCTCAGGCTCCGCGCCGGTCGTCGTGGCCACGCTGGGCGCCGTCGTGGTCGGCTGATTGTCTGTGCCACACGCGGCCAGCACGGCGGCCGTGCCGACAAAGCCGGCGCCGACGAGCAGCGCCCGGCGCCGCGTGGCGCCCGGCTCGGTCACCGCCTGTTCGTCACTCATTCCATGCCCTTCTGTCGCCCTTGTCCTGTGGCCCACGCCCGATGCCCGCGGCCCCCGGACTAGACACGGGCGAGCTGCACGAACGGTTCACCCTATGCGCGCGTCGGGACGATGCGCCGGGCTTCCCGCGCAGGACGGCGGGTTGCCGCCGGCCACGGAACCGAACAGGGCAGCCCGGCACCGGCGTCGGAGCGGCCGGCGGCAGGCCCGGGTCGGCCCAGCGGACGGGCCAGCGGCGGGCCATGGCGGGCGCCCTTTTTCGCGCGCCGCCGGCGACGGTGCGGCCTTGGTCGGTGCCGCCGCCTGGCGGCCTTGGTCGGTGCCGTCGCCGGTGCCGCCGGTCGGGCCGGCCCGGGCGGCGGCTCGGCCCTGCGGGAGGCGCTAGCGGCGGGCCATGGCGGGGGC
>DATDJX010000033.1:0-5412 GCA_036520275.1 Asanoa sp.
CCGGCGCGTAGAAGGCGCGGTAGACGATCAGCTGCCTGCGGCCCTCGAACAGGTCCGCCAGGCTCGCCGGTCCGTTGGGTCCCTCGAAGCGGTAGTCCTTCTCCACGGCCATCCACGGCATCCGCCGGCGCTCGGCCGCCATCGCGTCGCGGGCGCGGGTCAACTCCTTCTCCTTGACGAGCAGCGTCTCGCGCGCGGCCTCCCACTGCTGCGGCGAGACGATTGACGGGGTCTTCATTGCGGCATGTCCTCCTTCAGGTACTCGGTTTCATCGGTCTCGGTCTGTTTGTCTAGACACCACCGGAGTCCCGAAGGAACCGGCGATTCCTTTTCCGCGCGGATGCGGTCGCCTGGTCGCTCATGGAAGAGTTGTGGGCCGGTGTCAGGCTATGGCTACGTCGCTGGGAACGTTGCCGGCAAGCTCTCGTCGTCGAGCACGCGCAGCCGGCCCGTCCCCGGTCACCTCACCGATCGCGGTGGCGTCGACCTCGCAGCGCGCGCAGCCAGCGAGCACGCCGTCGAGCCGCTCGGCCTCGACGACTGACAGCATCCGCTCTTGCGACGCGGAGATCATGATCTCGAAGGGCTCCATGCCGGCTCGCGCAGCGGCACGCGGCGCACCTCGAGGTCGCTGCCCACGCCGCCTTGGCGGCGCCATCTCCGACGACGAGGAGCTCAGGCCGGCGGCCCCGAGGCCTGGCGCGCCAGCGGCGCTGTTCGCATAGCGTCGGCGGCGCGATCAGCCGCGCCGCGAGGCGGCAGCCATGGGCCCATGGACGATCGCGACCAGCGGATCGACCGCCGGCTTGCCGTTCGTCACCCGCACGGGCGTGCTCGTGGCGAGCAGCGGACCGTGCGGCGTCGCGCGCAGCACGATGCGGACGAGGCCGCGCGCGCCGGACCGGAGCCTGAAGGTGGCGTGCCCGCGGGCGCGGAGCCGGGCGCGCGCGTGCGGGCGCCACCTGTAGTGCCAGCGCGAGTAGCGCTCGAGCGTGGCAAGCGTCTGCGCCGCCGCCGGACGGGTCGCGACCTCCACCAGGCGCTGCTGGCGGCGCACGCGGACCGTCACGGCGACGGCGACCGTCGCGACGACGTTCACGGTGACGGCCGCGCTCGACCCCGCCGCGGTGACCGCGCGGTAGGTGGACGGACCGTCGGGGGCGACCACGAACGCGAATGCGCCGTCCGGTCCGGGCGCCGTCGTGCCGACAGCACGCCAGCTGCCGTCGGCCAGCGTGCGCTCGAGCGCCACCGAGGTCGCTCCCGCGCCGGCGCGGCCCTGGAGCTCCACCGGCTGACCGGCGAGCACGCTCTCCGGCGGACCCGAGAGGAGCGCTGCCAAGACGTCGACCTGGCCGCGCATGAACGGATGGATCGTGCACAGGTAGGGAACGGATCCCACGTTGTCAAACCGCCGGGCGAAGAAGGCGAAGCGCCGGAGGTGCCCGGAGTCGAACGAGCCGTCCGCGGCGCGTACGTCGTGCTCCAGGAAGTCGGCGTTGCGCCAGGTCACCGTGTCGCCCGCGGCGATCGTCAGCCGGCTCGGGTTGAACGACTGCCCGGGGATCGACACCACGCCGACGGCGGCGCCGGCGGCCGGCGGCGACGCCAGCGCGAGCGCACCGAGGACGGCCGTACCGAGCCGCGCTCTCATCGCCGCACCCGGTAGAGGCCGATCATGCCGTTGGCCATGTGCGACTCGACGTGGCAGTGGTACAGCCACGTGCCCGGCGCATCCTCCCGCCAGCGCACGCGGAAGCTCTCCGCGGGACCGAGGGTGCGGGTGTCGAGCGGGACCCCGTCGGCGCCCCGCCAGCGGTGGCCGTGAACGTGGAACGTGTGGTGCTCGTCGCCGATCGCGAGCACGTCCCACTGCACGACGTCGCCGACGCGCGACTGGAACACCGGCGTGTTACCGACGAACGCGCGCCCGTCGATCGCCTGAAAGCCGCCGAACGGCGCGAACATGACGACGAACTCGCGGTCAGGGCGGCGCTCGCGCGGCCCGAGGATCGAGAGCGCGCCGTACATCCCGCCGGCGAGCGAGGCGGCCATCGCGGGCCCGTGGTCGTGATACGGCCAGACGCCGGCGGAGTCGCGCCCCGCGTGCAGCCGGTACGTGTACGTCCCGCCCACGGGCACATTGCCGTCGCGGCCGGAGAAGCCGGGCACGAATGCGCCGTCCGAGCTGGGTGCGTACTCGACGCCGTGGAAGTGCATCGAATGGGCGTTGCCTGTGCGCGTGTCGCGGTTGAGGAAGTGCACGAGCAGGCGGTCGCCGACGCGGGCGCGCAGGAGCGGCCCCGGGATCCGGCCGGCGCCGGCGCGGGCGTCGTCCCGCAGCCGCAGCGGATGCCGCCAGCGCCGCGTGTAGCGCCGGTACGTGGTCGTCGGGAAGATCGTCTCGGAGCGGTCAAAGCGCATGCCGTGGATCGCATCGAGCCCGTTCGGCACCACGTTCCAGCGCGCCGGCTCGGCCGCTACCCAGTACTCGCGCGTCCTGGCCGCCGCCGTGCCCGGAGCCGCCAGCGCGGCGAGGACCAACAGCACCGCTGCCGGCCCTCTCAGACGCGTGCCTGGACCTACCGGACCCTGATGCGTCCCTGCATCCACGGATGGATGGCGCACATGAAGTAGAGCGTCGTGCCCTTGGCGGCGGTCACGTCGAAGGACACCTTCGTCACGTCCTTCTTCCGCTTCGGCGCGATCACGATCGAGTCGCCGGGCTGGTCGAAGCCTTCGGCGCCGACGTTCACGACGGGATTGGCGATGTCGCCGGTCTCCTCGTTGACCCCGTGAGCGGCGAAGATCTCACCGCACACCGGGCAGTCGAACGAGTCCGGCAGCTGCGCCTTCTTGACCAGCGAGATCGTGTGCGGATCCTCGGTCTTGGCCCTGTTGCGCAGCGTCACGTGACCGCCCGAAGCGATGTCGAACTTGCGTGGCGTGAAGCGCTGGTCGTCGAATACCGACTGGCCGGCCTTGAACACGAAGTGACCGACGATCGACATCTTCTTCTTCGTCGGCGCCTTGGGCGCCGCGGCTTGTGCGGCCCCGATCGCGATGAGGCTGACCGCAGCCGCAGCAGCCAGCAGAATCGTGATTCGACGTGACATGAGAGCGACTCCTCCTAGCTTCCGCGCGGCCGCCGCCCCGTCGCGCCATGACATTCAGCCGAGCGTATCCGCGGGCTGCCCGCGGGGCAACTCCCCGGTGGACGGGTGTTCGAGCTGGCGCGCCGCCACGAGGTCCTGCTCGGCGCACCTGGTACCGCCGCGGGATGCGCGCCCGGGCCGCGCCAAACGGCGCGAAGAGGCGCAGCCGGCGACCTCGGCCTTCGCATGGGAAGCCACGCACGTCAGGTGACGGCGGCCATGGAAATCTCCGCATAGGCGGCCACTGAAAGTCTCCACTGGCGGCCACCGGATCTCCGCACGGGTGGCCATCGGATGTCGCCACTGGTGGCGCGCGGGGTGCTTGCCTCGCACGCGCTGCTGCCGCCCATGCGTCTCGCCGGAGCGGCCCTCACGCTCCGATAGCCCCGAGAAGCACGCTTCTCGGACGTGGCCCGGCGCTGCTGTTCGCGCTCTTGCAGGATGCCGGCCGAACCCGGTCTTGAACAGCGTGATCGCGTCGTGGACGGTGTCGTGGTACGGACGCCTGGTAGTCAGCTCTGGGCGTCGTGGCTTGCGGTAGCCTAGGCCGACGCCGACCCCGCGATGGGATAGGGCGGGGTCGCTCGATGAGGGGAGGGTGTTATGCCCAGAGCTTCCGTCCTTACGTCGGTGCTCGCGGCCTTGCTGGTGGCCGCCGCCGCTCCGGCGACCACCTCCGCCGCGGTTGATCCGTTGACGTTGGTGAGCGGGCCGAGTCCGTTCGCGGTGGGTTGCGAGGGGACTGCGCAGACCGGGACGGTGTTCCGGAATGCCGAGGTCGAGCCGTGGGTGGACGTGAATCTCGCGGATGCCGACAACCTCGTGGGCAACTGGCAGCAGGACCGGTGGTCGAACGGTGGGTCGAGCGGGAACCTGAGTGCTTATTCGCTCAACGGGGGCACGAGCTGGACGATCCCGCCGATCAGCTCCGCGTCCGACACCGGGCAGGCGAAGTTCAGCCGCTGTACGGGCGGCAACGCCGCCAATGGCGGCGACTTTGAGCGGGCGACCGACCCGTGGGTGTCGTTCTCGCCGAATGGCGTGGCGCAGCAGGTGGCGCTGGGGATCAACGACTCCAACGTGGCCAACGCCGTGCTGACGTCGCGCTCGTTCGATAAGGGCGCGAACTGGGAGGACCCGGTGGTGGTCAAGTTCGACGACCGGGCGAACTTCTTCAACGACAAGGAGACGATCACGGCGGACCCGACCGACTCGCGGTTCGTCTACGTGACCTGGCAGCGGATCGTGGCGCCCAGCCTGCACGCGAGCGCGCGGGCGGGTGAGCGCGCGGCGGCGTTCCGCTCGTTTGCCTGGTTCGCACGGTCGGACGACAACGGCGCCTCGTATGGCGTGGTGAAGCCGATCCTCGATCCGGGCAACAAGGCGCAGACGATCGGCAACCAGATTGTGGTGCTCCCGAACGGGGATCTGGTGATGCTGTTCAACCTGATTCGCAACGTCGGCTCGCCGGCCAACCGCGGCTTCACCGCGGCGGTGATGCGCTCGACCGACAAGGGAGACACCTGGTCTGCGCCGATCGAGATCGACCGGATGATCACCGACGGCGTGACCGATCCGGCCGACGGCCACGCCGTGCGGACGGGCGACCTGATCCCGCAGATCGCGGTCGACGACGAGAGCGGCGACCTCTACGTGGTCTGGCAGGACGATCGCTTCACCGGCGAGGAGCAGATCGCGTTCTCGCGGTCGACGAACGGTGGACGATCCTGGTCGGCCACGAGCCGGATCAGCAAGGTCGGGGGCGTCAACCAGGCGTTCACTCCGACCGTGCGGGTAGCGGACGATGGCACCGTGGCCGTGCAGCATTACGACTTCCGCTTCGACGATCCGAACACCACGCCGCCGCTCACGACCGACACGTGGCTGCTGCGCTCCGCGAACGGTGGCGCCAGCTTCACTGAGGAGCGGATCGGCAGCGGCACGCCCGGGGTCGTGATCCCCGGCGACGGCACGGGCTCGTTCGACATGACGACGGCGCCGGACGCCCTCGGCTACTTCGTGGGCGACTATGCCGGCCTCGACTTCGCCGGAAGCGGGCTCAGGCCCGGCTTCAAGCCGTTCCAGGTCCGGGCCAACAGCGGCAACCTGGCCAACCGCACCGACGTGTTCGGCACCACCGCGTCGACCAGCGGTCCGTAGGACGCGGGACGCCCCGCCGCGCATCCGGACGGCGGGGCGTCCACCCTCTTCACCGTCGGCCCAAGACCTGGCAGGTGCGGCGGCGATCCCGCGGGAA
>DATDJX010000034.1:0-3099 GCA_036520275.1 Asanoa sp.
CTGGTCAAGATCAAGGGCAACTACGACGACGTCAACCGGCTGTGCACCGAGCTCAGCGGAGAGCGCGACTGGGCGTTCGTCAACGTCAACATGCGCCCCTACTACTCGGAGGGCTCCAAGACGCTGTCCTTCGAGATCGCCGAGCAGCTCGGCTGGGAGGTGCCCGACCGCGTCGTGGCACCTATCGCCTCGGGCTCGCTGTACACGAAGATCGGCAAGGGCTTCGAGGAGTGGCTGAAACTCGGCCTCGTGAGCGGCACCGCGCCGGTCATGAACGGCGCGCAGGCCGAGGGCTGCTCGCCGGTGGCGACGGCATTCGAGGCCGGCGCCGACTTCTGCAAGCCCGTGCGGCCCTCGACGATCGCCAAGTCGCTGGCGATCGGCAACCCGGCCGACGGTCCGTACGCGCTCGACCTCGCCCGCCGCAGCGGCGGCGCGATCGACTCGGTCACCGACGACGAGGTCCGGGCGGGCATCCGCCTGCTGGCCGAGACGACCGGGATCTTCACCGAGACCGCCGGCGGCGTGACCACCGCGGTGCTGGCCAAGCTCGCCGAGCGCGGCGACATCGACCCCGACGAGCGCGTCGTGCTGGTCATCACCGGCGAGGGCCTGAAGACGCTCGACGCGGTGCGCGGCACGTTCGAGGCGTTCGAGATCGCGCCGTCGTACGACCAGTTCGTCGAGCAGGTCGAGGGCGCCGAGGTGCGGGCCTGATGCCGAAGGTCAAGCTCCCCACGCAGCTGCGCGAGGCCGCGGGCGGCGAGAGCGCGATCAGCGTCGACGGCGCGACCGTGGGCGAGGTGCTCGACGCCCTCTTCGACCGCCACGGCGAGCTGCGCGACCGCCTGTCCGACGGCGACGGCGGCCTGCGCCGCTTCGTGAACGTCTACGTCGACGGCGAGGACATCCGCTTCGGCGACGGGCTCGACACGCCGGTCGCCGACGGGCAGGAGGTCCAGATCCTGCCCGCCGTAGCGGGAGGCTGACGCCTCACCGTGACGTAGCCTGGCGGCGTGCTCGCAGCCGCGCCGCCGCCGATCGACCCACCGCCGCCGGTGACGACCATCCTGAAGGTCCGGCCGGGGCGGCTCGTGCGGATGCACGCGCACGCCGACGGCAAGCTGCTGTTCCGCGTGCTGCCCAAGACGATCTACGGCCGGCGGCTGATCCTGTCGGTGACCCATCGGCGCGGGTCGTGGGCGGCGGTGACGACGTTCCTCGTGTCCAACGGGCGGCGCGCCTGGGTGCGGGTCGAGCGGCGCACGTTCGCCGTGCGGCGCACGCGCTGGCGCCTGGCGGCCGACCTCAGCGAGCGCACGCTCGTCGTGCTTCACGGGAGCGAGGTCGTGCGCACGCTGCGCGTCGCGATCGGCACCCGCGCGACGCCGACGCCGCCGGGCACCTACGCGGTGACCGACAAGCTCGACGGGCGCAAGTTCGGAAGCTCCTACGGCTGCTGCATCCTGGCGCTCTCCGGCCACCAGCCGAAGGTGCGCACCGGCCCGATCGACGGACGCCTGGCCATCCACGGCACGAACCGCCCGGATCTGGTCGGCGCGCGCGCCTCGCAGGGCTGCCTGCGCGCCCGCGACCGCGACATGCGCTGGCTCATGCGCACCGTCCCGGTCGGCACGCAGCTCACGATCCGACGATGAGCTCCTCGGTCGAGACGACCTGAGCGAACTCGCCGTGCAGGTTGGCGGCGGTCACGCGGGCGAGCGTGTCGGCGTCGATGACGCCGCCGTTGAGCGGGTCGGGCAGGTCGAAGGTGTGCGTGGCGTCGAGGGCGAAGGCGACGTCGAAGCCGAGGTTGCCGCCCATGCGCGCCGTGGTCTCGCAGCACATGTTCGTCTGGATGCCGGCCACCACGATCGCCCCGATGCCACGCTCGCGCAGCCACGGCTCGAGCGCGGGCGTTCCGAGGAAGGCCGAGTTGACCGACTTGGTCACCAGCAGATCCGGGTCGCCCTCGATCACCGGCTTGAACGCGTTGCCGGGCCGATCCGGGCGCAGCGGCGAGTCGGGCTCGACGGAGTCGTGGCGAACGAAGACGATCGTCCCGCCACGCTCGCGCCAGTGAGCCAGCAACCGCGCGACGTTCGCCTCGCAGTCGGGGTTGTTGCGCGGGCCCCAGGCCGGGTCCTCCAGCCCCTGCTGGACGTCGACGAGGAGCAGGGCGGCGCGATCGGGCGAGAACATCGACCCAGGGTAATCACCCGGTACCTTGGCCCGGAATGGCCGACCGCCTCACCGAGTACCGCGCCAAGCGCAAGGCCGGCGCCACGCCCGAGCCGATGGGGGAGGACGGCACGCCGTCCGACGGCCAGCGCTACGTCATCCAGGAGCACCACGCGACGCGGCTGCACTGGGACCTGCGGCTCGAGCACGACGGCGTCGCCGTGTCGTGGGCGATCCCCAACGGCCTGCCCGAGGCGCCGAAGGACAACCGCTTGGCGGTGCGCACCGAGGACCATCCGCTCGAGTACCTCGAGTTCGAGGGCGACATCCCCAAGGGCGAGTACGGCGCGGGCAAGATGCGCATCTGGGACCGGGGGACCTACGAGGTGCTCAAGTGGGAGCCGCGCAAGGTCGAGGTCGACTTCCACGGCGAGCGCCTGCATGGCCGCTACGCGCTCTTTCCGCTCGACAAGGGCGAGAGCCCGAAGGACTGGATGATCCACCGCATGGACCCGCCGGCCGACCCGGCGGCCGGCGCGCCCATTCCCGAGAAGATCGTCCCGATGATGGCCCAGCTCGGCAAGCTGCCGCGCGACGACGGCGGCTGGGCGTTCGAGATCAAGTGGGACGGCGTGCGCGCGATCTGCCAGTCCGAGCCCGGCCGGATGCGCCTGCACTCGCGCAACCTGCTCGACATCACCCCGCGGTATCCCGAGCTCAGCCGCCTGAACCGCGCGCTCAGCCACCACCGTGCGGTGCTCGACGGCGAGGTCGTCGCCCTCGACGCCGAGGGCAAGCCGAGCTTCGGCGCCTTGCAGCGGCGCATGCACGTCGCCGCCGAGTCGACCGTGCGCCGGCTGGCCCGCGAGATCCCGGTGACCTACGTGATCTTCGATCTGCTGTGGCTCGACGGCCACT
>DATDJX010000035.1:0-11898 GCA_036520275.1 Asanoa sp.
CACCCACGAGGGAGCGCCTGCCTACCAGACGGTGATCGGCCACAGCTACGGCACACTCGTCGTCGCCACCACGGCCCGCAGCCACGGGCTCGCCGCCGACAGCGTCGTCTTCCTCGGCTCACCCGGCGTCGGGGTCGATACCGCCGCCGACCTCCACGCGCCGGGCACGGCCGTGTGGTCGTCGACCGCGTCGAACGACATCGTCGCCTACCTCACGTCCCCACCGGGCATCGTCGACCAGTTGCTGCCCGGTCCGGGCCGCCTGCCGCCGTTCCTGCTCGACCTGTTCAGGCGCGACGACGACCTGTGGTTCGGACGCAACCCGACAACACCCGAGTTCGGTGCGCGCGTCTTCGCGAGCGCGGCGCACGGTCACCTCGGGTACTGGGACTACGACAACATCGCCCTCGACGGCCTCGCCAACATCGCCCTCGGCCCGGAGCGTCAGGATGCTGTCATTCGACGGTGACCGACTTGGCGAGGTTGCGCGGCTGGTCGACGTCGTGACCACGGGCGGCGGCGATCTCGCAGGCCAACACCTGCAACGGCACCGTCGTCACGAGCGGGGCGAGCAGGGTCGGCGTTCGGGGCACCACGATCAGATCGTCGGCGTACGGACGCACCGCCTCGTCGCCCTCCTCGGCGATGACGATGGTCCGTGCGCCCCGGGCGCGCACCTCCTGGATGTTCGAAACGATCTTGTCGTGCAGCACGCCGCGTCCCGCCGGCGACGGCACCACGCACACGACCGGGGTGCCCTGGTCGACGAGCGCGATCGGGCCGTGCTTGAGCTCGCCCGCTGCGAAGCCTTCGGCGTGCATGTAGGCGAGCTCCTTGAGCTTGAGCGCGCCCTCCAGGGCCACCGGATAGCCGACATGGCGGCCGATGAACAGCACCTGGCCGGTGCCCGCGAGCTGGCGCGCCAGCTCGCGGACGGGCTCCATCTGCCGCAACACCGTGCGCAGCTTGTCGGGCATGGCCTGCAACTGCGCGACGACCGCGGCGACCTCGTCCGCGTACTTTATGCCGCGCACCTGCGCGAGGTGCAACCCGATGAGATAGCAGGCGACGAGCTGGGTGAGGAACGCCTTGGTCGACGCCACCGCGATCTCCGGGCCGCCGTGGGTGTAGAGCACCGCGTCGGATTCGCGGGGGATCGTCGAGCCGTTGGTGTTACAGATCGCGAGCACGCGCGCCTTCTGCTCCTTCGCGTGGCGCAGCGCCATCAGCGTGTCCATCGTCTCGCCCGACTGGGAGATCGCGACGACCAGCGTCGACCGGTCGAGCACGGGGTCGCGATAGCGAAACTCGCTCGCCAGCTCGACCTCGCACGGAATGCGCGTCCAGTGCTCGATCGCATACTTGGCGACCAGGCCCGCGTGGTACGCCGTCCCGCACGCGACGATGAAGATCTTGTCGACGTCGCGCAGGTCCTGGTCGGACAGCCGCACCTCGTCGAGGCGGATGTCTCCCGCCTCGGTAAGACGGCCGAGCAGCGTGTCGGCGACCGCCTGCGGCTGCTCGGCGATCTCCTTGAGCATGAAGTAGTCGTGGCCGCCCTTCTCCGCGGCCGACGCGTCCCAGTCGATGTGGAAGTCGCGACGGTCGGCGGCGACGCCCGCGAAGTCGGTCACCTCGATGCCGTCCGCCGTGATCAGCACCACCTGGTCCTGGCCGAGTTCGACCGCCTCGCGGGTGTGCTCGATGAACGCCGACACGTCGCTCGCGAGGAAGTTCTCGCCGACGCCGCGGCCGACCACGAGCGGCGAGTTGCGCCGCGCGCCGACGACCGCACCGGGGATTGCCGCGTCCGTCGCCAGCAGCGTGAAGGCACCTTCCAGCCGGCCGCACACCCGGCGCATGGCCTCCGCGAGCAGGTGCGGCCCGTCGTCGCGGCGAGCCTCTTCGCGTACGGCCGCCAACGCGCCCGCGAGGAGGTGCGCGGCGCATTCGGTGTCGGTGTCGCTCGTAAACTCGATGCCGTCGGCCTCCAATTCGGCCCGCAGCTTCGCGAAGTTTTCGATGATGCCATTGTGGATGACGGCGACGCGCCGGTCGCGCGACAGGTGAGGATGCGCGTTGCGGTCGGTCGGCCCGCCGTGGGTCGCCCAGCGCGTGTGGCCGATGCCCGTGGTGCCGGCGTGGATGCCGTCAGCCGGTCGGTTGGCGAGCGTCTTCTCCAGGTTGGCGAGCTTGCCGGCGCGCTTCTCGGTCAGCAGCTCGTCCGCCCCGATCACGGCAACCCCGGCCGAGTCGTAGCCGCGGTACTCGAGGCGCCGCAGCCCGTCGAGCACGATGCCGAGCGCAGGCCGGGCGCCCACGTAACCCACGATTCCACACATGGTCCGCAGCGTAGCGGATTTCCGCTCACCATGCCTGCGCGAAAGTGCCCGAATCAATCATCCGATCTGCGCGATATCGCGGCCCAACCGGCCGAGGTGACGGGCTCTTGCTTGCCAGCCGTTGGTGCGGTCCGCGCCGCTCGACCCGTTCTGCGCCGCGGGTGTCCACCCGGGGCCGCCTCGCCTGGAGCGCCGACGAGCCAGCCGCCGTCCGCCGGTCGGCCCCTCCCGGCGACGGCGAGCACACCCGCAGACCCCACGGTCCCGATCGGTGCGCCGACGAGCCAGCCGCCGTCCGCCGACCGGCCCCTCCCGGCGACGGCGAGCACACCCCGCAGACCCCACGGTCGCGATCGGCGCGCCGTCCCCAGTCGGCCCCACCCCGCTGCGACCCGCGTTCCGGCTCGCTGGAGCCCGCAGCCCCGACCGCTGCCGAACGTCGTCCTTGGCGTGCCGTTCTGCGGCGGCACCGCCGCGGCCGGCGCGCTGCTCTACCGCTGCTGAGCAGCAACGACCACAGCGGCACCACCGCGCCGAGCAGGCGCGGGCCCGCGCCCAGCCCGGCTCCGCGGAACCCGCCCGAAACCCAGCCGACCGGCGCACCGACCCGGCCGATCGAGCCCAGCCCAGCCCGCCAACCCCGGCGACGGCGAGGGCCACGCGGTCGGCCACGAGATCACCGGCGCGGGCAGCGCCGCCATCTCCTTCTCCGGAGGAACGGCCTCGACCAGCAGGACCGGTCGCTGCCATGGACCACGTCGTTCACCGTGCCGGCAGGGTTCGGCCTCCTCGCCGTCACCGCGACCAAAGAGCGGGGCTGCCGGATCACGTTCGACGGCAAGGAGGTGGGCAAGACCGGCGGCGACACGCTCGGCGCGCGCCGCGTCGAGACGATCGCCGACTAGGCCGTGCGGCGCTTGAAGAGCACCGCCGCGGCGACGAACGCGGCCACCGTGATCGCGCCGAACCAGCCGACCGCCTGCCACCAGCTCGATCCGATCGGCGTGCCCATCAACAGGCCGCGTACGGTCTCCACCGCCGGCGTGATCGGCTGGTGCTCGGCAATCGGCCGCAGCCAGGACGGCATGGTGTCGACCGGCACGAACGCACTGCTGAGGTACGGCAGGAAGGTGACCGCGAACGTCGCGCCGCCCGCGGCGTCTACGGTCTTGAACAGCAGCCCGAGCGCCGCGGCCAGCCACGAGATCGCCACCATGAACAGGGCGAGCATGCCGATCGCGGCGAGCCACTGGACCGGCCCGGCAGATGGCCGCCAGCCCAGCAGGAGCGCCACGCCGAGGACCAGCACCATCGCGACCATATTGCGCGCCACGCTCGCCACGACGTGCCCAGTCAGGACGGCCGAGCCGACGATCGGCAACGACCGGAAGCGGTCGATGATGCCGTTGACCATGTCGTTCGCGACGCTGACCGCGGTCGTCGACGAGCCGAACCCGGCACACAGGATCACGATGCCGGGCACGACGTAGTTGATGTACGCGGTGCCGGTGTTGATCGCGCCGCCGAAGATGTAGACGAACACGAGCATCAACAGCACCGGCAGCGCAACGGCCATCAGCAGCGCCTCCGTGTTGCGCACGGAGATGCGCAGGCTGCGCCCGATCAGCGTAAGCGAGTTGTCGACGGCCCAGTACGCGGCGGTCATCGCGTCCTCCCCAAGGTCAGCGCCAGGAACACGTCGTCCAGGCTCGGTTGGTGGATCGAAACCTTGTCGACCGAGGCGCCCACCTTGTCCATGCGGTCGAGCAGTTGGCGCACCTGCTCGGCGCTGCCGTCGGTGGCGACCTCAACGCTGCGACGCTCCACGGTCGACGAGCCGCCGCCGCCCAGCTCGGCAACACCGATCTCGTACGACGCGCCGTCGGCGAACACCAGCGATACCCGCTCGCCTTCGAGCTGCCACTTGAGCTCGTCGGCCGTACCCTCGGCCACGACCGCGCCCCGGTCGATCATCATGATCTTGTCGGCGAGCTGGTCGGCCTCCTCGAGGTACTGCGTGGTGAGGAAGATCGTCGACCCGCCCGCGGCCAGCTCGCGCACCGCGGCCCACACCTCCTGCCGGCTGCGCGGGTCGAGCCCGGTGGTCGGCTCGTCAAGGAAGATCACCGGCGGGCCCGTCACCAGGCTCATCGCCAGGTCGAGGCGCCGCCGCATGCCGCCGGAGTACGTCTTGACCGTTCGCCGCCCGGCGTCGGCCAGGTCGAACCGTTCCAGCAGCGCAGCCGCGCGCCGGCGCGCCGCGGGACGCGACATCCGGCGCAGCCGACCGATCATCGCCAGGTTCTCGAACCCGGTTTGCAGCTCGTCCACCGCCGCGAACTGACCCGTCAGGCTGATCGCCGAGCGCACCGCTCGGGGCTCGCGTAGCACGTCGTGCCCCGCCACCAACGCCGTTCCGGCGTCCGGCCGCACTAGCGCGGACAGGATCCGCACGAAGGTCGTCTTCCCCGCGCCGTTGGGCCCGAGCAGCCCGAACACCGAACCCGCCGGCACCGACACGTCGATGCCCTTCAACACCTCGACCGCACCGTACGACTTCCTGATTCCCGTCGTCCGGATGGCGCCGTCACCCACGATGGCCTCCCTAGAAACTGTTTAGGTGCTAAGCTGCTTATGACGTACACGGTTCAGTTTATGTTATACACGGTTCTGCCATGACGGACAACAGCCAACTGCCACCGGGCTTCGACACGCTCTGGGGCCTGCGCGAGGCGCCCCGGCGCGGCCCCAAGCCGGGGCTGAGCATCGAGCTGATCGTCGACACGGCCATCGAGATCGCGGACGCCGAGAACCTGGGCGCGGTCTCCATGGCCCGGGTCGCCGAACGGCTCGGCCACACGGCGATGTCGCTCTACCGGTACGTGCGCAGCAAGGACGAGCTGCTCGCACTGATGATCGACATGGGGGCAGCGACGCATCCGCCGCCGGAACCGGTCGAGGGCGACGACTGGCGCGCCAACCTGGAACGCTGGGCGGTGGCGCTCGCGACGCTCTACCGGACGCACCGGTGGGTGCTCGAGGTGCCGCTCGGCACGCAGCCACCCGCAGGCCCCGGGCAGCTGTCCTGGCTCGACCGTGGTCTCGCGGCGATGGCAGGCACCCGCGTGCCGGCGGAGGTGCGGGTCGGGTGCATCCTGTTGCTGTTGACCTACATACGGGGCGAGTTCCGCTTCGCGCTGGACTACTCGGAGTCGCGCCCGCCGCGCGGCACCGAGAACGCCGTACCGCCGTTGCCCTACGGCAACCTGCTCCGCCGGGTCGTCGACCCGCAGCGGATGCCCGCGCTCGCGGAGGCGATCGACGCCGGCGTGTTCGACGGCGTACAGGAGCTGTACGCCGAGGGCGACCTCGAGGAACAGCTGCGCTTCGGCCTGCCCCGCGTGCTGGACGGCATCGCGGTGTTGGTCTCGTCGTTCGAGGCCGAAGGCTAGCTCGGCACCCGGACTGCGCGCAGCGCAGCACCGATGCAGAGGTCAGCATCCGGGCCGGCTACCTCCGGACGAGGTGGGCGGCCGCGATGACGGCGTTCAGCGCGGCGACGGCGACCAGGATCCACCAGAGCGGACCACCGCGAATGACCTGCGCGACGCCGACCACGACGAGGCCGACGCTCGCCGCGAGGATCAACCACGCGTTGCGGCGCCGCTGCCGCACCGGGTCGGCGCTCATGCCCGCGACCGCGTCGCGAGGTGGCCGACGAGCCCGTCGCCCTGGAAGCGGCCGCAAGCGCCCACCCCGGAGCGCGCGCTCTCGAGCACCCGACGGACCTCGGCGCGCGGCGCCGGCGAGCCGGACGCCGACGCCTCGTCGGTTCGGGCGAGCGGCGCGTCCGCGTGCTGGCCGTGGTATTGGCGCAGCACGGGCGTCAGATCCGCCGGCATCTGATCGTCCGCGGTTGCGTCGGAGGCCAGGCCCCGGCTCGGCCGGTAAACGGCCTCGTTGATCTGCCGGCGGTCATACCCACGACCGGAACGTTTGTCGGCACCAGGGCGGTACGCGCCAGGTCACGCTCCCCGGCGAACCGGGGACGCGCACGGGCGGTCGCGCCTAACACGATCAAGAAATCCTCCGCCACCGGCCGAGTATCGGTGACCGCCGCCGGCATCGCATCCTGCCACCGGCGATGCCTTGCGCAACCCGCCGCGGCGAAAACGGGTCATCCGGCGCGGGATGTTCCCGATCTCGCCCCACCAGCGGGCGGGTCGGGCGACGACCGAAGGCGGGACACCGCCTCGGCCAGTACGTCCTCCCGCTTGCAGAACGCGAACCGCACCAACCGCCGCCCGGCGTCCACGTCGTCGTAGAAGACCTGCGTCGGCACGGCGACCACACCCTTCGCGTGCGGGAGCGACCGGCAGAACTCCATCCCGTCCCGGCCGCCCAGCGGGGTGATGTCTGCGGTGATGAAGTAGGTGCCCTCGGGGAGGAACGCCGCGAAGCCCGCGTCCCGCAGGCCGGCGAGGAGCTGGTCGCGGCGGGCCTGCAGGTTCGCGCGCAGCCCGGTGTAGTAGTCGTCACCCAGCCGCAGCGCAACGGCCACCGCCGGCTGGAAGGGCGCCCCGTTGACGTACGTCAGAAACTGCTTGACCTTGGTCGTCGCCGCGACGAGTGCGGCCGGCCCGCTCGCCCAGCCGATCTTCCAGCCGGTGCAGGAGAACGTCTTGCCGGCCGAGGAGATGCGTAGCGTCCGGTCGCGCATGCCGGGCAGGGTGGCGAGCGGGACGTGCGGCGTCGCCGAGTCGGTGAACACGAGGTGCTCGTAGACCTCGTCGGTCACCGCGTACGCGCCGTGCTCCCGACACAGCGCCGCGACGAGCTCCAGCTCGGCTCGGGTGAACACCTTTCCGGTCGGGTTGTGTGGCGAGTTGAGCAGCACGAGCCGAGTGCGTGGCCCGAACGCCGCGCGCAGTGCCGCCGGGTCGAACCCGTACCGCCCGTCCGGGCCCGGCCGCAACGTCACCGGCCGGCGTACGGCCTGGGCAAGCGCGATCGATGCGGCGTACGAGTCGTAGTACGGCTCGAAGCACACCACCTCGTCGCCCGGCTCGCACAAGGCCAGGATCGCGGCCGCGATGCCCTCGGTCGCGCCCGCGGTCACGAGGATCTCGCCGTCCGGGTCATACTCGAGGCCCCAGAAGCGCCGCTGATGCTCGCTGATCGCGGCGCGCAGCGTCGGCATGCCGGGACCGGGGGGGTACTGGTTCTGTCCACCGTGGATCGCCGCCGCGGCCGCGGCCAGCATCTCGGGTGGCCCGTCGCTGTCAGGGAACCCCTGGCCGAGGTTGACCGCGCCGGAGGCGACCGCGAGCGCGGACATCTCCGCGAAGATCGTCGTGCCGAACGGCCGCATGCGGCTGACGAGCGGATCCGTCCCGGTGGTGGTGGTCACGAACGCCAGACTAGGCGGGCGACGCGGCGCGTACGACGTCGGCGAGCCGCTCGGCGACCGCGCGCGCGGTCTCGACCGTGCCGGCCTCGACCATCACACGCACCAGCGGCTCGGTGCCCGACGGGCGCAGCAGCACCCGGCCGCCGTCGCCGAGCAACGCCGTCGCCGCCGCCGCGGCCGCGACCACCGACGGGTGCTCGGCGCCCTCGCGACGGTCGCCGACCTTCACGTTGATCAGCACCTGCGGCAGCTTGGTGACCACCGAGGCCAGGTCGGCGAGGGACTTGCCGGTCGCCGCCATCCGGGCCATCAGGTGCAGCCCGGCGAGCACGCCGTCACCCGTGGTGGCGAACGCCGGCATGATGATGTGCCCGCTCTGTTCGCCACCCAGGGCAAGGCCGGACGCACGCAGCTCGTCCAGAACGTACCGGTCGCCGACCTTGGTCTCGACGAGCCGGACGCCCGCGTCCGACATCGCGATCTTGAGGCCGAGGTTGCTCATGACGGTGGTGACGAACGCGTCACCCGACAGGGTGCCCGCCTCGCGCATCGCGAGCGCCAGGATCGCCATGATCTGGTCGCCGTCGACCTCGGCGCCGGAGGCGGTCACCGCGAGACAGCGGTCGGCGTCGCCGTCCAGAGCCAGGCCGACGTCCGCGCCGTGGGCCGTGACGGCCTCGCGTACGGCGTCGAGGTGGGTCGAGCCGCACCCGTCGTTAATATTGCGCCCGTCGGGCTCGGCGTGGATCGCGGTCACCTCGGCGCCCGCCTCGGCATAGACCACCGGCGCGATATCGGAGGCCGCACCGTTTGCGCAGTCGACGACCACCTTGAGCCCGCCGAGCCGCACGGAGGTGGAGCCGACCAGGTGCTGGACGTACGCGTCGGCGCCGTCGAGCAGGTCGTTGACCCGGCCGACCGACGCGCCGACCGGTCGGGTCCATCCGCCGACGCCTTCCTGGATGGCCGCCTCGATCCGCATCTCCAGCTCGTCGGGCAGCTTGTGCCCGCCGGCGGCGAATATCTTGATGCCGTTGTCCGGCATGGGGTTGTGCGATGCGGAGATCATCACGCCAAAGTCGGCCTTGGTCTCGCCGACCAGGAAGGCCACCCCCGGCGTGGGCAGCACGCCGACGCGCAGCACGTTGGCGCCCGCGCTGGTCAACCCCGCGACGACCGCGGCCTCGAGCATCTCGCCGCTGGACCGCGGATCGCGGCCGACGACCGCGAGCGGCGGGTGGCTCCGGTCCACCTCGGCGAGCGTCCGGGCGGCCCCGACCGCCACGGCGAGCGCGAGCTCGGGGGTGAGGTCCGCGTTGGCCTTGCCGCGTACGCCGTCGGTGCCGAAGAGCCGGCCCATCCTGATACCTCCGCCTGGGACCTGCAACGCCAAACGGCCGGGCCCGCCGCCGCGAATCCCGCGGTGGTGACCCGGCCGTCGGTCAGACGATCAACGCTTCGAGTACTGCGGAGCCTTGCGCGCCTTCTTGAGGCCGTACTTCTTGCTTTCCTTCACCCGCGCGTCGCGGGTGAGGAAGCCGGCCTTCTTGAGGACGGGTCGGTCGTCGCCGTCGTTGGCCACGAGGGCCCGGGCGATCGCGAGCCGCAGCGCACCGGCCTGGCCGGTGATGCCGCCGCCGCGGAGGTTGGCGACGATGTCGAACGCCTCGGACTTCTCCGCGGTCACCAGCGGTTCCCGGATCAGCTGCTGGTGGACCTTGCTCGGGAAGTAGGCCTCGAGCTCCTGACCGTTACAGGTGACCGTGCCGGTGCCGGGGACGATGCGCACCCGCACGATGGCCTCCTTGCGGCGGCCGACGGTCTGGATCGGGCGCTCGCCGCGCGGCGCGCGGGTCGCCGGCGCGGGTGTGGACGCCGGCGTCGCCGTGGTGGCAATGGTCTCGGCGACGCTCGCCGGGCTGGGCGCGGTGGTGTCAGTCACGATTTCGGTCCTAATTTCGGTAGAGCCTTCATCCGCGCTCACTGCGCGATCTGCTTGATCTCGAACGGCACCGGCTTCTGTGCGGCGTGCGGGTGCTCGGCACCGGGGTAGACCTTGAGCTTCCTGATCAGCTTCCGGCCGAGCCGGTTGTGCGGGAGCATGCCCTTGACGGCCAGCTCGACCGCCCGGTCGGGGTGCCTGGTCAGCAGCTCCTCGTAGTTGACCTGCTTGAGGCCGCCCGGGTAGCCGGAGTGCCGGTAGGCAACCTTGGTCTGACGCTTGTTGCCGGTCAGGGCCACCTTGCCCGCGTTGATGACCACGACGAAGTCGCCGGTGTCGACGTGCGGCGCGAAGGTCGGCTTGTGCTTGCCGCGCAGGAGCGTGGCGGCGTGGGTGGCCAGCCGGCCCAGCACGACGTCAGAAGCGTCGATGACGTGCCACTGACGCTCGATCTCGCCCGGCTTCGGGCTGTACGTACGCACAGGTCTACCTTGTCTCGTCGTCGGTCTGGGGTCGCGCACCGGTCACCGTGGTCGCGCACGAACGACAAGCGTACCTGACGGCACGCCTTCGGCTTGTCGCACAACAGCAGACAACAATACCCGGCAGGCCGGTTCAGGGTCAAAACCGGGTGGGTTACTCGACCGGCAGCCGGTACCCCCGCTTGACCACCGTCTGCACCACGCCCGGGGCGCCGAGACCGGCCCGCAAGCGGGCGACCGCCATCTCGACGGCATGCTCGTCGGCCCCCCGCGGCAGCGTGCGCAGCAGCGCCGCCCTGGACAGCACCCGACCCGGCGTCCCGGCGAGCGCGCGCAGCACGGCCATCGGCGCCGGCGCGAGCGGACGCAGCTCGCCGTCGACGACCGTGGCATGGCCGCGCAGCACCAGCTCGTGGCCGGCCACCTTGAGCGTCGTCGCGCGCGGCGGAAGCTCCTCGATGATCGTGCGGACGAGCGCGCCGAGCCGCGCCCGGCCGGGCGCGACGACCGGCACGCCGTGCCGGCGCAGCGGCGCCGCCGTGACCGGGCCTACACAGGCCACGAGCACATCGGAGCGCAGCGCGTCGAGCATGGCCCCGCTCGCCGGCCCGGCGGCGCGGAGCAGCGCGCTGACGGCGGGTGCCGAGGTGAAGGTCACCGCGTCGACGAGCCGGCCGGTGACGAGGTCGACCATGCGGTGCAAGGGTGCCGGGTCGGTCGGCGGCGCCCACCGGTAGACCGGCACCTCGATCACCCGGGCGCCGGCCGCCTCCAGCGCCGCGGTGGCCTCGGGCTGCCGTTCGCCGTGCAACTGGAGGGCGACGACCTGCCGCGACACGCCGCGGGCGCGGAGGTGGTCGATCACCTCGTCGTAGCTCTCCGACGCCGGCGACCAGCGGTCGCGCAGCCGGGCGGCCCGGATGGCGCCGTGCGCGTCGGGGTCGCGGGTGACGATGTAGGCCTGCGCCAGCACCGAGCGCAGCGGCTCCGCGAGGCCCCAGCCGTCGGCTGCCTCCAGCCAGCCCCGCATCCCGATGCCGGTGTTGACGACCACGATGTCGGGCGGCCGGTCGAGGCAGGCGCGGGTGGCCGCCCGCAGCTCGGTGTCGTCGGCGAGTGGCACGATGCGTAGCGCCGGCGCCAGCACCACACGCGCGCCCCGGCGCTCCAGCAGGGAGGCGAGCTCGTCGCGGCGCCGGTCGGCGGTCACGCCGACGGTGTAGCCGGACAGCTCGTCGGACATCAGCGGTCCCGGCGCTGCCGGCCGCGCGGTCGGATGCCCGTCCCGCCGCCGCCCGCGACGGCCCTGCCGAGGGCTGTCCGGCTGCGGGCGGTCATGTCGGGAAGCGTGCGGGAGGCCCGTTTCGCCGCGAGGTCCCGTTTGTTTCGTGCCTGCTAAGAGCGCCTCACCGGCGCGGTACGGCGGAAGGTCATACCACTGGTACGCTGGATGGCATGACCGCGAAGGTGACGCTCTCGTTCTCCGACGACACGATCGAGGAAGCCCGCCGCTTCGCCAAGCGCGAGGGGCTGTCGCTGTCCGCGTGGATGGACCTCGCCGCGCGCGAGAAGGCACTGCGCGAGGTCTTCACCGCCCACGCCGCCGCTGTCAACCGCCGCGCGGCCGGCGAGGCCTTCGAGGCAGCGGCGCTCGCCGACGACCGCGAGGTGGCCATGGTCCACGACGCGCTGTCCGGCGAGGACGGCGGCGGGCGTGCTGCG
>DATDJX010000036.1:0-13459 GCA_036520275.1 Asanoa sp.
GACGCCCGGACCGGCGATCAGCCGAGTGGCCTCCAGCCCGTCGAGCAAGGGCATCCGGATGTCGAACAGGCAGACGTCTGGTCGCAGTTCGCGGGCCAGGCGCACCGCCTGCCGCCCGTCGGCGGCTTCGCCGACCACCTCGACATCGGGCTGAGCGTCCAACATGATCCGCAGCCCGGTACGGATGATCGCCTGGTCGTCAGCGACGAGTACGCGGATGGACACCGCTGTCCGACCTCCCCCGTGGCAGCTCGGCCTCGACGCGCCAGCCCCGCTCGGCGCCCGGACCGGCCCGTAGCTCGCCGCCGAGCAGGGCAGCCCGCTCACGCAACCCGGCACGGCCGTACCCGTCGCGACCTCGGCCGGCCCGTGCGCCGTCGTCCCGCACCGTCACCCGGACCCTCTGCGGTTCTCCGGTGACCCGGACGACGACCTCGGTCGCGTCGACCGCGTGCCGCATGGCGTTGGTCACCGACTCCTGAACGATGCGGTAGACCGCTGCGTCCACGGCCGGGGGCAGCGCCTCCAGCTCGCCGTCGAGCCCCAGGTGGACCCGGAGACGACCACCCGGGGCGCGTATCAGGCGCTCCAGGTCGGCGACACCACCCGGCGGCGTCAACTCGGCGCCGGCCCCGCCGTCCCGCAGCGCAGCGACCATGGCACGCATTTCCTCCAGGGTGCGCGCCCCCTCCTCTTCGACCCCCTCCAGCGCCTCGACGGCAGCTGCCGGGTCCGTGCCCGCGACCACCCGGCCAGCCTGTGCGCGGATCACGATGGCCGAGACGTGGTGGGCCACCGTGTCGTGTAGTTCCCGGGCAAGTCGCTCGCGCTCGCGGGAGCGCATCCGCTCAAGCTGCCGCTCGCGAGCGGTCGCCCGGAACCGCACGGACGCCCCGATCACCGCCGGCAGGAGCAGGAACCCGAAGCCCACAACCTGGTCGACGGCCGGGGTGTCCGCCGCGACGACCGACAGTGCGAAGGCCGCGAGGATCACCACGCCGCCGAGCACGATCTCCCGTCCCGATCCCCACCTGGGCAGCGCGTACACCAGCACGAGCACGATCAGGCCGGTGTACAGGCCGACCGGCTCTCGCCGGGCGGCCACCAGCGAGACCACCTCGAGCAAAGTCGTCGCGCCGAATCCGAGCGCGACCATCGCCAGCGGGTGGGTCCGGCGCCACATGGGCAGCACGGCCAGCCAGACGGCGACCGCAATCGCCACCGGCCGCCACACGACGTCATCGCGCAGCGTGGCCTCCAGCAGCACACCGGCGAATCCCGCGGCGAGCAGCGCCCAGTCCCGCCACACCCGGCCGGGCGCCTCGGGCGGCCGTGGTTCGGTCCACAGCGTTCGCAGGTCGTCTCGCAGCACGGTTTCAGCCTAGGGAGCGCGCCGCGCCGCACATCGGCCAAAAGAACGGAGCGTCGCTCCGTCCCGGGGCGGGCGGATCCGCGGCTCCCGAGCCGATCTCCGGGAGCGCCGCCGCGACGAATCTGGTCATCGGCGGCCGTGCCGATGAGGACTGCGTCGGCTGCGGGGGACTGACCCGAGCGGTCGGGCGCGCTACGGGTGCTGGACATGACGCAGCGCCGTGACTGGGAACCCGCCCGCCGCAAGGGGGTTTCGCGCGCCGGCGACACGTGGACGTCCGTCCGGCGGTAGTCCACGATGGAGGCGCGTGCTTGAGGCCGGTCGGCGCATGGGGAGGCGGTATGGCGCGGATCCTGGTGAGTTCGATGCCCTTCGCCGGCCACGTGGCTCCCATGGCGGCCGTCGCGGCCGAGTTGGTCCGCCGCGGCCACTACGTCGCCGGCTACACCGGCGCCAAGTACGCGGACCAGTTCGTTACCGCGGGAGCCTCCTGGGTGCCCTGGACACGTCCGCCAGACTTCGACGACGCCAACCTGGCCGCCACGTTTCCGAACGTCGGATACGGAAGGGGGTTACGGGGTGCGCTGATCGTCAGTAGGTACGTCCTGTTCGGCACGAGCAGCGGGCAGGCCGAGGACATCCTGGCCGCCGCCCGGCAGCAGCCCTTTGACCTGATCGTGGCCGATCAGCTTGCTTTAGGGGCGGCCCTCGCGGGTGAGGTGCTCGGCACACCGTGGGCGTCGGTGATGGTAATCCCGTTGAGCATGACGAGCAAACACCTGCCCCCGGGCGGTGTGCCGGTCAGGCCGGCGACCGGGCCCATCGGTCGTGCTCGGGACGCCGTGTTACGCCGGATCGCCCGCGAGCTCTACCGGAGGTTCGGTACTTCGCTCAACTCCAGGATGCGTGCCTCCGTCGGCCTCGCGCCGTCGCCCGTCGACGGGCCGGACAGCCTCTTCTCTCCATACCTCGTCGTGGCGCAGGGCGTTCCCGGCCTGGAGTACCCACGCCCGGATCTGCCCCCACACGTGCACTTCGTCGGTCGCCTCGCTTCAGCTGACCCGCCGAAATCGGCAGCCCAGCTTCCGTCGTGGTGGCCCGACCTGTCCGTAGCCCGTGCCGCTGGGCGGCCGATCGTCCACGTGACACAAGGAACCCTGAATCTCGATCCGGCCGACCTGCTCCGACCCGCCAGCGCCGGCCTTGCCGGCCAAGAGCCGCTGGTGGTCTGCACCACCGGCGGATTGCCGTCGTCGATCATCGAGCCGCTGCCCGACAACGTGCGGGCGGCGCCGTACCTCCCGTACGACCAGTTGCTGCCTTTGGTCGACGTCATGGTGACCAACGGCGGCTGGGGTGGCGTGTTGGCGGCGGTTGAGGCAGGCGTGCCGCTCGTCGTGGCCGGCGGGTCGCTCGACAAGCCCGAGGTCGCCCGCCGGGTGGCGTGGTCTGGTGTCGGACTCGATCTGCGGACTGGTCGTCCCTCGCCACGCCGGGTGCGGCGGGCCGTGGCGCAGGTGTTGCGCAGCCCGCAGCTGCGCCAGCGGGCCCGCGAGCTCGGTGAGGCGATCACCGCCGCTGGCGGCACGGTCGCGGCGGGTGACCTCATCGAAGCGCTGCTGGCCACGCCCGAACAGCGCGTCACCGCACATCCGCCGCGAGACCGACGCGGATAGGAGACGGAGCCGCTCGCTGAGACCCGAGCTGACTCCCGGACAAGCCCAGATCCGACATACTGTGCCGGTGCTGAGCATTGACCCGGCCGACGGCATCCGGGCTGACCAGGTCGTCGACCTCGACCTCGGCTGGCGTCCTCAACCGTCGGGCTCCGGCGAGATGTTGTTCCACACAGACGAGGCGGAGGCGGTACTCGTCCTGCTGGTGGTCGATCGGCAGTACCGGAGCGTCGGCCCGGCCATCGTGACCTTCGCGCACTGATCCCAGTCGCTGTTCGGCTACCCCAACGACGAGGCCACAGGGGGCGACCCGCGACTGCGGGACATCAGCTACGGGTTCTACGAGATACGCGACTCACCATGGGCGGAGCGGCTGCAAACCTACAACCGTCGAGCGTTCCCCGACCCGGGTTGGTCCCCATGGGGCGCCCGCCACTTCGTGGTGACCTGCCACGAGAGCACGGCCCAGTTCCTGGCCGACGACGTCCGAGTCGAGCCACGACCCGGTACGTTCGCCGCCGCCGTTCACGAGGTGTGCGACCGGCTACTCGACTAGCCGGCGCTGCCTGGCAGGCCTGGGCCCAGCTCGCGATCCCGAGCGGGACGCTCCCGCGGGTTGAGCAGGATCGGCCCGGCGCGGTTGCCGGCGGAGCGGTCATGCGCCCGACCCTGGCGGCAGTGGCACCAGGACCGTCTTACCGGCCGCCACCTGGATGCCGTGACCGTCGCGCCGGCGTAAGGTCCGGTCATGGGTTCCGACCCGGGTGCGGCCTGGCGGGAGCAGCGCCGGCGGGCGGTCGACGTCCATGCCCGGGCGCTGCAGGAGCGCAAGGCCGCGGAGGTGAAACAGGCGCGGCGGCTCATCGCGACGTTCGTGCGACTCGCGAGCGAGCGGGGCCTGGCACCGACCGCGCTGACCGCGCCGGCCTACCGCGGCCGCGGCCGGTACCGCACAAAGCTGCGCGGCTGGTATCTCGACCGCAGCCGCTCGCTGGCCGTGGACACCGAGGGCGAGTTCTATGTGCTCGGCGTCCCCAACTCCGTACGGGCGCGGCTCGCCGGCGCGGATGTCCGACCGCAGCCGCCGCCGCTGATCGTCGGCGAAGGTGGTCGGGACGGCGACTCGATCCCGTTGCGGCGTCTGCTCCAGCGGCGGCTCGATGCCGGCGCAGCGACCGGTGACTAGTCCGCCCACCGTCGCGGCCAGCGGAGCCAGAAGAGCACGTGGCGCCCCAGGCGGGAATCGAACCCGCAACGGGCCGCTTTAGAGGCGGCTGCCCGGCCATCGGGCATCTGGGGCAGAGCGAGGTGGGCGGCCGTGCAGCCGCCCACCTCTGTTAGGACGCCGGCGCGTCGTCGGTGGTTGCACCGTCGATGCGCTCGCGCACATCCGCGTTCGCGGTGGCGTCGCGGGCGGCCCGGTACTCGTCCGCGCTGAGCGAGCGACCGAGGCCGTCGAGCGTGCGCAGCACGAACCGCTGGCTGACGACGCGTCGGTTCAGCACGTCAAGCGCCGCGGCCTGCCGCCAGACCTTGCGCTGCAGCCACCGCGTCGCGCTCGGCAGATCTCCCTCGACCTGCGCCTTGAGCGCGTCACGCTCCGCTGCCAGCTCGACGAGCTGGGTTCGCAGGTCGGCGTCGGTCCCAGAGGTCACCGTGGTCATAATTGTCACCTCCCCTCGTCCGTCGAACGGTCGAGCGCTCGCCCGCGGCTAAGGGCGAGCGGGAGGTGAGCGACGAGCCGGTGCGCGGCCGGCTCCAGAGCGACGGCCGTTAGGCTGCCGTGCAGGTCGGGTTCGTGTACGGCGACGGCGGCGCGTCCGGCGGCGACGGCATCGGCGTGCAGCCAGGTCAGGGCCAGCTCGTTCGGGGCCGCCAGCAGCACGATCGTGTTGGACGTGCGGCGCCAGCCCTCGATCAGGTGAGGATGGGTCGCTGCGAGGTCGAGTGCGGCGTGCGCAAGTTGGGCGGCCTGGTCACCCGGCGGAAGATCGGCACGCGTGACGAGATACAGGCGAGGTCGGCGGCCCTACGAGTGCGGCATGAACCCAGCATAGGCGATGCACCCAAGCGCTGCCGACGGCCTCGCGTGGAGGACGGGCGCGACCGACCGCGGCTCAATCGCGCCTGCGCGGCGCCGATCGGTCCCGCTGCGCCGGTGTGGTCGCCCTCGAGCAGGGACACCGAGGGTCAGATGCGGCGCAGCACCAACGTCACGAAGCCCAACACGTTGAGGTACCCGCGCAGCCACTGGCCACGGTGCTCCCGGGCGAGAGCGAGGGCATCGGTGGCGTCGGGATGGCCGGGATTGTCCAGCGCCCACTCGGTGAGCGAGCCGGTCCACGACCATTCGTAGTCGTCCCACTCGGCGGCGTCGCTGACGTGGGCGTACACCGGCGTCCAACCGGCGCGTTCAGCGACGTCGATCAGGCCGGCGAGGTCGGTGAAGTCTTCCTTAGTCGCGTCGAGCGCGACCAGCGCCTCGCGAGTCGGTGCCACCTGCCAGAAACATTCACCGACCACCAGGACGCCGTCGGGACGCGCGTGCCGCCCGCCCAGCTCCAGCGTCCCGGCGAAGCCGCCCAAGGCGTGTGAGGACCCGACGCACAGCACCAGGTCGTAGTCGCCGTCGGGCGGGTACGTGCGGGCATCGCGCTGGTGCAGCGTCAGCCGGTCGGCGAGCCCACGCTCGGCAGCGGCGGCCTCGGCGCGTTCGAGGGCGTGCGGGCTGATGTCGACGGCGTCCGCGTGGCCGTCGGGGAAGTGGGCGAGGGCCTGCAGTGCCCATGCCGCCTCTGCACAGCCGAGGTCGAGAATGCGTGCCGCCGGTTGCCGGTCGGCCCGGCGGAGAAGCCGGTTGACGTTGACACCAAAGATCGGCGCCGCGATCGGGTGGTGCGAGTGCGCGATGCTGCTCAGCCGCTGACGATCCACCGCCAAAGTGAACACGAGGGCGGTCAGCGCCCGGCGTTCCGCCCTCACACACCGGTCGCACCAGGTCGACGTGCCCGGCTTGTCCGCGTCAGTCGCGTTCCTGCACGTGAAGACGCCGCACGGTAAGGTCGTCCACCTCGAGTTCGCCGATGTGCATCCGCCCGATCTCGACCCGGCGGATGGCGAGCCGCCAGATCGCGACGGCGCCCAGGGCGGCGGCCCCGAGGGTAGCGGCGAACATCGCGGCGAATCCGACGCTGCGGGCACCTTCCGCACCGGCGCCCACCGCGGTCGCCGGGCTACTGACCGCGCGCGTTCGGTGACTCATCCCAACCCCAGAAAGATGTGGTTCGCTCGTCGCTCAGGTGCGAGGTTACGCTCGTCGCCACGGACGCACGTCCGGTTCGCAGACATTGGCGTGATGCCCAATCCACGGCCAGGGCGGCATGACAACTCTCCGGACCCCGCATCGGCGCGTACGGGTGTCCGTGAGCCCGGCGACGCCGGAGCTTGCCGGCCGATCGACGTGCGGATCGGATCCGTCTGTCCCGGAGTCGGCGCCCGCGGGCTCGGCTCGTATCACCGTGAACGCGGCGGGCTACTGATACGAGATGAAGACCGGTGATGGTTTCACGGCGACGGTCTGCTTTGGAGTGAAGGTGGGCAGGTCTTCGTCGTAGAAGTTCTTCCATCCCCACCACAGGTTCGGGGGAGCGTCGACGTGCATCGCATGCCACGTATCGAACTTCTGCCCCGCCGTGCCGAACCCGTCGGCGTGGACGATCACCCGAAGTTCGTCGTGGTCGGTGCGAACGGTGGCCCGATTCGTGATCATGTCGAGCCGGAACTGGTGGAGCATCAGCACCTTCTGCGGTAGCCGATGCTCGCGGGTGAGCGCGGCGAGCCAGTCGGCTGTCCGGTTGATTTCGATGGCGCTGACGGAGCCGATCTGCACCATGTGCCGCTGGCCGGGCTTGAGCCGCCATTCCGGGTCCAGCGCGAGCCCGACGTGCGGTTCCTCGAGCAGCTCGGCATACCGTTTGGCCTGGGTCAGGAAGTCGGTGTACCCGGGCTGCAGGTCCAGCACGACGTAGATGCCCGCCCGGCGAGCGGCGTCGACCCACGGCCGCAGCTGGGCGACGGGCGCCTCGCTGGAATAGTTCCCGTCCGGTCCCGCCGAGCCGGACGCGACGGTGGCGATGATCTCGAACGCCGGCACAACCGTTTCCTTCACGAGCGGCTTGTAGGAGGCGGCGACCCGACGCGCGCGGACGATCGCCGCGTCGAGGGACTGTTCTCCGAGCGAACCGAGCCGCGGATCGCCCGGATGTCCATATAGGGCAACCATGCGCCGGCCCGGGAACAGCACCTGACCTCCACCGGGCAGTTGGGCTCCGGTCGCGGCGCTGTCGATCCGGTAGCGCAGGCGCTCGGCGGGACCGAACGCGCTGCCGAGAGCGAGCACGTACGCCGCGGGCTTGCCGGCGAGGAACGCGATGACCTTGCGATCGGTCCTGGGATCGGAATGCGCCGTCACCAGTACCCGCGCGCCGCTGGCCCGGGCCGTGGCGAGGGCCGGCCGACTGTTGGGCTGGTCGAGCGCCAGCACCAGCAGTTGCGCGAGCGGCGCCGGCGGACGGACGTCGGGCACCGCCGCGTCTGGTCCGGCTGTCGTGACGGTCACCGGTTGGCCGCCTGCCGCGGGCACGGGGGCACGCGCCCACTCGGTCGCCGCGGCGCCGA
This sequence comes from Asanoa sp., assembly GCA_036520275.1. GTDB lineage: Bacteria > Actinomycetota > Actinomycetes > Mycobacteriales > Micromonosporaceae > Asanoa. The sequence goes on from DATDJX010000036.1 coordinate 7,726, forward strand.
CGGGCACGATGGTCCGCACCGCGAGGCGACCGAGCTCGGCGCGTACGTCGTCGCCGTCGGCGGGCGCACCGGCTTTCGGCGTCACCAGCAGGGGTACGCCCAGCTTGACCGCCGTCGCGCTCGCCGCAGGCAGGCTGGCATCGTCGCCGTCGCCGATCAGCACGGCGGCCGGCGCCTGTCGGTAGAGCGCAACGCTGGTCGCCACGGCGAAACGTACGGACGTCGTTGCCGCGACAACGGTGGTCTTGGCCGGTGGCAGAACCGTGCTGGTCGGCGTCCGACCCAGACCGGTCGCGGGTTCGGAAGCTGGCTGCGGCGCTTGTTTCGCGGTGCAGCCGGCGGTGGCCAGGACGCAGCCGAGCAGGGCCGCCAGCGCCTGACGTCGGGCCTGAAGGGACATAACACGTCCAGACAGATCAAATCGGGGGGAAACGGTTGCTGCTGCGTCGGGGGTACGGACCTCAGCAGGCTAACGACCCGCGCCGGACCAGGAAACGGCGACCGCCACCGTCCCGGTGACCATCGTCGGCTACTACAGGCCGTACACGCGTTGGGCGCGGCGGATGAAGCGCCATTGGAGGGCGACGGCGACCAGCGTCAACGCCAGCATGACCAGGGTGGCCGCCGCGGCGTAGCCGTAGCGTAGGTACTCGAACGCGTTGCGGTAGACGAACAGCGACAGGTACGTCGTCGCGTAGGGCGGCGGACCACCCTCGGTCACGACCAGCGCGGGCACGAGGGACACCTGGAAGCTCGCGATCGTGTCGCGCAGGAGCAGCAGGCCGAGCGCGGGCGCCATCAACGGGAACGTGATGCGCCGGAAAACGTCCCAGCCGGTGGCGTCCTCGAGCGCCGCGAGCTCGTACAGCTCCTCCGGCAGGGCGCGCCGAACGGCGAGCAGGATGATGAAGGTCTCGCCCATCGTGAAGAGGCTCATCACGATGATCGCCGCCTGCGCGTCGACCGGGTCGGTCAGCCACTGCGGCGGTGTGCGGCCGAAGACCGTCAGTCCGTTCTGGCCGCCGAGTTGCAGCACCTGGTTGATCGGCCCGTACAGCGGGTTGAGGAGCCATAGCCACAGCAGCCCGTACGCGATCTCCGGCACGGCCGTGGGCAGCGCGGCCGCCGTGCGGGCGGTCCCGACCACGGCCATTCGTCGATGGAGCAGCAGCGCGAGACCGAGCGCGATGAGCAGGCGCGCCGGCACGGCGAAGAGCGCGAAGACGGCCGAGTTGGTCAATGCGGTGCGGAAGATGCGGTCGTCCAGGAGGTCGTCGAGGTTGCGTAGCCCGATCCACTCCGGCGCGCGGATGAGGTCGTACTCGGTGAACGCCAGCCCGAGCGTCACGGCCGCCGGCAGCAGCACGAGCCCGACCAGCCCGACGACGTACGGCGCCAGCATCAGCGCGAGCTGGCGCCGTTCGCCCGGTGCCCGCTGCGTCCTCACCGGGCGGTGATGCGCCGGCCCGTGCGGGCGTCGAAGGCGTGGGCGTCGGTCCAGGTGACCGAGACGGCGAGCGTGTCGCCGACGGCGGGGCGCCCGGCGGCGGGCACCCTGGCCACGACGGGGAGCGAGCCGACGCGCACGTAGGCGTGTGCGTCCTCGCCGACGACGTCGACGCGCTCGACCGTGCCGACGGAGCCGCCACCGGCTTCGCCGCTGCCGGCCGCGAGCCGCACCGCCTCCGGCCGGAACCCGACGAGGCGACCGGGGTCGGCGGTCGTGTGCGGTGGGCGCAGCGGGCCGTCGCCGGGGAGCAGGTTCATCGGCGGGGTGCCCACGAAGCGGGCCACGAAGGTGGTGGCCGGCGCACGCCAGATCTCCTTGGGCGTCGCGACCTGCTCGAGCCGACCGTCACGCAGCACCGCGATGCGGTCGCCGAGGACCAGCGCCTCGACCTGGTCGTGCGTGACGTGCATCATCGTGGCGCCCACCCGGTCATGCAGTGCCTTCAGCTCGCCGCGGGTCTCCACCCGCAGCTCCAGATCCAGGTTGGACAGTGGCTCGTCCAGCAGGAACACGGCGGGTTCGCGCACCAGCGCCCGGGCCAGCGCCACCCGTTGCCGTTCCCCTCCGGAGAGCTGGTCGGGGCGGCGGTCGAGCAGGTCGCCGCAGCCCACCGTGGACGCGGCCCGCGCGGCCCGTTCGCGCGCGACGCGTCGCGGGGTGTCGCGCACCAGGCCGAACGCGATGTTGTCGGCAACGGACAGGTGCGGGAACAGGGCGTACGACTGAAACACCATCGAGACGTCGCGCCGGCCGGGGCGAAGCCGCGTGACGTCCCTCCCCGCGATGATCACCCGGCCGGCCGTCGCCGGCTCCAGGCCGGCGACCACGCGCAGGAGCGTGGACTTGCCGCCACCCGACGGGCCGAGCACGACGAGCAACTCGCCGCTGACGACCGCGAGGTCGAGCCCGTGCAGGACCTCGACCCCGCCCCGGGCGGCACGGACGCCCTGCAGCGCCAGTCCGGCCGGTGAGGTTCCGCTCTCGGCACCCTCCGGGTCCGCCCGCGCGCTCATGGGGCCTCGGCGCGCGCGAACAGCGGCCGCGTCGTCGCGTCGAGCTCGGCGATCACCTTGTCGATCGGGTCCCCGCGGTACATCGCGTTCTCCAGCAGGCCGCTCGTCGCGTCCTCGATCTCCGGCCAGGTGGAGACGGTGGGCACCCGCCGCAGCACGGGGATGGCGTCCAGCCAGACGTGCCCGTTCTTCGGCCGTTGCGCGGGATCGAGGAACGCGGGCGATCGGGACACCTCGACGTTGGACGGCACCGTACGCCCGGTCGCCGCGATGATGCGCTGCCCTTGCGGACTCATCGCGAACTCGACGAAGCGCCACGCCTCGTCCTTGTCGGCCGCGCCGCGGGTGATGCAGTACGCGTCGGAGTGCAGGATGTTCGCCGGCGTGCCGTACGTCGGCAGGGGCGCCACGTCCCAGTCGAACCCGGTGATTGTGCGGAACGTGGTGGTGACCCGTCGCGATGACATGATCATGGCAAGCCGACCGTTGACGAAGCGCGACTCCTCGTCCTCCGCCTCGGCCTCCTGGTCGGTCGGCACGACCCCGTACGCCTGGCGCAGGTCGACGAAGTTGCGCAGCGCTTCCCGGGTGGCGGGATCCTCGAGCGTGAAACGCGTCGGGTGCTGGGGGTCGTCGACGACCTCGCCGCCGTTGGACCAGGCGAACGGTGCCACCCGGATCATGACCGGCTCGACGCTGAGTCCGTGCACCACCGCCGTGCGTCCGCCGGCGTCCGCCTCCCCGGCGTTCACCGGCTTGCCGTTCGCGTCCCGGGTCAGCGCGGACGCGGTGGCGAGCAGGTCATTCCAGGCCCAGCCCGCCTTCGGCTCGGGCACGCCGTACTTGGCGAACAGGCCCTTGTTGTAGTAGACCGCCAGGCTGGACGCGTTCTGCGGCATGCACAGCTGCCGGCCGCGCCACTGGAACGCCTCCATCGCGACCGGGTAGAAGTCACCGGGCTCGATGATCTCCGATGAGTCCAGGCGCTCCTGCGCCGGCTCGATGGCGTCCTTGCCGGCGAACTGCCCGTACGCCCGGTAGTTGATGAGGAAGACGTCGGGTGGCGCCCCGCCCGCGATCGACGTCGACAGCCGGGTGATGAGGTCGCCCGCGCTGCCGGCTTCGATGATCTGCACCGCCGAGCCCGTGTTCTTGGCCTGGTACGCCTGGGCGAGCGCCCGGAAGGCCGCGATCTCCTCGGGCGCGCCGGAAACGAGGAGCTTGACGGGGGGCTTCGGGTCGCTGCCGGTGCAGCCGGTCGCGAGGAGGGCCACGCCGAGAGTGGCTGCGAGGAGCCGGTGGGGATCGTTCACCGTCGAGTCCTTCCGGGATGTCCGAGGAACGTGCGTTGAGCCATGGCGAATACCAGCAGCGCGGGGGCGGTCGCGAGCACGGCGCCCGCGAGGAAGACGGGAGCGTTCGGGGGATCGAGGGTGGCCAGCGAGCGCAGCGCCAGCGGCAGCGTGAACCTCTCCCGGTCGTAGACGTACACCAGTGGGTCGAGGAAGTTCGCCCAGGTGACCACGAACGTCAGCGCCGCGATCGCGGCCGTGACGGGCCGCGCCAGCGGCATCGCGACGCGCCACCACGTCCGCATGGGGGAGACGTCCTCCAGCCGGCACACGTCGTAGAGCTCGGTGGGCACGGCCCGGAACGCGAGGTAGTACACCAAGGGGTAGAGCGGGGACGTGCCGATCAGCGCCGGGGCCATCAACGGGAACAGGGTGTCGGTCCAACCCACGGCGCGGAACAGCGCGAACCTGGGCACGAGGAGCGCGGTGGTCGGGACCATGAGGGCGCCGAGCGAGGCCGCGGCCACCACGCCGGCGATCCTGCGGGGCACCCTCGTCAGCGCGAAGCCGGCCAGCGACGCGACCAGCACGCCGACCGGGACGGCCACCGCGACCACGACGAGCGAGTTGACCGACGCGCGCAGCAGGCCGCCGAGCTCGAGCGCGGTGGCGTATCCCTCGGTCGTCACCCGGTCGGGGACGAGCTCCGGCCGGGTGGGCGGCGGCGACCCCGGCCGCCGCAGCGAGCCGCCGACCAGGAGCAGCAGCGGCGCGGTGAAGGCCAACACGATGAAAGCCGCGCCGAGCGTCCGCCCCGCGCGGGCAGCCGCGGTGGGATAGGGCGAGGGGCCGCCTAGACGGCCCCTCGCACGTTGTGCGTGCCGGAGCATCAGTTGAGGTTCAACCGCCATGCGCTCAACCCGTGCGTGGCGGCGTAGAGGATTCGTTGCTGCGGCAGGATGGTCAGGCCGGTGATCTCGACGTTCGGCATGCCCGGTGCGGCCGACGTCCACGTGGTCGTGCCGGCCGCCAGGCGCAGCGGGCCGAAGTCCGTGCCGGCGTACAGGTCGCCGGTCACGTCGTCACGCACCAGTTCGGTCACCGGGATGTCGCGCAGGTCGTACGACCGGTTCGCCCAGGTCGAGGTCCCGGTGCCAGGGTCGTACGTGACCTCGAAGACGTGCCCCGGTTGGCCCGGAGTGTTCGACTCGAAGCCGCTGTACGAGATCCACGCGTGGTTGGGGTTGGCCGGGTCGACGTGGATGCTGCTGACGAACCGGTTCGGGGTCAGCGCGTCGTCGTCGAGGCGGGTCCAGGCCACCTCGGTCGCCGTGCGGATCTCCCTGCCCTGGTCGTCGTGCGTCACCTCGACCGGTGCGGCGTCCACGTTCCTCGTGATGAACACCCGGCCGGAGCCGGTGGCCGCCCAGGCCGTCGACGTGTCGGCCGTGGTCCGCTCGATCGCGGCCATCGCCGGGCCGGCCCGGTCGCCCCACGCGGGGTCGGTCAGTGGGGTGCGCCCCAGCCGCGCGAAGTCGCCACATTCGGCGCCGGTCTGCGAACTTCCGGTCCATTCGTTGCAGACCGCGTTCGCCTGTGGGAGCGTTCGGGTACCGAGCCCGGACGTCGTGGTGCGGTAGGCCGTCACGCCCGTGCCGGCGAACATCGTGCCGCTGACCTTGGGATCGCTGATCACCGGTGCGTAGAAGTTGGTGCCAGCGTCGCGGCCCATCTGGCCCCCGCCCGCGAAGATCCAGTCGGCGATGGTGCCGTTGTTCAAGTTGACGTCGATCGAGACGCCGGTGAAGGTGTGGAACCGGAACTCTGGGCGGGTGACGTCGAAGCCGGACCAGCCGCCGTCCCCGATCATCTTGTTCTCCCAGCGCTTCTTGTTCCCCTCGGTCTGCCAGGTGCCGTTG